>DATATJ010000172.1:0-27322 GCA_036268855.1 Vicinamibacterales bacterium
GATCGGCACGCCGACCACGGCGGAATCGCGCACGCCGGGAATCGCGTTGACGACGCGCTCCACGTCTTCGGGGAAGACGTTCAGCCCTTCGGGCGTGACGATCATCTCTTTCTTGCGTCCGCGGATGAACATCTGGCCGTCGGGCGCGATCTCGCCGACGTCGCCGGTGTGAAACCAGCCATCCTCGAACGCGCGGGCCGTCTCGGCGGCTTCGTTGAAGTAGCCGCGCGTCACGTTCTCGCCGCGCACGAGGATCTCGCCATCATCGGCAATCTTCACCTCGACGCCGGCGATCGCCTTGCCGACCGATCCCTTTTTCGTGCCGAAGGGGTGATTCAGGCTGACGATCGGCGCCGTCTCCGTCAGCCCGTAGCCCTGAATCACGACGAACCCGAGCTCGGACCAGAACGACTCGAGCGCAGGGTCGAGCGGTGCCGCGCCGACGACGAAGGCCCAGAACTTGAGGCCGAAGGCGCGATGGATCCGGCGATAGCGCCACCAGCGCTTTGCCACGTGCTGCGCCGGCCCCGGCGCCGCCGCTTCGGGTGCGAAACGGAGAACATGCTCCTTGAGCACATCGAGGATTTTCGGCACCGACACCACGACCGAAATCCGCCGGCTCTTCACCTGCGCCGCGATGTCCGACGGGTTGTACCCCCGCATGAAGACGACGATGCCGGGAAGCATCGGCGGGATGAATGTCGCCATGGCCTGGCCGAACATGTGGCTGAGCGGCAGCAGGTTCAGAAACCGCAGCGGAAAGAACGGGCGTCCCCACTTGCGGTACTTGAGCACTTCGCGCTCGACGGGGACGATGTTTGCCAACACGTTGCGGTGGGTGATGAGCACGCCCTTCGGCTCGGCGGTCGCGCCTGACGTGAAGATGATCTCGGCGACGTCGTCTCTCACGATCGAGACGGCCGGCGGCTCGCCGTCGGTCCACTCCAGATCGTGCAGCGGCCAGATTTCTGCGTCGATGGCCGCACGCAGCGGCGGGACATCCTGTCCAACCAGCACGATCCGCGCGCCGACGATGTGCGTGACGCGCGCGAGGAAATCTGGCGACGCCCGATAGTCGATCGGCACGACGATGACGCCGCCGAGCAGGCAGCCCCAGAAGGCGACGATCCACTCGGGGCGGTTCTCGCTCCAGAAGACCACCTTGTCGCCCTTGCGCAAGCCGTGCGCGTGGAGGCGCGCGCCGAACCCTCGCGCCGCGCGCGCAACCTCGTCGTATCGATAGTGCCGGCTGCGGAAGCCGTCGTCGTGGATCAAGAAATCGCCGCGGGCCCGCGACAGATCGTGGAAGAAGTCGATGAGCGTGTCGCGAGCCACCGGTGAATTATGCTGGAAAGTCGGTTCGCGTAGTAAGCTAACGGGTTCATGCGGATTTTTCTCACGGGCGCGACGGGGTACATCGGTGCGGCAGTCCTCGACGCGCTCGTGCGCGGCAGCCACGACGTCACGGCGCTGGTGCGCGACAACGAGAAGGCGGCCCGCGTCTCGGCGCGCGGCGGTCACCCGGTGATCGGAAATCTCGCGGATCCCGCGTCGTTCAACGGCAGCGCCGAAGCACAGGACGGCTACATCCACGCGGCCTTCGACTACGCGTCGAACCGCGGTCCTGCCATCGAGCGCGCCGCGCTGGAGGCGATGATCGCGGCGGCGAAGCGGCCGCGCACCGGCGGAGCAGTCGCGGCACCCAGGCGCTTCATCATCTATACGAGCGGTGTCTGGATTCTCGGCCGGGCGCCCGAGCCGATCGCGGAGGACGCACCCGTTCACCCGATTGCCATGGCCGGTTTTCGTCCCGAGCACGAGCGGCTCGTGCTCGATGCGGGCGACCGCGTGCGCACGGTCGTGGTCCGCCCAGGTGTGGTCTACGGCGGCGGACGCGGCATGGTGGGAGACATCTTCAAGGCGGCGACGCAGGGCCTCGTGCGCGTCGTCGGCGACGGCAACAACCGGTGGCCGCTCGTCTACGACCGCGACCTTGCCGATCTCTACGCCCGGCTGGTCGTCAACCACGATGCGGCCGGCGTCTTTCACGCCAACGACGAAGGCGACGAGCGCGTGAACGATGTGGTGGCGGCGATCTCGCCCTATCTTTCCGTGCGGCCCGACGTGCGCCATGTGCCCATCGAAGAGGCACGGACGAAAATGGGAGCGTACGCCGATGCGCTGGCGCTGGATCAGGTGGTGCGGAGCCCCCGCGCGCGCGCCCTCGGATGGACGCCGACCCTGCACTCCGTGGCGGGCAATGCCGCGCGCCTGCTCGAGGAGTGGCGCGGCGCCCGCGCCTAGCCCGCGCCGCTCGCAGCTAGGAAATGTCTCGCGCAGCCGCCGGGATGTCCGGCGTCGCGGGCTCGGCGGCAGGCTCCGGTTCGGTTGCGCGCGATGCGTCCACCTCACGAAGATCGCCGGCGCCCGGCCGCGGCTCGACCAGCTCACCGGCCACAACCTGATCGATCAACCCGTAATCGAGCGCCTTCTGCGCGTCGAGATAAAAGTCGGTCCGCTTCGTGTCGCGGATAATCTGCCGCAGCGGTTTCCCAGAGCGCGACGACAGGATCCGGTAGATCTGATCCTGCATCTGCTTCAGGCGTTCGAGGTGCTGCGCGGCGGCGGTGGTGGATTGCCAGCCGGCCCACTTCGCCGGCTCGTGAATCATGATCCAGGAATGCGGGAACGAGAGGCGCTTGCCCTCGCTCGCTGCCTGCAGCACGATCGAGCCCATCGAGTACGCCATGCCCTGCACGACGATCGTCACCTCCATGCCGCGGCTGACGATCTGGCGGATCGCATCGTGAATCGCGAGGCCGTCGGTGACGTTGCCCCCCGCGCTGTTGATGTAAAGCGTGATCGGGCGGCCGTTCTCGTGGGCCAGCTCGCGGAGGCGCTCGATGCACGAGCGGGCGTTGTCTTTCTCGATGTCGCCGATCAGATAGACGTCGCGGAGCCGGTCGTTCTGCTCCTTCCGAAGTTGCGCGCGGACGGCGTCGACGAGCTCGGCGATCAGGCGATCGCTCAGTTCCCCCATCGACCGTATTATCGCATTGCCCGAACGGCGTACGCCTTCGCGAGCGACCGCAGAGCTCAACCGGCCGCGGCCGGCACGAAGTACATCGCGATGCCGAGGATGAGATAGACCGCCAACAACTGCATGCCTTCGACCCAGTTGCTCTCGCCGTCCACCACCACCAGCGCGGTCGCGATGACCGACAGCGCAATCGCGGCGATCTCGAACGCGTTGAACAGCAGCGTCATCGGGTGGCCGATCATGAACGAGTAGAGCACCACCGCGGGGCCGACCAGCAGGGCAATCTGCGCGCTGCTGCCAATGGCGATCTCGACGGCCAGCGTCATCTCGTCGCGGCGCGCGGCGGCAAGCGCGGAGTAGTGTTCCGCCGCATTGCCGATGATCGCCACCACGATGACGCCGACAAACAGCTCCGACAGGCCAAAGCGGGTGAGCGCCGGCTGCATCTCGCCGACCAGAATCTCGGCTTGAAGGGTCGTCAGGATCGTGCCGATCGCCAGGAGCCCGATCGCGGACATGGTCGGGAGCGCCGGGCTCTCGTGGCTGCCCTGATGCGTCGAGCGGAACAGATCGCGCTGCGACGTGAAGGCGTACACCAGGCTGCCGGCATACGCGGCGATCATCACGGCCGCGCTCAACAGGCTCAGGCGTTCGATCGCGGACGGCCGCGCCGCAAGGTTGCCGTAGAGCGCCAGGTCGAAAACGGCCGGCATCACCAGCGCGACGACCGCGAGGAACAGCATCGACGTCGTGTTGGTCGCCGCCGTGCGGTCGAACTTCTGCGACCGGCGCCCGAGGCCGCCGACGAAGAACGAGGCGCCCAGCACGAGCAGCAGGTTCCCCACGATACTGCCGGTGATCGACGCCTTGACGAGGCCGACGCGGCCATCGAGCAACGCGACGAGGGCGATGATCAGCTCCGCGGCATTGCCGAACGTGGCGTTGAGGAACCCGCCCAGCGCCGGCCCGGATCGGCGCGCCAGCTGCTCGGTCCCGAGGCCGATGAGGCCCGCCAGCGGGATCAGGGAAATCGCCGCCGTCAGAAAGATCCACGCGGAGCCCGGCGCGGTCGCGACGAGCACCCACGACAGGGGAGCTGCGGCGAGCAGCACGTTGAGCTTGTTGTCGGTCAGTGATTTCAACACAGATATCTACATCGGTCGCGGCAGCGAGGGATGGCGCGATCAGCGGACGAGGCCTAGTCGCCGAACGTCTGCTGATCCGCGCTGTCAGCGCCTGGCAGCAGATCGAAGAAGGCGTCGAGGCTGCGGTCCAGCGAGCGCCGCAACTGGGGGATCGTGCCGTCGAACGTGTGCAGCGTGAGGCCGGCAGACGATCCGTCCGCGAGCTTCAGCGTCGCTTCTTCGACGCCCTTGAGCGTGCCTTCAGGAATCAGACGAACGCCGTAGACGAGCGTGTAACGAGCCATAGGGGGATTGTACAGGGCGGGATGGGCGGGGTGGGCGGGGTGGGCAGGGAGGGCAGGGAGGGCAGGGAGGGCAGGGAGGGCAGGGAGGGCCGGGAGGGCAGGGAGGGCAGGGAGGGCACAGGGAGGGGCTAGAGTCGATGCCGCGCCTCGGCGAGCGCTTCGTCGAGCGTCGTGACCTTCCCGTCCATCTGCCGCTCGTACACCGCTTTCAGAATCTCGCCGACGCGTGGCCCGGGTTTCAGTCCCAGCGCGAGCAGATGACGCCCGAGCAGGATCGGCGCGGGCGGACGATGCTCGACGCCGAGCGCGCGGGCCCGCTCGAGGAACCAATCCATTGCGGCGCAGTCGAAGCGACCGGGCTCCCGACCCAGACAGTCCGACTTGGCGACCCGCGCCAGCAGCTCCAGGTCCACCTTGTGCGCGAGCCGCCGGAACGCCCCGTCGCCGACCTCGCCGCGGACCTTGTACCAGGATCCCGGCTTCAGGTGCTGCGCGGTGATGCCCGCCACTTGCGCCCGCACGTCGTAACCGTCGATGGCGTGCACCTTCAGCCGATCGAGCAGCGCCATTGCCGGCGCCACGCCCTGCTCCTCGTGGTCCATCGATCGGATCCGCCCGTCGATGAACGCGGTGGTCGCCGGCTTGCCGAGGTCGTGGCAGACGGCACCCAGCATCACGGCGATCTGCTGCGGGCGCGGCAGATCGTCGATGCGCTGGCGCGCCTGATCGACTACCTGCAGCGTGTGCACCCACACGTCGCCCTCGGGGTGCCACTCCGGCTCCTGCCGGCAGCCGGCAAGCGCCTGCAGCTCCGGAAAGAGCCTGGCGACGACCCCGAGATCCATCGCGATCGCGAAGCCGATCGACGGTCGCGGCGCGAACAGCAGCTTTTCGATTTCTCCCCACACCCGTTCCGCCGGCAGATCGTCGAGGGGAATCTCGCGGCAGATAGCCGCCGTCCCGCCGTCGAGTGAAAACCCGAAGCGCGCGGCGAGTTGCACCGCGCGCAGGACGCGCAGGCTGTCGTCGGGAAACGTCGCCGGATCGACCGCGCGAAGGAGACGCCGCGCGAGATCGCCCCGGCCGTCGAACGGGTCGAAATACTCGGCGGTCAGCGGGTCGAATGAAATCGCGTTGACGGTGAAGTCGCGCCGGCGTGCCGCCTCGTCGATCGACATCTCCGGATCGCCGACCACGACGAAAGCGCGGTGGCCACGTCCGGCTTTCGAGTCGCGCCGCGGCAGCGAGACATCCACGGGTCCGAGCTTGTAGACCTGGAAGCTCTCGCCGACCGCTTCGACGCGGCCGAACGACTCGAGGAGCGCCCGCAGCCCGTTCGGTGCGATCCCAAAGACTTCCACGTCGACATTTGTCGCCGCGATCCCCATCAGCGCGTCCCGCACCCAGCCGCCGACGATCAGCGCCCGGCCGCCCGCCTCGCGAACGGCGGCGGCGATCGCGGTCGCTCGTGTCAGCGCCTCAGACATCGACCGGCTTCCGGCCCCATTTCTGGACGACGCGATCGCACAAGCCGGGCGCGATGGCGTTCAGGAGCGCGAGGCCGCGCGCTTTCCGGAGCGGGTACACCTCGGGGACGGGGCGCTCGATCGCCCGCGCGATCGCGTCGGCGACTGCCGCGGCCGGCTGGCGTGGACCCAGCGCACGTGTGATGGCCCCCGACTCGCGGGTCATCACCTCGAAGAATTCGGTCTCGGTGGAAATCGGAAACACGACGCTGACGTGCAGGTTCGAGCCGTTCAGCTCCGCACGCAGGCACTCGGCGAGACCGACCTGCGCGAATTTCGTGGCGGCGTACGCGCCCATGTACGGGACGCCGCGCTTGCCGACGATCGACGAGATCACGATGACATGCCCGCGATCCTGCCGGCGAAATACCGGCATCGCCGCCCGGGCGGCGAGATACGTGCCCATGTAGTTGACGTCGATGAGGTGCTGCATCTGCGCCGGAGCAATCGACTCGACCGTGCCGTAGACGCCGAAGCCGGCGTTGCAGATCATCACGTCGAGGCGGCCGAACCGCTCGGTCGCCGCGGCGACGAACCGCGTCATGTCGGCCTCGCGCGTGACGTCGGCGACCACTGTCAGCGCTTGTCCGCCCGCGGCGGCGATCTCCACGGCGAGCGTTTCTAGACGGTCCGCGCGCCGCGCGCACGCCACGATCGACGCGCCCTCGCGCGCCAGCCGCAGGGCGGTGGCGCGTCCGATGCCCGCGGAGGCGCCCGTGATGGCGATCACGCGACTGTGCATACCACCCACAGCTTACCGTGCCCGTCTCGAAAAGGACCGCCCCCCTTTTCGCCGGGCCGCGAGGGGCGGTAAGCTGCTTCGCGCATGGATCCATCCATACGACTACTGCGCGAGCTCGTCGCCATCGACTCCGTCAACCCGACGCTCGTGCCGGGCGCGGCGGGAGAAGGGGAGATCGCGGCCGTCCTCGCCGCCGAAATGCGCAGCTTCGGCCTCGACGTCGAGATGCAAGACGTGGCGCCCGGACGGCCGAACGTCGTCGGCGTGCTCGACGGCCGCGCGCCGGGGCGCACGCTGATGTGGTGCGGCCACACGGACACCGTCGGCGTGACCGGCATGACGGCGCCGTTCGTGCCCGTGGAGAAAGGCGGACGCCTGTACGGCCGCGGCGCCCAGGACATGAAGGGCGGCGTCGCCGCCATGGTGGCGGCCGCGCGAGCGATCGTCGAGCAGGGCGGCCTCGCGTCGGGCCGTATCGTGATCGCCGCGGTTGTTGACGAGGAGCACCTCAGCGCCGGCGCTGAAGCGCTCGTCACCCGGTGGCGCGCCGACGCCGCGGTCGTCACTGAGCCGACCGATCTGGCTCTGGCGATCGGCCACAAGGGATTCGCGTGGGTCGAGATCGAAGTGCTCGGCAAGGCAGCGCACGGAAGTCGTCCACGAGACGGCCAGGACGCGATTCTGCGCCTCGGACGCGTTCTGGCGCAGCTCGAAGCGCTGGACGTGCGGATTCAAGCGCGTCCGCCTCACGCGTTGATGGGCGCCGGGTCGCTGCATGCCTCGATCATCGCCGGTGGACACGAGCTCAGTAGCTATCCCGATCGCGCCGTCCTGCAGATGGAGCGCCGCACCCTGCCGGGCGAACCGGTGTCGACCGCGCTCGACGAAGTGCGCGCGATCCTGGACGCGCTGACGCACGATGATCCCTCCTTCCGCGCGACCGCCGCCTCGGTCTTCGGACGCCCGGCCTACGAGCTGCCGGCCGATCACGCGTTGCCGCGGACGCTGGCGGCGGCCATCGCGGCCGCCGGCGGCACGCCTCAAATCGTCGGCGCCAGTTTCTGGACCGATGCCGCCGTGCTCGGGCACGCAGGTATTCCGTCCGTGCTCTTCGGGCCCGGAGGCGCCGGACTGCACTCGACCGAGGAATACGTCAACGTAGCCGACGTCGCGTTCTGCCGCGACGTCCTCGTGGATCTCGCCCGGAGATTTTGTTGACGACGGAGAAACGCGAGCGTCGGGGGCTCAGCCTGTTCACCGCGGCCGAGTACGACGACGTGCAGCGGTTCTTCGAGTCGCGCCCCCATTTGACGCCGACGCCGCTGGTGCACCTGACGGCGCTCGCCAAGACGCTCGGCCTCGCTGACATCCTCGTCAAGGACGAGTCGACCCGCTTCGGTTTGAACGCGTTCAAGATCGTCGGCGTCGCGTACGCCGTCGATCGCTTGTTGACCGGCGATCTGCTGGACGCGGCTGCGCCGCACGCGGCCGCACCAACGGACGCCGGCCGGCATGCCATCCACACGCTCGTGTGCGCCTCCGAAGGGAATCACGGCCGTGCCGTCGCGCGCGCCGCGCGCGAACGCGGCCTCCGCGCCGTCGTGTACCTGCGCCGATCCGCGGCGGAGGCTCGCGTGGACGCGATCCGCGACGAGGGCGCCGGCGTCATCCTCGTGGACGGCACGTACGACGATGCGGTGAGGCGGATGGCGGGGGAGGCCGAGCGCAGCGGCGGGACGATCGTGTCCGACACGGCGTGGCCCGGTTACGAAGCCGTGCCGCGCGCCATCATGGCCGGGTACACATGGATCATGACGGAAGCAGCGCGCCAATGGACGCCCCATCCTCCCGACATCGTCGTCGTACAGGCCGGTGTCGGAGGGCTGGCGGGAGCAGTCGGGAGCTGGCTGACCGATCGGATGCGACCGAGTCCGGCTTTCATTTGCGCTGAGCCGACTGGTGCCGCGTGCGTGCGCGCGTCGCTCGCGGCCGGCCGAGCTGCGCCGCTCGTGCCGTCGGACACGATCATGAACGGGTTGTGCTGCGGCGAGGTATCCAGCGTCGCGCTCCCGGTGCTTGCCGCGACGGTCGATTCGTGTGTGCTGATCGAGGATCGGTCAGCGATGACCGCGATGGAACAACTGGCTCGTCCCCTTGGCGCGGACGCGCCGATCGAGGCGGGGGCCTCTGGTGCGTGCGGTCTGGCGGCGCTGTGCGCGTGGGCCGCCGAGACGCCGATCGCGCCCGGGTCGCGTGCCTTTGTGATCAACACCGAAGGCACGACAGACCCGGCGCGTTATGCTCGCCGCGAGATGTAAGCCTCGCGCAAAAAATTGTCAGGAGCGGCGCCCGACAGTGCGCGTCGCGATCGACTACGCAATCCGACGAGCGCTGATGAGCTGCTGACGCGCCATCGCATGACGCCGCGCGTCTCCGCGCACGCTGACCGTGGGCGGCGCTTCGTTCAGTTCCCAACCGGGCGTTTCGTGCCCGCACGACACGCACTTCAGGAACATCCGCTCCTGTTCGAACTGCAGCAGAGTGTCGTGACCGTGGAGGGCGCACATGGCGCGCCGCACGCGATCCATCATCCGCTCGCCCAATCCTTCAGCCGTTCGCGCGTCTTCGACCGTCTTGTGGGCCGGCGCCACTGCCTGGGGATAGTTGGTCGCCATCGTCTTCTGCTCCTCTGGCCACTTTCCGGCTGCTCCCATTAGTAGGATGCCGCCGGACGGCTACGCGGTTCAGTTGACTTCAAGAGGCGTGCCGGGCTGAGCCTTATGTGACGGGCGCCGGAGACGGGGTGGAGTGGTGGGAAAGCTGACGAAAGTCGCGGAATCAGAGGTTAATCCGGCTCGCACCAGTCGACGAGCGTCCGCCTGAAGGGCACCGGCGCGCCGGGCGTGGAAGGGGATTACCTACGTTCGCCGATCAACCCGCGGAGCACGAACGCGACGTTCGCCGGGCGTTCGCCGAGGCGGCGCATGAAGTAAGGAAACCATTCGCGCCCGAACGGGATGTAGACACGGAGGCGATAGCCTTCCTTGACGAGCATCGTCTGCAGATCGCGGCGGATGCCGTACAACATCTGAAATTCAAATTTGTCGGTCGCGATGTGGTGCTCGGCGGCCACTTGTCGCGCGAGCGCGATCATCGCGGGGTCGTGCGTGGCAATGGCCGGCTGGTAGCCGCGGGTCAGCAGCGCCGTGAGCATTCGTGCATAGGCCGCGTCGACGTCCGCCTTCTTTTGATACGCCACCGACTTCGGTTCTTTGTACGCGCCCTTGACGAGCCGGACGCGGCCGCCGATGGCGCTCACGCGCTCGAGATCGGCTTCGCTGCGATAGAGGGCCGACTGCAGCACCACGCCAATCTGGCGGTAGCCCTGCTCCCACAAGGTCTCGAAGATCTCGAGCGTCACGCCGGTGTAGGCGGAGCTCTCCATGTCGATGCGGACGAAGAAGCCGGCGGGCTCCGCGCGCTCCAGAATCTTCCGGAGGTTGTCGACGGCGCTTGCCTTGTCGACGTCGAGTCCGAGCTGGGTGAGCTTCAGCGAGACGTTGCGTCCGACACTCGAGGCGATGATCGCGTCGATCACGCGGACGTAGCCGGCTGTGGCGGCGTCGGCTTCGGCGAGGTTCGAGACGCTCTCGCCGAGGAGGTCGAGCGTCTGCGTGAGCCCGCGCGCTTCGACGTTGCGCGCCGCCTCGATCGCTTCCTCGACCGTCTCGCCCGCGATGAACCGGCGCGCGAAACTGGACGGGCGCCGCATCCCGTAACGCGACGCCATCGTCTTCAGCACGCCGCTCCGCGAGAGCAGGTGAAAAAATGTCTTGGAGGCGGCGTCGAGCATCAATGCGTCCGGCCGGTGGTGACGAGCAGGTGCTCGATCGAGCGCGCGTAGTAGCGGAGGACGTTCCGGCTGCGCACGCGGAAGCGTCCGCGCTCCAGCACGACGACGCCGCGCGTCTCGAGCGCTTCGGCCGCCTCCTCGATCGCCTCGCGGCCGCTGGCGACGCCGAGATTCGCGCGGCGCGCGGCGAGCTCCTCGATCAGCCGGTCGATGCGCTCTTCCAGGTCGCGGCGCGTGATCGACGGGCGCATCGCGGCCGCGAACACGGCAGTGGGCAGCACCCTGTAGAGAGCGCCGATGCGCGCGCGGACGGTCCGCGTGAGATCGAGAACGTCGCTGCGCGACGAGGCATCCACGCCGCCGACGGCGATCGGCGCGCCGAAGGTCACGAACGCGCGCGAGCGGTATCCCACGGCGTAGCGCACCATCTCTGCGAGCTCGTGGGTGAATGGGCGCTGCCGCTTCTTCACGCGCTGTTTGGCGAGGATGTGGTCCTCGAGCACGAGGTCGTAGGCAATCGCGGCCGGAATGACGACGAGGTCGGCGCGGCCGGCAGTCAGCGCGGCGTGAATGAGGCCGGTCTTCGCCGCCTTCAGCTCGCCGCTGTAGCTGCGGCCGCCTTCCGGGTAGAAGAACAGATCGTGGCTGTTCAGGATCTCGGAGATGTACGCCTTCAGCGTGATCAGGTACGCCGGATCCTTGGTGTTGCGGCGGATCGGGATGGCGCCGGTCACGTGGCGGTGCAGCAGCCCGAGCGGGCCGCCGAACAGGTTGATGCCCGCGGCGATGAGCGGTGGACGGATGCCGTTGTCGTCCAGGACGAGCGGTTCGACGAGGTAATCGGTGTGACTGCGATGGTTCGACGCGTACACGACGCGATGGCTGCGGACCGCCGCGAGGACGTGGTGCAGGTTCTCGTGCTTGCGCTCGATCTTGCGCAGAATCGGGTAGAGCGGATGCTGCAGCGCGCGATAGATCGCGTGGCGCTGGGTCGTGCGCAGCTCCTCCAGATACGTGTAGATGCGTTCGCGCGCCTGCGTGCTGCTTTCGCCATGGCCTCCGCGGAGGTACTTGACGACTTCTTCGCGCGCGAGGACGGCTTCGGAGATCTCGTCGAGCATCAGTGACGGTCTGGACTATAGCGCGTGGCAGACCGCATCGGCAAACGCCGTGGTGGACGCCGTGCCGCCGAGATCGAGCGTGCGCGTCTGGCCCGCGACGAGCACCTGGCCCAGGGCGGACATGATGCGATCGGCTGCGGCGTCCTCGTCGATGTGGCGCAGCATCATCACCGCGGACAGCAGCAGCGCCGTGGGGTTGGCGAGGTTCTTCCCGGCGATGTCGGGGGCGCTGCCGTGCACCGCTTCGAACACGCCGATCTCCGCGCCGAGATTCGCGGCGCCGACCACGCCCAGCCCGCCGACGAGCCCCGCGCACAGATCCGAGACGATGTCGCCGTAGAGGTTCGGCATCACGAGCACGTCGAACTGCGACGGGTTCATCACCAGGTGCATGCAGGCGGCGTCCACGATCCGCTCGTCGTACTTGATGTCGGTGTACTCGCGCGACACCGTGCGGCAGCACTCGAGGAAAAGGCCGTCGCTCATCTTCATGATGTTCGCCTTGTGAATGGCGGTGACGCGGCGGCGGCCGTGCCGGCGCGCGTGCGCGAACGCGAAGTGCGCGATCCGCGTCGACGCGCGCTCGGTGATGATCTTCAAGCTCTCGACCACGCCCGGCACGACTTCGTGCTCGAGCCCGGCGTACAGATCCTCCGTGTTCTCGCGGACGATCACCAGGTCCACGCCCTGGAAGCGCGCGTCCACGCCGGGGAGGTTCCAGACCGGCCGCAGGTTCGAGAACAGGTCGAGCGCCTTGCGCAGACCGACGTTCACGCTGGTGAACCCGCCGGCGATCGGCGTGGTCACCGGTCCCTTGAGCGCCACCCTGTTGCGGCGGATCGATTCGAGCAGCTCGACCGGCAGCGTATGCCCCGTGCGTTCGAACGCGAGCACGCCCGCGAGGTGGCGGTCCCATTCGATGGAGACGCCAGACGCCGCGAGAATGCGAATGACAGCTTCGGTGACTTCCGGCCCGATGCCGTCACCGGAAATAAGGGTGATGGTGTGTGTCATGGGTTCACAGCGCGCTGCTCGGAGGCTTCACTCCCGAACGTACCAGAAAAGCAGGACGAGGCCGAGGGCGACGTTGACGGCCATCAGGGCCGCGGACGTCTGGTGCAGCCGATCGAATCGGACGCGCCGGGCGTCGTCGTCGGGCAGCGCGCTCATCGGCCCGGACACTTCGGTCTGCACCCGCGCGAGGCCGCGGGCGACCGGGTACCCGGAATACACGGCGATCATCAGCATCACGACCACGATCGACACGCGCGGCACGAACGCCGCCGGCGGCGGCCCCAGAAATTTGATCGCGAACAGGCAGACCAGCATCACGGCAGCGCACGCGTACGACACGAAATGAAAATGCCAGAGAATCGTGCCGAAGAGCGATTCGGCCAGTACCCGGCCGCTCACCGGCTCCGCGGCCTGGAGCACCTGCAGGAGCGCCGGCGCCACCATCAGCCCCAGCATGATCATCCCGCCCAGCCACACGACCAGTGCGAGAAGCGCGGTGTACCGGATGGCGAACATCTCCTCATTATAATTGCCCCGATTGGCCATCGACCTCGAGAGCCTCACCGACGGCGTGTTGCACGCGATCAGGAAAGGGGAGGCGGCGTCGGCGCCCGCGCTCTCGTTTCTCCTGCAGCGGTACCTCGCGACCGAGCGCGCCGACGTGCGCGATGCGCTCGAACCGGCGCTTGCCGCGGCGCTGGATCAGCCGTTCGACGCCATGTCTGCTGCCGATCGCGCGCCGTATCTGACGGCGTTCGTCGACGCGGCCCCGCTCGCCGACGATGATCGGCCGCGGGCCGTGGTGTCCTCGCTCGTCTCGAGCCTGCGCGCCGCGTGGACGACGACCACCCGCGTGGACGAGTCGGCCGCGATCGTCGAAGCCTGCCTCACGGCGGCGGCCGTGCTGGATCCGCGCACCATCGTGCCCGATGCTGTCGACGAGCTCGAGCGCGTCATAGGCCTCGTCTATCAGCCGGGCCGCGGACTCGCGAGCGACCTGCGTACACCCGCCGGACCGCCCGGTGGACTCAACGACCATGTGCAGGCGGCCTCCGCACTGCTCACGGCCTACAGCGCGACCGCGAGAATCCCGTATGCGATGCTCGCCGAGGAGCTGATGCAGTTTATCCGCCGCTCGCTCTGGGATGATGAGGAGGGCGTGTTTGCCGCAATCGCCGGATCGCACGCCCATCCGTTTCTCGGCAACTGTGCCGCGGCGCGCGTCTGGTGCCGGCTCGCGGCATTGCACGCGCAGGACGACTATCGTGCGGCAGCCGTGACGGCACCCGACGCCGCCTATCGCGCCGAGGCGGCACGCGTGCTCGTCGCACGCCCCGTCGTGCTGGCCGCCTCCGGCATGGCCGGCGCGGTCTACGGACTCGCGCTCCTCGAGTGGCTCGCGCTCTGAAACAGGAAGCTCACTTCCGCGCATCGCCGATTGGTGCCGGTGGCAGATTGATTGTAGGATTGACCAAATCTGAAATCTGAAATCTGAAATCTGAAACCTGAAATCCAAAATCTGAAACGCCATTTATGCCGCTAGAACGCCCCGTCCTGCTGCCCGCCCTGAAGAACATCGCCACCCGTCTTCGGATCGATTCGGTGCGCTCGACCTCGGAGGCCGGCAGCGGCCACCCGACGAGCTGCTGCTCGGCGGCCGATGTGATGGCGGCACTCTTTTTTTCCGAGATGCGCTTCGACCCGCAGAACCCGCACAACATGGACAGCGATCGGTTCGTGCTCTCCAAGGGTCACGCCGCGCCGATTCTGTACGCCGCCTGGGCCGAGGCGGGCGCGTCCGATCGGAGCGAGCTGCTGAAGCTGCGCGAGATCGGATCCGACCTCGAGGGGCACCCCACGCCTCGGCTGCCGTTTGTCGACGTCGCGACCGGCTCGCTCGGCCAGGGTATCTGCGCCGCCATCGGCACCGCACTGAACGCGCGGCGCATCCGCTCGCCCTATCGGACGTACGTGCTGCTCGGCGACGGCGAATCGGCTGAGGGGTCCGTCTGGGAAGCCGCCGACGTCGCGGCGATGGACCGCCTCGACAATCTCTGCTGCATCACCGACGTCAATGGCCTCGGGCAGAGTCGCGCGACGATGTGGCAGCACGACATGGATCAGTTCGCGCGCCGCTGGACCGCCTTCGGCTGGCACGCCGTTGTCATCGACGGCCACGACATGAATCAGATCCTCGACGCCCTCGACGAGGCGCGCAAGACCCGCGGCCGGCCGACGATGATCCTGGCGCGCACGATCAAGGGCAAGGGGGTGTCGTTCACAGAGGGCAAGGACGGGTGGCACGGCCGCGCGTTCAAGAAGGGCGAAGAGCTCGATCGCGCGCTTGCGGAGCTGGAATCGCAGTTCGTCGCCATGTCGGCGCAGAGCGGGGACGTGAACCTCGCGCGCCAGATTTCGAAGCCCGCGCCGGTGTCGCGTCCCGCCGCGGCGCCCGGGTCGCCGGCGGCGCCGTCGTACAAGAACGACGACCTGGTGGCGACGCGCGAGGCGTACGGCACCGCGATCGCCAAGCTCGGCGCGGTGGATTCGCGGATCGTCGCGCTCGACGCCGACGTGAAGAACTCGACGTTCAGCGATCGCTTCGAGAAAGCGCTGCCGGATCGCTTTTACGAGAACTTCATCGCGGAGCAGGTGATGATCGGCGCCGCGATGGGGCTGGCGGCGCGCGGCGCGATTCCGTTCCCTTCGACGTTCGCGTGCTTCCTCTCGCGCGCGGCCGACTTCGTCCGCATGGCCGCGATCAGCAACGTCGGGATCAAGATGGCCGGCTCGCACGCCGGCGTGTCGATCGGCGAGGACGGGCCGTCGCAGATGGCGCTCGAGGATCTGGGCATGTGCCGGTCGCAGCCGAACTTCACGGTGCTGTATCCCTGCGATGCCGTCAGCACGGAGCGGTTGATCGCACTGATGGCCTATCATCCCGGGCCCGCCTACATGCGCACGAGCCGTCCGAAGACGCCGATTGTCTATTCGACCGACGAGACGTTCACGATCGGCGGCTCGAAGGTATTGCGCGAGAGCGCCGGCGACATCGCGACCGTGATCGGGGCAGGCGTGACCGTGTTCGAAGCGCTCAAGGCGTACGACCAGCTGCAAGGCGAAGGCATCGCGATTCGCGTGATCGATCTGTATTCGGTGCAGCCGGTCGATCGCGACGGGCTTCTTGCGGCCGGGCGCGCCACCGGCGGCCGGCTGATCACGGTGGAAGATCATTATGCGGCGGGCGGCATCGGCGACGCGGTCGCCGAAGCGGTTGCGGATGCGGGCATCGTCGTCCACCGCCTCGCGGTCCGCGAAATCCCGCGCAGCGGGAAGCCGGACGAGCTGCTCGACCGTTTCGGTATTTCCGCCCGGCACATTGTCGAGGCCGTGCGCGCCGTCTCGCAGAGCACACGCTAGCGGCTCAACTCCATGGAGCGTGCCGGCTTGGGCAGGATCGCCGCTGCGCGCTGTCGTCCCAGACGAGGACCGACGGCGCGGGGCCTCCTGGCCGCGGCAGCCTTCGCCGCGCTGATGGCCGCCGCGCTGCTGAAGGCGGCGCCAGACGATGCGACCGGCATTCGGGATGCTGCGTGGTCGCCCGACGGCCGCCGCATCGCCGCCTCATGGTTCGATCGCATCTGGACCTTCGGTCCCGACGGCAAACACGCCGAGCCTCTCGTCAAATCGACCAGCCCCGGCACCATCGAGCGCGATCCGGCGTGGTCGCGCGACGGCGTGCGCGTCGCCTTTGCCGCAGACGCGGGCAATGGTTTCGATCTGTACGTCGCCGCGGCGAAGGGCGGTGTGGCCGCGCCGCTCACCGGGATGACCGGCGACGAGCGATGGCCGTCGTGGACGCCGGACGGCCGCGTGGTGTTCGCGCACCGCGATCGCACACCGGGCGCGGCCGACAGCGGGCTCGCGCCGTGGGACCTGTTCGTGGTGACGCCGGGCGGCGAGCCGCAGCGCCTGACGAACACGCCCTCGAATGAAATGCAGCCGCGCGTGTCGCCAGACGGAAAGCGTGTGCTGTTCGTGTCCGACCGCGAGAGCGTCGATCGCGATCTTGATATCTGGGTCATGAACTTGGGTTCCGCAGGCGACGACGGTTCGCAGGGTTCCAATGGTTCCCAGGGTTCCGCGGCGTCGCGAGGTTCAGACGATTCCCAGGCTCCGCAAGGTTCTCGAGATCCACGAGCCGTCCGCGTCGTCCACGCGCACGGCATCGATGCGTACCCGTCGTGGGCGCCGGGCGGCGATCGGATGGCGTATTTCGCCGTGCGTGACGGCGTGCCGTCGGTGTGGGTGTCGCCGGTGGATCCGCCAGCCGATGCGCAGGCGGGTCGCGCGCGCAGCCGGATCGTGCGACCGCATCCGTCTGCCGGCCCGATCCTCGTCTCGCGCCGCGGCGGCAGCCCGTCGTGGTCGCCCGACGGCCGCGTCATCCTCATCGGCGAACTGCCCGAGCCGGAGCCCGACTACAACGGCAACCCCGAGCGGGCTCGTGCCGAACCGCCTCCGGCTTTTGCGTTGGGCACCGGCTTTCATCTGTGGACCGTGCCGGCGCCGGAACCGGCGGACGCCGGACGCCGCGCGATCACGCTCTCGGGGCCGGCCGAGTCCGATCGCTTCACGCGCGCTTTCGACGCCGTCTGGCAGACGCTGAAGGCGCTCTACTACACCACCGGACCGTCGGCGGCCGAATGGACCGCGCTCGGCGATCGCTTCCGGGCCGAGGCGGTGAAGGCGCCGGACGATCGCGCGTTCGAGACCGTCGTCGATCGCATGATTCTCGAGCAGCCGCTGATCAAGCCTGTCGTGACGTCGCCGGGCACGGTGATCGTCTCGGGCAACGAGCTGGCGTCCGAAGCGGGACGCACCGCCATCGAGAAGGGCGGCAACGTCGTGGATGCGATGATCGCGACGTCGTTCGCGCTGGGCGTCGTCGAGCCGGACGCGTCGAGCATCGGCGGCGACGGCCAGGCGATTCTGTACTTGAAGGGGATGGCCGGGCCGACGATTGTCGAATACAAGGATCAGACGCCGATTCACGCCACTCTCGACAACCCGAAGATCTTCAAGGACGGCCATCTCGTGGAGGCTGGCGCGGCGGCGATGAACATTCCGGGCGTCGTCGCCGGCCTCGACTATCTGTACCGGCACTATTCGAGCGGCAAGGTCGCCTGGGAAGATCTGCTCGCGCCGGCGATTGATCTGGCCGAGCACGGCTTCGTGCTCGACAGCGCGCTGCCGACGACGATTGCGGAAGGGCGGCAGTACCTGGAGCAATCTCCGGAGGCTCGGCGCGTCTTCATGCCGGGCGGCGCCGTGCCGAAGCCCGGCGAGCGTTTCGTGAATCCCGATTACGCGGCGACGCTGCGCGCGATCGCCAAGGACGGCGCCGATGCGTTCTACCGCGGCGAGATTGCGCGTCGCATCGCCGCCGATCTGCAGGCACACGGCGGCATCATCGGCGTGGAGGACCTCGCGCAGTATCGCGCGATCGAGCGGCAGCCGCTCTCCGGCCGCTTCCGCGGTCACGTCGTCTACGGACCCGCGCCGCCGCTCTCGGACGGCGTCCGCATCATCGAGCCGCTGCAGATTCTCGACCACTACACGCCGTCGCCAGGCGCGCGCTTCTTCACCGACCCGACGTACTTCCACTACCTGATCGAGAGCTGGAAGGTCCGAGACGCCGCGCGCCGGATCGCGGACCCGGCGCTGTGGCCGGTCGACGTGGCCGAGCACCTGACGCCCGAGCACGCCGCGATGCTGTTCAAGAAGATCGATCCGCGCAAGGCGTCGCAACTCGAGGACGAACCGGTCGACGACGAGGATCAGCAGAGCGGACCGCCGACGCGCATCGGCCACGGCACCACCGGCTTCGTCGTCGGCGACGCCGACGGCAACATGATTGCCGTCACGCAGACGCTGAGCACGTGGGGCGGCAACTTCTACGTGTCGAAGGACCTCGGCTTTCTCTACAATAACCACCTGCGATCGAGCCGGACGACGCCCGGGTACGGTCAGCTGCTTCCTTTGACGCGATCGGGCACGACCAATTCGCCGACGCTGCTCTTCAAGGACGAAGGCGGGGTGAACGTGCCGCGGCTGGCGGTGGCTGCCGCGGGCAACGCGTGGATCAGCACGTCCATTTACAGCATCATCGCGGACGTGGTCGCCGGCGGCATGCCGGCGCAGCGCGCGGTGGAGGCGCCGCGCTTTCTGATCGACCGCGACCCCGCCGATCCTGCGGGCACCGGCGCGCGCATCCAGATCGAAGATCGGATTCCCCGCGCGACGCTGGAGGACCTCATGGCGCGCGGACATGTGTTTCAGAAAATCGGGCGCAAGGGCGAAGTGCGCTACGGATACGCGTCGGCAGTGGTCATCGACGCGAAGGCGCACACGGTCGAGGGTGGCGCGGAGCCGCGACGATCGCATGCCGCGGTTGCCGCGGAGCGGCGCTGAAGGGAATCACCACGAAGGACACGAAGGACACGAAGGAACGGGCTCGATGGTTCGAGAGCCTGCCGTTGTGTCCTCCGTGTCCTCTGTGGTGAAACAGCCATCCGTGGTGCGAGCAGCTACACGCCCCGGCCGCGTCCTGCCCGTTTCGCCATCAGCTGTTTGGCCTGCGTCTTCTGATCAGCCGTGAGCACCTGGAACACCTCCGCGCGGACGTGTGCCCGCGCCACCGCCATGTCGGCATCGACGGCGGCCACCTCCGCGCTCGTCTGACGAATCGTGCCTTCGTCAACCGGGTCGGTCGTTTCGGCGGTTTCGAGCGCGCCGTGCGCCGTGGCGGCGCGGGTGCCGAGCGCCTTGAATTCGTCGGCGTGCGACTGCATGATCGCTTTCACCTGATCCTTTTGCGCGTCGCTCAGACCGAGGCGTGCCAGCAGGGGCATCAACGGCCCCATCGGCCCCATCCGTCCCGGCCCGCCGGGGCCCGTCGCCGGCCCCATCCGGCCCCCCCTAAACGGCGGCTCCTGTCCGCTCGTATTCTGAGTAGCGGTCAACACGCCCGCGCCCATGCCGATGGCGATCAGCGTGGCGCCGGTGAACAGGCCGAGACGTCTCATTCGTTCGCTCATAAGTGTGCTCCCCCTGAACCGTAACCTTCTGGTGTATTGGACGGGTCCTGAGTGGCCCCCTGATGGACGGATTGTGACAATATCGTGGTAATCGCTGCTGTTGGCGCCCCCCGTGTGCTCGTCGTGGAGGACGAGCCCAATATCCGCGAACTGGTGTGTCTGCACCTCGGCCTCGAGGGCTACGCGTGCGAGGGGGCAGGCGACGGACAGGACGCCCTAAACCGCGCGGAGTCGGAGCGCTTCGACCTCCTCGTCATCGACGTGATGATTCCAGGCCTCGACGGCCTGTCGCTCTGCCGGGCCGTGCGCAACGGCCAGGTCAATCACGACGTGCCGATCCTGATACTCACCGCCCGTCGCGAAGAGGCCGACAAGGTGGTCGGCCTCGAAAGCGGGGCGGACGATTACCTCACGAAGCCGTTCGGCGTCCGCGAACTGGTCGCACGGGCTCGCGCCCTGCTGCGGCGCCCCCGGTTGCCGGCAGCCGCGGCAGGCTCGACGATCGGCGCGTCCGGCAGCGACGGCACGCCGATTCACGTGCACGGGGTGGAGATCGATCCCGCGCGGCGTCGCGTGCGAGTGGATGCGCGCGAAGTCGAGCTGACCGATCAGGAATTCCGCCTGCTCCAGCTGCTCGCCAGCCACGCGGGGATTGTCTTCAGCCGCGAGGCGCTGCTCGGCAAGATCTGGCGCGGCGACACGTTCGTCACGGTGCGCAGCGTCGACACGCTGGTCAAGCGCCTGCGCCGCCGCGTCGAGCCGGACCCCTCCAACCCCCGCTATCTCCTCACGGTCTGGGGCGTCGGCTACAAGTTCGCCGACGTCTGACCAGCTCGTCCGGTCCCTGACCGCCTGCGGGACGTCAGGGACCTCCGCGATTCACTTTTCGGTATCGGTCTCTTACAAGTTTCTTATTCGGCCCACCCCGCCGTTTCCGCCCCTTTACATTCGTTTACATTGAGGCGATTCGCCGAATCGCTCTTCGAATCGCACCCGTTTTCCGTCGGTTTCTCCGTGGAGGGGCGTATGAGATTGAGGTCGATATGGCTCGTCGCGGCGATGATTCCTGCCCTGTTCTGGGCCGTGCCTGCCGCCGCACAAAGCTCGCAGGGGCGCCTCACCGGCGTCGTGACCGACGCACAGGGAGCGGTTCTGCCCGGCGTGTCCGTGACGGCGTCGTCGGCGGCGTTGCTCGGCACCCGCACGGCCGTTACCGAAGCCGACGGAAAGTATCTGTTCGCGTCGCTGCCGTCCGGCACGTACAAGCTCGCGTTCGACCTCCAGGGATTCAAGCAGTCGGTGCGCGAGAACATCGAGGTCGTGATCGGCCAGACGATTTCGGCCGACGTGCAGCTGCAGCTCGGTCAGCTTTCCGAGAGCGTCACGGTAACGGGCGCCTCGCCGCTCGTCGACGTGACGACGACGAGGGTCGGCACGAGCCTGAAGGGCGAAGCACTGATCGCCGTGCCGACGTCGAGCGACACATGGGGCGCGTTGTCGATCGCGCCTGGCGTGCGCATGGCGGGCTTCGACGTGGGCGGCAGCCACAAGAGCCAGCAGTCCGGCTACGAGAGCTTCGGTGTGCAGAATCAGGCGCGCGTCGTCACCGAAGGCGTGGATCACACGGAGGGGGTGGGCGGCACCGGCTTCTACGAGGACTACTACGCGAACGAAGAGGTGTCGGTCAGCTCACTTGGCAGCGACGTCGAAATGAGCTCGCCGGGCGCCGCGGTCGTGTCGATGATCAAGAGCGGCGGCAACAGGTTCAAGGGGCTCGAAAACTTCGCGTACGAGCCGGGCAGGTTCGTCGGCAGCAATGGCGCGCCGTCGGACGTGTCGTCGCGCGGCTACACGTGTCCGTCGAGCGCGGCGGGATCGCCGTCGTGCAACAACCCGAACCTCCTGTTCTGGGAAGGGCACGCGGATCTCGGCGGACCGATCATGAAGGATCAGATCTGGTTCTACGGCGCGTACAACCGCTTCCATATCGACAAGCAGGTGGCGGGCGTCCCGCGCGACGTGGCAACCGATCTCGGCCTGTTCGACAACGAGACGGTGAAGGGCACCGGGAAGCTGTCGCAGAACAACACGCTGGTCGGCTACTACCAGCGCGGACGGAAGCAGAAGCCGCAGCGCGGTCTCTCGACGCTCATTCCGCCGGAATCGATTCTCGCGCAGGACAGCGTGTCGTGGATGGCCAAGGGCGAGTGGCAGGCGGTGATCAACAACCGCACGTTCCTGTCGGTGAACGGCGGCGAGTTCCATCTGGGCTGGCCGATGGTGCCGGCAGTCGATGCGGCGTCCAACCCTCCGGTGCTGTTCCAGGCGGACAATGCGCAGCTTGGCAGCGGGTGGAACGCCTTCACCAGCGAGCGCCGGAAGCCGCAGGTGAAAGCGCAGTTGACCTACTACCTGCCGGACAAGGCCGGGAGCCACGACTTCAAGTTCGGCTTCGAGAACATTTACGACTGGTATCGTCTCGGGATCAACGGGCAGTCGGGTCCGTATCGTGTGTACGTCAACCCGGCCGGCGAGGTCTACCGCCTGCGCTTCGCCGATGTCGGGCCGGCGAGCTCGTACGCCTCGGGCTGGACGACCTCGGCGAACATCGACAAGCACTTCAGCGGCTTCGTGCAGGATCGCTGGGCGCCCACCAACCGGCTCACCATTTCCGCAGGCGTGCGAATCGATTACCAGGACGTCGGCTACTCGAGCGCCAATCGCACCCCGGTGATCACCGACGTCTCGCCGGTCGATGACACGCAGATCTTTCCGGCCGCGACCAGCATCAGCGCCGCCTCGTTCTTCAAGAACACCGACATCGCGCCGCGCGTCGGCGTGAGCTACAACGTGGACAACAAGGGCGCGACGGTGCTCAAGGCGTTCTACGGGCGGTACTACAACAACCTGGCGGACGGCTTCTCGGCCGCCAACCCCGGGGGCACGAGCTACGCCGACTACAACTTCACCGACCTGAATCAGAACGGCAAGTATGACGGACCCGCGGAGCTCGGCTCGCTGCGCGCGCGGATCGGCGGCGCGGACGCGCCGGTGGATCCCAACACCAGGACGCCGTACACCGACGAGTACAGCGTGACGATGGAGCACCAGTTCTGGGGCGAGTCGTCGGTGCGCGCGACGTACGTGCGCAAGATGCAGAAGCAGTTCCTGCCGTTCTATTACACGCCGCTGGTGACGGCGTGGCTCGGCCACGTCAACGTGCCCACCACAGCGGCGTTCGATGGGCGGACCTTCAGCCTGCTCGACGTGCCCGACTCGCTGGCGAGCGCCACCGGCACGGAATACACGAATACGCCCGACAGCACGTT
Source organism: Vicinamibacterales bacterium (assembly GCA_036268855.1). Lineage (GTDB taxonomy): Bacteria > Acidobacteriota > Vicinamibacteria > Vicinamibacterales > CAVVIG01 > DATATJ01. The sequence goes on from DATATJ010000172.1 coordinate 23,155, forward strand.
CACCTACGACACGATCGAAGGCGCATTCAACAAGCGGGCAGGCAACCTGTTCGTCCAGGCGAGCGCCGACTATCAGTGGCGGGACGAACTGCGGTCGGCCGATCAGGTGAACACGACGGGCGGCAGTACCACCCCACTGTCGTCCGACCCGCTCGGCGTGTTCCCGCAGCTCTCCGTGAATCCGAACGCGCCGAACCGCCAGAAGACGACGGGCTATGGCGCGCAGGTTTCGGGCCGGTATGAGTTCAAGTACGACGTCGGCGTCGCGTTGAACTACCGGTTCCAGAGCGGTTTCCCGTATTCGGCCATCGTGCCGGACGGCTCGGTCGGCCTCAACATGTGCAATTTCGAGTGTTCGTTCTTCGAGCAGAACCTGGATCAGAATCGATCGGAGAACGTCAACCTGATGAACTTCCGCATCGACAAGTCGATCCCGCTCGGCCGCGGCGCCAAGGCGACGGTGATGCTGGACGTCTACAATCTCCTGAACGCCGATCCGGTCACCAACTTCAACCTCAATGCCGGCCCCGGGTACAAGACCGTCATCGCGGTTCTCGATCCGCGCGTCTTCCAGGTGGGCTTCCGTTTCCAGTTCTGAGGGCTTGTCCGCGCCGTTCGGGCACAGCGCAGCCGACCGACCAGAGGGCCTCGCCGCCGGCGAGGCCCTTTTTTTATGGCAACTGCCGGCCAGACCGCTTCTTTATGGGTTAATTAGCCGCGTTTTCACGAGCACTGACCGGTTATGAACACTGTCGTCCCGCTCGTCCGGAAATTGGGATAAGCGGCGCATAAACGTCCCGCTTCAGGGAATTTTCACACCGTTTCGGCTTTACATCCGGAGATTGGTTGATAAGATGCGCCAACTGTTCGCCGGATCGTACCCGTATTCCATCGGCTTCTCCGTGGAGGGACGTATGAGATGTAGATCGATATGGCTCATGGCCATGATCGTCGCGGTGCTCTGGACGGTGCCCGGATACGCACAAAACTCGCAAGGGCGGCTCAACGGCGTGGTCACGGACGCGCAGGGCGCCGTGCTGCCGGGCGTCACCGTTACCGCATCGTCGCCGGCGTTGATTGGCACGCGCACGTCCGTCACCGAAGCGGACGGGAAGTACTTGTTCGTGTCGCTGCCGACGGGCACATACAAGATCACGTTCGATCTCCAGGGGTTCAAGCAGTCGGTTCGCGAGAACATCCAGGTCGTGCTCGGTCAGACGATTTCGGCCGACGCGCAGCTGCAACTCGGCCAGCTCTCTGAGAGCGTCACGGTCACCGGCGCCTCACCCATCGTCGACGTGACGACGACGCGCGTGGGCGCGAGCCTCAAGGGCGACGCGCTGATTGCGGTGCCGACTTCCACGGACGCGTGGGGCGCGCTGTCGGAAGCGCCCGGTGTCCGCATGCAGGGCTTCGACGTGGGCGGCAGCCACAAGAGCCAGCAGTCGGGCTACGAGAGCTTCGGCGTGCAGAACCAGGCGCGCGTCGTCACCGAGGGTGTGGACCACACCGAGGGCGTCGGCGGCACCGGTTTCTATGAGGACTACTACGCGAACGAAGAAGTGTCGGTCAGCTCGCTCGGCAGCGACGTCGAGATGAACTCGCCCGGCGCGGCGGTCGTATCGACGATCAAGAGCGGCGGCAACAAGTTCAAGGGCCTCGAGAACTTCGCGTACGAGCCGGGCAGCTTCGTCGGCAGCAATGCGGCGGCTCCGGACATCGCCGCGCGCGGCTACACGTGCCCGGCCAACGGCGCCGGCGTCCTCGAGTGCGACAACCCGAACCTGCTGTTCTGGGAGGGTCACGCCGACCTCGGCGGACCGATCAAGAAGGACAAGCTCTGGTTCTATGCCGCCTACAACCAGTTCCACATCGACAAGCAGGTGTCCGGCGTGGCGCCCAACGTCGCGACCGACCTGGGCCTCTTCAACAACTACACCGCCAAGGGCACCGGCAAATTGAGCGAGAACAACACGCTGATCGGCTACTACCAGGCCGGCCGCAAGCAGAAGCCGGAACGCGGGCTGTCGACGCTGGTCCCGCCAGAATCGATCGAGGCGCAGGACAGCTGGTCCTATATGTACAAGGGCGAATGGCAGTCGGTTCTGAGCAACCGCGCGTTCGTCGACGTCAACCTGGGGCGCTTCATCGAGAACTGGCCGATGGTGCCGGCCGTCGATCCGTCCGTTCGCGTACCGTCGATCTACCGTTCGGTGCCCGGTCTGCAGACCGGAGCGGGATGGAATGCGTTCACGACGGTGCGCCACAAGCCGCAGGTCAAGGCGCAGATGACGTACTACCTGCCGGACAAGGGCGGCAGCCACGACTTCAAGTTCGGCTTCGAGGATGTCAACGACTGGTACCACTTCGGGATCAACGGCACCTCGGGTCCGTACCGTCTGTCGTACGCCGACCCCACGTCGGCGTCTGCTGATCGCATCCGCTTCATCGACACGGGCGCGCCGAGTGCTTACGGCAACAGCTGGAACGCGTCGCCGAACATCGACCAGCACTACTCGGCGTACGCGCAGGATCGCTGGGCGCCGAGCAACCGCTTGACCATCACCCTCGGCGTCCGGATGGACTATCAGAATGTCGGCTACGGGGACGGCAACCGCACGCCGCAGATCAGTGATTCCACGCTGGGCGTGCAGTCGGTGGTGTGCGCCGGGCAAACGCCGCTCTGCGATGGAGGTGCGATCTTCCCCGCGGCGACGACCGTGCCGGCGGGGTCCTTCCTCAAGAACACCAACGTGGCGCCGCGCCTCGGCTTCAGCTACAACCTCGATGGTTCGGGCAAGACGGTGTTGAAGGCGTTCTACGGCCGCTACTACAACAACCTGGCGGACGGCTTCTCGGCGGTGAATCCGGGCGGCCAGAACTACAACGAATACAACTTCAACGACCTGAACCACAACGGCAAGTACGACGGGCCTCAGGAACTGGGGGCGTGGCGTATGCGCATCGGCGGCGTGTCTTCGCCGGTGCTGCCCGACACCAAGACGCCACACACCGACGAGTACAGCGCCACCGTCGAACATCAGTTCTGGGGCGAGTCATCGATCCGCGGCACGTACGTGCGGAAGATCCAGAAGGACTTCGTGCCCTTCTACTACACACCGATCGTCAGCGCGTGGCTGGGTCAACTCACCGTGCCTGTGACGGCGAGCTACCTCGGGCAGACGTACAACCTCCTCGACGTGCCGAATTCACTGGCGAACGCGACCAACACCGAGTTCACCAACTATCCTGACGGCACGTTCACCTACGACACGATCGAGGTGGCGTTCACGAAGCGCTTCGGCTCGAAGTTCTTCATCCAGAGCAGCGGCGACTACCAGTGGCGCAACGAGCTGCGCTCGGCCGACATCCCGGACGTCGGTCAGACAACGCCGCTGGCGACCGATCCGATCGGTGTCTACCCGCAGCTCTCCGTGAATCCGGCTGCGCCGAATCGTCAGAAGACGACGATGTACCACGCGCAGATCTCGGGACGGTACACGCTGCCGTACGACGTCGGCCTGGGGCTGAACTACCGGTTCCAGAGCGGCTTCCCGTACGCGCCGGTCGTGCCGGACGGTTCCGTGCCGCTGAACGTCTGCAACTTCAACTGCGCGTTCTTCACGCAGAACATCGACCAGAATCGGTCGGAGAGCGTCAACCTGATGAACTTCCGCATCGACAAATCGATCCCGCTCGGCGGCGGAGCCAAGGCGACGTTGATGCTGGACATCTACAACCTGCTCAACGCCGACCCTGTGACCAACTTCAACCTGGGCGTCGGCTCCGGTTACAAGGGCGTCATCGCGGTGCTCGACCCGCGCGTGTTCCAGATGGGGTTCAGGCTGGAGTTCTGAAGTCTGAAATGTCAGAGTTCAGAGTTCAGGGTTCAGATTTCAGATTTCAGAGTTCAGAGTTCAGATTTAGGATCGGTTGCAGATTGGGGGCTTCGCCAGTTGGCGGAGCCCCTTTTTTTGTTTGCGCACGCGATCCCGATTTATTGGCGGAGGCGCTCCAGATTGAACTTCGCATCGGCGTAGCCGGGCCGCAACTCGAGCGCACGCTGCCATTCCGCAGCGGCGCGCGTTTTGTCGCCCTGCGTGGCGTAGGCGACCCCGAGGCCGTTGTGCGCGGTGGCAAGATCGGGATTCACCGCGATGGCGCGGGT
>DATATJ010000173.1:0-95371 GCA_036268855.1 Vicinamibacterales bacterium
CGTAACCGTTTACGCGCAGCGTCTAAGCGGCCGCGACGTGAGCGATCGTTTTGTCCACCAGTCGCAGGTACGCGCGGATGGTCGTTTCGAGGTGCGCCTCCGGCGTGTCCTCCTCTTTGCAGTGCGACAGGCCGTTCGACGAGTAGGCGAACATCATCACGACCGGCATGTGCGGCACCATTTCGGCGGCGTCGTGCAGCGGACCCGAGGGGAGGCGCGGCGCATCGCCGGTTTCCTCGCGCACTGCGTCTTCACACAAGCGGATCAAGGTGGGATCGAATGGCCGCGGCTCGATGCTCCACAGCCGCCGCCACTCGACGTCCACGCGATTGTCGCGCGCGCACCGTTCGGACGCCTCGCGCGCGTCCCTGTACATCGCGGCGAGCACCGACGCGTCGAGCGCGCGTTGATCGAGCGAGATCTCGCAGACGCCCGGGACGGCCGTCACGATCTTGGGCTCGACGTTCACGACGCCGACCGTGCAGACGACCCCGCCGCCGGGGCCCGGCGTCGAATGTTCCAAGCCGATCGCGCGGCACTCGAGGGCCGTCTGCGCAGCGGCGAGGAATGCGTCGCGCCGCATGGGAATCGGCGTGGACCCGGAATGCGCCGCTTGACCGGTGAACCGGATCATGTGCCGCTCGACGCCGAACGTGCCGAGCACCACCCCGGTCGGCTTCGCCATCGACTCGAGCACCGGGCCCTGTTCGATGTGCAGCTCGAGGTACGCGCGCGCGTCGATCGCTTTGAGCGCCCGGTGCGCGTCAGGCATGCGGTCGAGTGCGACGCCGTTCTCCGCGAGCGCGTCCACCAGCCGCGTGCCCTGGCGATCGGCGAGCTCGCGCACTTCGTCGGCACGCAGCGAGCCCGCCGCAGCGGCTGATCCGAGGAGGCTTCTCCCGAAGCGCGCGCCCTCTTCATCCGCCCAGTCCACCAGCTTCAACGTCACCGGCGGCGTCGCGGCGGCGTGCGTTCGCAGCGCCTCGATCGCCGCCATCACGCCGAGGCAGCCGTCGAGCCATCCGCCGTTGGGAACCGAGTCGAGGTGGCCGCCGAGGATCACCGTTCGCGGCGAGGCGCCCGGCAGCGTGACCCAGTTGTTGCCGGCCGCGTCCGATTGCACGCGAAGACCGATCTCGGCCGCTTTGCCGGCGAACCATTCGCGCGCGTCGCGCCAGACCGGCCCCCACGCCAGCCGCTGGGCGCCCTCTGGCGTGGACGTCCGCGCCGCCAGTTCCCGGAGCTCCGCAATCACTCGTCGTGCGCTCATAGGTGGACCTGTGAAACGTATATATCACGAACCTCGACGGTCTCGCGGTCGCGGAGCGGGCGCGCGCGGCGACAACGGCGTCTGCTGGTTGTACAATCGGCGCCGCATTCTCTCCGCTCCTCGGATATCGACGAGCCGGACCGGCGTCCTATTTCAGAAGGAATACCATGCGAAAGATTCTGTTGTTGATGTTCGCGCTCGGCGGCGCCGTGGCCCTCCAGCACCACGCGCCCGATCTGCGCGTGTCGGCCAGCCTCCAGGCGCAGGCTGATTCGAACGTCGTCGTTGACACGAAGGTGTACCAAGACATGCGATGGCGGTCGATCGGGCCGTTCCGCGGCGGCCGTGTCACCGCGGTGGCCGGCGTTCGCACGCAGCCCAACGTGTTTTACATGGGCGCCACCGGCGGCGGCGTATGGAAGACGGAGAATTACGGCATCACCTGGGCGCCCGTCACCGACGGCCAGATCGAGACGGGGTCGATCGGCGCGATCGACGTCTCGGATTCCAATCCGAACGTCATCTACGTCGGCACCGGCAGCGAGGCGATTCGATCGAACGTGATTCTCGGACGCGGCGTGTACAAGTCCGCTGATGCCGGCAAGACGTGGCACTCGGTCGGCCTGCGCGACGTCGGGCAGATCGGACAGCTGAAGATCGATCCGAAGAACCCCGACATCGCCTACGTTGCGGCGGTCGGCAATCCCTTCGCGTGGACGCCCGACCGCGGAATCTTCCGCACCAAGGACGGCGGACGCACGTGGCAGAAGGTGCTCTTCATCAACGATCAGACTGGCGCCGTGTCGGTGGCGATCAACTGGTCGAATCCGAACGAAGTGTACGCCGGCGCCTGGCGCACGCAGCGGCGGCCGTGGACGATCATCAGCGGCGGTCCGGCGGCCGAAGGCGGTGTCTACAAGACGACCGACGGCGGCGACCACTGGTCGCGCGTCGGCAACGGCCTGCCCGACGATCTGATCGGCAAGGTGTGGGTGGACGTCGCGCAGTCGAATCCCAAAGTGATTTACGCGCAGCTCGAAGCGAAAGGCCCGAAAGGCGGCCTCTATCGTTCCGACGACAGCGGCGCTCACTGGACGCTGCAGGACAACAGCCAGTCGCTTCGCGCCCGGCCGTTTTATTTCAACAAGGTCTACGCCAACCCGAAGAACGACAACGACGTGTGGGTGACCGAGCTCGGTCTGCACCACTCGACCGACGGCGGCAAGACGTTCAGCACCGTCAACACGCCGCACGGCGACAACCACGCGATCTGGTTCAACCCGGACAACCCGCGCACCTTCATCGAGAGCAACGACGGCGGCGCGAACGTGACGCAGGACAACGGCCAGAGCTGGTCGACACAGCTCAATCAGCCCACCGCGGAGCTCTACATGGTGGACGCCGACGACCAGTTCCCGTACCGCATGTACGCGCCGCAGCAGGACGATGGCACGGTGGCGATTCTGAACGTCCCCGATACGTCGAAGGGCTTCATCGACCCGTCGCAGTCGTGGTTCGATTCCTCCGGCTGCGAGAGCGGCCAGATTCGTCCGACGCCCGACGGCAAGATCATCTACGGCGACTGCAAGGGCGAGTTCGGGCGCTGGAACACGTCGACCGGCCAGGAACAGATGTACTGGATCAACCCGCAGCAGCGCTACGGGAAGAATCCGGGCGACATGAAGTTCCGCTTCGTCCGCCAGGCGCCGATCGAAGTCGATCCGCACAACCCGAAGGTCGTCTATCACGGGTCGCAGTTCCTGCATAAGACGACGGACGGGGGCATCCACTGGACGAAGATCAGCCCGGACGTCACGGCGAACGGGCCCGAGAGCCGCGTCACATCGGGTGAGCCGATCACGCGCGACATGACGGGCGAGGAAGTCTACGCCGCCCTCTACGCGATTCGCGCCTCGCGCCTCGAGCCGGGCGTCATCTGGACGGGCTCGAACGACGGTCCCGTGTACGTCACGCGCGACGGCGGCAAGACGTGGAAGAACGTCACGCCGAAGGACGTGCCGCCCGGCGGCCGCGTCCACACGATCGAAGACTCGCCGCATCGCAAAGGGTCGGCATACGTGTCGATCTATCGGATGTACTTCAACGACTTCAAGCCGTACACGTACATGACCAACGACTACGGCGAGCACTGGACGCTGCTCACGCCGGGCACTAACGGCATCCCGGCCGATCAGCCGATGCACGTCGTGCGCGAAGATCCGGAGCAGGAAGGGCTGCTCTACGCGGGAACGCTGCAGGGCGCGTACGTGTCGTTCGACAACGGCAAGCACTGGCAGACGCTGCAGCAGAACCTTCCGGAAACGGCGGTCACCGACTTCAAGGTGCACCATGGCGATCTTCTGGCGTCCACGATGGGACGATCCTTCTGGGTGATGGACGATGTTGCGCCGCTGCGCCAGATTGCCGCGAGCGTGATGAAGACGACGCGTCCGCGCGCGACCAACAGCCCGAACGGGCAGGCGAAAGACGCCGCGACGGCGCGGCGCGGCGATGTCGTGCTCGCGTCGATGCAGACGCCGGCGCCCGCGCCGGCCGGCAAAGCCGCTCCGGCGGCGTCGATGGCGCGCCAGCCGATCAAGCCGTTCGACAAGTCGAACGTGTTCCTCTTCACGCCGGCGCCGGCCTATCGCACGCACTATCCCGCTTCGTCTGGTCATCCCGACCTGCCGGAGTATCCGGTGATTGGCGCGCGCATCGATTACTACCTGGCGAACCCGTCCGGAGAGTTGAGGCTCGACATCCTCGACGCGGCCGGCAAGGTCGCGCGCAGCTATACCAGTGAGGGACGCAGCGCGCCGCCCACGGGCCGCGGCGGCGGACGCCGCGGCGGCGGCGCACCGTCCACGCTGCCGAAGAAGGCGGGCATGAACCGCTTCGTGTGGGACCTCCGCTACGGCGGCGCCCCGGCCGCGGCGGGCGGCGGGGAAGGCGGCGGCTTTGGCGGCGGCGGTCCGCTCGTGCCGCCGGGGACCTACAAGGCGCGCTTCACGGCCGACGGCGTGACGAAGACGGAGCCGATCGTCGTGAAGATCGATCCGCGCGTCGCCAAGGACAACGTCACGACCGCCGACCTGGTCGAACAGGCGAAGTTCTCACTGAAGGTGCGCGACGCCCTCGCCGAAGCGCGCGAGCTCGCGGCGAAGGTGAAGACGGCCATCGACGCGAAGAGCGGCGATCAGGCCAAGCTGCGCGATCTGCAGAGCCGCCTGGTGACCAAGAGCGGGCCGTACGAAGATCAGATGTTCATCGATCAGCTGTCGAACGTCGGCCGCGAAGTCGGCCAGGCCGATCAAAAGGTCGGTGCAAGCGCGTTCGACCGCTTCAACGAGCTGATGAAGGAGTGGGCATCGATCAAGGCGGACGCAGACAGGCTGCTGCACTGAAGCCCCGATGTTCGTAATCCGATCGTAAGGAGATGGCGGCGCGTCAGCGCGGTGTTGACGCGCCGTCCTTTCTGCACACTCGCCCGCCCCGACGAGGCCTGAGCCCCCTATACTGGGGTCATGCTGGCACAGACGCTTCGCGCTCTTCATCACGGGCCGCCTATTCTGGTGCTGCCCAACGCCTGGGATGCGGTGTCCGCCCGGCTGTTCGAAGCCGAAGGCTTTCCCGCGGTCGCCACCACGAGCGCGGGCGTGGCCGCCACGCTGGGATATCCCGACGGCGGAGTCGTGCCCGCGAACGAGATGGTCGAGGCGATCGGACGGATCGTTCGCGGCGTGAAGGTGCCGGTGACGGCCGACATCGAGCACGGGTACGGCGAGACGCCGAACGCCGTCGTCGACGTGGTGCTGCGGGTGGTGGCGACGGGCGCCGCCGGGATCAACGTCGAGGACTACGTGCCTGGCGCCGAGGGGCTCGAGGCGCTCGACGTCCAGGTGGACAAGATTGCGGCGATCGTCAAGGCGACGCGTACTGCCGGCGTCCCGGTGGTCGTGAATGCGCGGACGGACGGGTTTCTGCGCGCGGTCGGCGAGCCGCAGACGCGGCTCGCTTCGGCCATCGAGCGAGGCAAGGCGTTTCTGGCGGCTGGCGCCGATTGCGTGTTCGTGCCGGGCGTGCGCGATCGAGACACCATCGCGGCGCTCGTGGCGGGCATCGGCGGCCCGTTGAATGTGCTGGCCGTGAACGGGACGCCGCCGATCGCCGAGCTCGAAGCGATGGGTGTGGCGCGCGTGAGCGTCGGGTCCGGGGCGATGCGCGCGTCGCTCGCGGTCGTGCGCGACATCGCCCGCGAGCTGAAGAAGAGCGGCACGTACACCGCGTTCACCGGCCGTGCGATTCCGTACGACGAAGTGAACGACCTGCTGCGCTGAGCTTCACCAGCCCGCCCGGACGGCCAGCCACAGGCCCACGCCGAGCGCGATGCCGATCAGCACCATCGACGTGACCGTCGGCGTGAAATACGGGTACGCCATGTAGGCCACGCCGGCGCCGATGTGCGGCAGCCGCTCGCGCTTGCGGCCGTACGTGAACAGCACGAAGCCGATCCCGCCAGGGATCAACGACAGAAACAACCAGGTCGGATCGATGGCCGGCACGTGTTCCGATGATACGCCTCCGCGCGCGACTGCAGTAGAATCCGCTTCCATGAAGCGTCTTGTCCTCCCGCTCGTCCTGCTGACGGCCTCGGCGGCGACTCTTGCGTTGACCGCCCAGTCGAAGAAGCCCGCGGCCGCCGCCGCACACACGACCTTTTCCATCGTCGAAGCGACGATTCCCGAGATGCGGACAGCGCTGGAACAGAAGCGCGTCACGTCGCACGAGCTCGTCCAGCTGTACCTGACGCGCATGGGTCTGTACGAGGACAAGCTGCACGCCGCGATCACCGTGAATCCCCACGCGCTCGACATCGCCGACGAGCGCGACCGCGAGCGCGCGCAAGGCACGATTCGCGGTCCGCTCCATGGCATCCCCGTCGCGCTCAAGGACAACATCCTCACGACCGACATGCGGACGACGGGCGGCGCGCTGGCGTTCGAGGGGCTGATTCCGCCGTACGACGCGACGCTCACGAAGAACCTGCGCGACGCCGGCGCGATCATCATCGCCAAGACCGGCATGACCGAGCTGGCGAACTGGGTGGCGGGATCGCCGACGCCGATGCCGGGCAACTACAACGCCGTGGGCGGCCAGGGCTACAACCCGTACGATCCGCGCAAGGATCCGCGCGAGGCGACGTTCGACGGGCGGCCGGCGCTCACCACCGGCGGGTCGAGCTCGGGCGTCGGGACCGCGGCGAACTTCTGGGCCGCGAATGTCGGCAGCGAAACGTCGGGATCGATTCTCAGCCCGTCCAATCAGAACATGCTCGCGGGCATCAAGCCGACGGTCGGCCGCATCAGCCGGTACGGCGTGATTCCGATCACGGCGGATCAGGACACGGCGGGACCGATGGCGAAAAGCGTCAGCGACGTCGCGATCATGCTCGGCGCCCTCGAGAGCGCGTCGCCCGATCCGAACGATCCCGCGACGCGGACGTGCACGCCGCCGCCGAACCGCGACTATACGCCATTTCTGAAGCGCGATGGCTTGAAGGGCGCGCGCATCGGCATTCCCCGCGCGTACTACTACGATCGCATCACGCCGCCGGCCAGCGAAGCGGCCGGACGAGCAGGCCGCGGAGGCCGGGGCGATGAAGCCGCAGGGCGAGGAGGCCGCGGCGGCCGGGGCGGCGGCCTGAACGGCGACGAGAAGAAAGCGATGGACGAAGCCATTGCCGTGCTGAAGCAGCAGGGCGCCATCGTGGTCGATTCGGCCGACATCCCGAGCATCGTGGACAAGGATCCGAAGAACAACTTCCTGGCGTGGGGCCAGTGTTCGGGAGCCGACAACGCGAAGGGCAAGGACGAGGACTGCTCGATCGATCTGAAATACGGGATGAAGCGCGACTTCAACAAGTGGCTCGCGACGCTCGGTCCAGCCGCGCCGGTGAAGTCGCTCACGGCCCTGCGTGAGTGGAACACGGCGCACGCCAAGGCGGGTGCGATCAAGTACGGCCAATCGAACCTCGACATCTCCGACGAGATGGACCTCGACGCGGATCGCGCGCGCTACGAAGCCGATCGCGCCAAGGACATCCGGCTCGGCGGCACGCACGGCATTGACGAGGTGATGAAGGGCGATCGGCTCGACGCGATCCTCTTTCCGGGCGCGAGCGGCGCGGGCGTGGCCGCGAAGCCGGGCTACCCGACGGTGATCGTGCCGTTTGCGATGGTGCCGAACGCGCCGATTCCGCCGTTTCCGGCGGGCTTCGACGCGAAGCCCGCGCCCTTCGGCGTCAGCTTTACCGGCATGGCCTGCAGCGAGCCGAAGCTGATCGAGCTGGCGTACTCGTTCGAGCAGGCCACGAAGAAGCGCGTGCCGCCCTCGTCGGTTCCGTAGCGCGACGCGGCGCGGAGGAACTGTTGCACCGCCGGCGCCGTATCACGTGAGCGGAGGTTCCGTGCCCGAAACCCTGCTGGCCGACATCCGCTACGCGCTCCGATGGCTCCGGCGCAGCCCGGGATTCACGGCGATCGCGGTGGCGTCGCTCGCCATCGGCATCGGCTTCAACACCACCCTGTTCACCCTGGTCGATGCCGTGCTCTTCCGGCCGCTGCCGGTCGAGCGCGCGGATCGCCTGGTGGACGTCTACACGACGGGCCGCGACGGCCAGAATTTCGTCACGAGCTCGTATCCCGACTACCAGGATCTCAAGGCGCAGAACCGCGTGTTCTCCGACATGCTGGCGTACAGCCTGGCGATGAACGCGGTGAACCTGTCGGATCGCTCCCGTCTGGCGCTCGGCGAAGTGGTCAGCGGCAACTACTTCCAGCTGCTCGGCGTCAGGGCGGCGATCGGTCGCATGCTGCTTCCCGGCGACGACGTGAAAGACGCGCCGCGCGTGGTGGTGATCTCGTACAAACTCTGGGCGCGCGACTACGGATCGAGTCCGTCGATCGTCGGCCAGACGCTGCGGATGCACGGGCAGCTCTACACGATTGTCGGCGTGGCGCCCCGCTCGTTTACCGGCGCCGTGCCGATTCTCTCCGCGGAGATGTGGACGCCGCTCGCCCACGTGGACGAAACGGAGCCGGGCGGCATCATCGATACGGTCCCGTCCCCGACGGGCACCGGCGCGCTCGACCGCCGCGGCTACCGCTGGCTCTTCGTGAAGGGGCGTCTCAACGACAACCAGACGCTCGACGGCGCGCGCGCGAACCTGCAGGTGATCATGCAGCAGCTCGCGTCGAGCTATCCGCAGACGAACAAGGATCGCCGCGCGTCGCTGATCCGCACGAGCGACGTGCACCTGCACCCGCAGGCGGACAAGACGCTGGTCCCGATCGCCGCCGGGCTCATGATTGTCGTCGGCCTGGTGCTGTTGGTCGCGTGCGCCAATGTCGCGAGCATGCTGCTCGCCCGTGCGTCGGGCCGCCAGAAGGAGATCGGCATCCGGCTCGCCATCGGCGCGAGCCGCCGCCGGCTCGTGCAGCAGCTGCTCACCGAGAGCGTCGTGCTCGCGACGCTCGGCGCGCTGGGCGGCATTGCGCTCGCCTGGGCGCTCACGCGCGCGGTGCTCTCGCTCCAGCTGCCGATCCCGATTCCGCTTTCGTTCGCGCTGCAGATCGACGGGCGCGTGCTCGCCTTCACGATCGTCGTCTCCGTGCTCGCGGGCGTGGTCGCCGGGCTGGCGCCGGCATTGAAAGCGACGAAGCCGAATCTTGCCGGCGAGCTGAAGGGGGACGTCGCCGCCACGAGCGCCGCCGGCCGACGCTGGACGCTGCGCGACAGCCTGGTGGCGCTGCAGATGGCGGTCACGCTCGTCCTCCTCGTCACCGCGGGATTGCTCACGCGGAGCCTCGTCGCCGCGCAGCATGCCGGCATCGGCTTCCAGCCCGAAGGTGTGGCGCTCGTCTCGACCGAGCTCGGCATGATCGGCTACACGCCGGAGCGCGGCAGGGCGTTCTACGACCAGGCGCTCGCCCGCGTTCGCGCGATTCCGGGCGTCGCGGCCGCGGGCCTCGTCGAGCGCTCGCCGCTGTCGATCAACTACAGCCAGAACCGGCTGTTTTTCCCGGAGCGCAGCCAGCCGGACGACAAAGGCACCGAGGTGGATGTCACCACGGCGTCGCCGGAATACTTCAGCACGCTCGGCGTGCCGATCCTCCAGGGGCGCAACTTCGCGCCGACCGATACCGCCGATTCGCCGGGTGTGGTAGTGGTGAATCAGGCCTTCGCGCGTAAGTTCTGGCCCGCCGGCCGCGCGATCGGCACGCACGTGCGGCGAACGACGGCCGATGGAAAGGCATTCGAGATCGTCGGCATCGTCGCCGACTACAAAGTGAACACGGTCGGCGAAGCGGCGACGCCCTACGTCCACTTCGCGTATGCGCAGCGGCCGGACCTGGGCGAGGCGATCATCGCGCGCACGCACGGTGACGCGTCGGCGCTCGTGGACGCGATTCGGCGCGCGCTGCTCGGCATGGAGCCCAATCTCGTGTTCATCGACAACCAGACGATGACGACGCAGGTGGGGGCGACGCTGCTCCCGGCGAAGTTCGGCGCGATGAGCGTGAGCGCGGTCGGCGTGATCGCCATGGCGCTGGCGGCGATCGGGCTCTACGGCGTGATCGCCTACTCGGTCGCGCGTCGGACCCGCGAGATCGGCATCCGCATGGCGCTCGGCGCGCAGCCGGAGCGCGTGCTCGCGTTGATCATGCGGCAGGGCCTGACGGTCGCCGCCGCGGGCGCCGCCGGCGGGGTGCTGCTCGCGCTTGGCGCGGCAAAAGCCGTGTCCGGTGCGCTGTACGGGGTCAGCCCGGTCGATCCGGTCGCCTGGGCCGGCGCGCTCGGCACCCTGGTGCTCGTCAGCGTGCTGGCGAACATGATTCCAGCCAGACGCGCGTCGCGCGTCGATCCGTCGGTGGCGCTGCGATCGGAATAGCGCGTGGTAGAGTCACCGCTTCCAGAGCGGAGGCTCCCATGCTGCACGGACACAACCGCGGCGTCGTCCTGTTCGTCCTGACGGTCGTTTTCACCGGCGTCCTGGTGCGCGCGCAGCCGCCCGCGCCGATCACACCGGACGCGTACAAGCCGCTGAAGTTCCGCTACATCGGGCCCGTCGGGAATCGCATCATCGCGGTGGCTGGCGTGCCGGGAAATCCGAACGTCTACTACGCGGGCGCCGCGTCGGGCGGCATCTTCAAGACCTCGGACAACGGCGCGCACTGGGAGCCGATCTTCGACGGCCAGCCGGTGTCGTCGATTGGATCGCTGGCGATCGCAGCGTCCGATCCGAACGTCGTCTGGGCCGGTACGGGCGAGGCGTTCATTCGGAGCAATATCTCGATCGGCAACGGCATCTACAAATCGACGGACGCCGGCCGCACGTGGACGCACGCCGGCCTCGACAAGACCGGGCGCATCGGACGTGTGCTGATCGATCCGAAGAACCCAGACGTCGTCGTCGCGTGCGCGCTCGGCCACGCGTACGGCCCGCAGGAAGAGCGCGGCGTCTATCGCACGGCGGATGGCGGCAAGACGTGGGACCGGACGCTCTTCGTGGACCAGAACACGGGCTGCTCGGACATCGCCATGGACGCCTCCAACCCGCGAATCCTGTTCGCGGGCATGTGGCAGATCGAGGTCCACACCTGGGGACGCACGAGCGGCGGCGAGGGCAGCGGGCTCTTCCGATCGACCGACGGCGGCGTGACGTGGACGCGCCTGTCGGGCCACGGCCTGCCGAAGGCGCCGGTGGGAAAGATCTCGGCGCAGATCGCGCGGAGCAATCCGAATCGCGTGTATGCGCTCATCGAAACCGGTGACGGGATGCCGACCGACAACGGCCGGCCGACGCAGAGCGGATCGCTCTGGCGGAGCGACGACGGCGGCGAGAACTGGTTGGTGGTGAGCTACGACCGCAAGCTACGCGGCCGCACGCACTACTACAACCGCTTCGCCGTGGAGCCCGACAACGAGAACGAGGCGTGGTTCCTCTCCGCCGAGTTCAGCAAGACGATCGACGGCGGCAAGACGACGGTCGATCTCATCGGCAAGCTCGCCGCGCAGGGTGACGACCACGACATGTGGATCGATCCGACCAACGGCGATCGCATGGTCGTCGCGCACGACGATGGCCTGAGCTTTTCGGTGACGCGCGGCCGGAACTGGCATCAGATTCAGCTGCCCGTCGCGCAGATGTACCACGTCGCGACCGACAACCAGATTCCCTACAACGTGTACGGCAACCGGCAGGACGGGCCGTCCACGCGCGGGCCGAGCAACAGCCGGATCGGGAAGCAGTCCGAGGACGCCGATGCCGGTCCGATTCCGCGCGGCCAATGGCATTCGGTCGCCGGCGGCGAAAGCGGCTGGGCGATTCCCGATCCCGTCGACAACAACATCGTGTGGGCGACCGGCACCGGCTTCGGAAGCCTGGGCGGCACCGTCGAGCGCTTCGACGAGCGCACACGGCAGATGCGGGAGGTCGAGATCTGGCCGGAGGTGACCGTCGGCGCATCGGCGGGCGACGTGAAGTACCGCTTCAACTGGACGTTCCCGCTCGCGATCTCGCCGCACGATCACAACACGATCTACGCCGGCAGCCAGCACGTCCACCGCACGATCAATGGTGGCCAGAGCTGGCAGGAGATCAGCCCCGACCTGACCCTCAACGACAAGTCGCATCAGCAGATTTCGGGCGGCCTGACGCCGGACAACATCGGCGTCGAATATGCGGGCGTCGTCTTCGCGATCGCCGAATCGCCAATGGAAAAGGGTCTCATCTGGGCGGGCACGAACGATGGCCAGGTGCAGGTGACACGCAATGCCGGCGGGGCGTGGACGAACGTCACACGGAATCTGCCCGGGCTTCCACCGCTCGGCACGGTCAGCAATATCGAGCCGTCACGCTTCGACGCCGGGAGCGCGTACGTCACGGTGGATCTTCATCAGGTGAACAACCGCGATCCGTTCGTCTACAAGACGACCGACTACGGCCGGACGTGGAAGTCGATCGTCGGCGATCTCCCGAAGAGCGTGCACAGCTACGCGCACTGCGTCCGCGAGGATCCAGTCAAAAAGGGGATGCTCTACCTGGGCACCGAGAACGCGCTCTATTTCTCGGTTGACGATGGCCAGCATTGGCTCGCGCTGCAATCGGGCTTGCCGCACGCGCCGGTCCACTGGATGACGGTGCAGGAGCACTTCAACGATCTCGTCGTCGCCACCTACGGACGTGGATTCTGGATCCTGGACGACGTCACGGCGCTGCGCCAGCTCACGCCGGAGACGGCCGCGGAGCCCGCGCATTTGTTTACGGTACGTCCCGCCTATCGCTTCCACTTGATCACCGATCCGATGATCATGCCGGACGATCCGACGGAAGGAAAAAACCCGCCGGATGGCGCCGTGATCAATTTTTCGTTGAAGGCGGCACCGGCAAAAGACGCCGACGGCAAGGCGAAAGAGGACGCCGTGACCCTCGTGATCAGCGACGCCGCCGGCAAGACGATTCGGACGATGAAGGCCGGCAAGGACGCGGCGGCGGGCGTCAACCGGGTGTGGTGGGACCTGCGCGGCGATCCGACGAAAGACTTCAAGCTTCGCACGCGTCCGCAGTACGCGCCGGAATTTGCGCTCGGTCCGGATGGCACACGCAAGTTTCCCACCGCCGCGCCGATGTCGGTGCTGATGCCGCCCGGGACCTACACGGTGAAGCTCGTCGTGGACGGCAAGGCCGCGTCGCAGCCGCAGCCGCTCGTGGTCCGGAAGGATCCGAATTCGACCGGCAGCGAAGCGGACATTCAGGCGCAGACGAAGGTGCTGCTGGAGATTCGTGACAACATGTCGGCGGCAACGGACCTGGTGAACCAGGCGGAAACCATCCGCGCGCAGCTCGCGCAGCAGCAGGCTCTGGCCGCAGACGATGAAGCCGGACGCGCGGCGAAGGCCAAGGCGGCCGATCTCGACAAGAGGATCGTCGCCTTCGAGGGGCGCCTCTTCAACATGACGTCCACCGGCCGCGGCCAGGACCAGCTGCGGCTGCCGAGCCAGTTGATCGAAAAGCTGTCGCACCTCGCCGACGTGGTGTCGCTCAACGATTTCGCGCCGACCGACCAGGAGCTCGTGGTGCACAAGCTGCTGTCGCAGGAGTTGTCGGGAATCCGCGAGCAGATTCGGCCGCTGCTGCGCCAGTGAACATCAGCCGAGCGTCGGCTCCGCTCTCGGCTCGTCGATCGCCATCGTCGGATCGATGGCAAGCCACGCGATCGCCCCGGCGGCGTAGACGATCGCGGTGACGTAGAACGGGAACATCCACGAGTGCCACCGCTCGACGGAGAGGCCGACGACCAGCGGTCCGACCAGTCCGCCAAGATTGCCGAACGTGTTCATGAAGCCCGTGATCACGCCGGCATGCGCGGCGCCGACGTCGAGCGGCACGGCCCAGCACGCGCCGAGCGCTGTGTCCGCTGAGGCGAGCGCAAACGCGAGACAGAGCGCTTTCGCGATCGGCGGCACGTCGAACGTCGACGCGAACACGAAGCTGGCGCACGTCGAGAACGCGCCGAAGCCGAGCCAGCAGCGCGCCACGCGCAGGCCGTAGCGCCGTGCGAGCGAATCAGTGAGCCAGCCGCCGAACAGATCCGCCCCGCCGGCCAGCACGAACGGCAGCGCGGCGAACACACCGCCGGCCATCAGCGAAAAACCGAGCTCGCGAATCAGGTAGGTCGGCAGCCAGGTGAAATAGAAGTACAGCCCATAGCCGAACGCGAAATACATGGCGCAGATCGCCCACAGGTTCGGGCTGGCGAGCAGCACTCGCCACGGCGTCGGGCGCGCGGACCCGGCGAGGTCCTCGTCGCCGCTGGCATCCTGGCGGATCCACGCGAGCTCGCGCGCGTCGACCGCCGCATGATCCGCAGGCGAGTCGCGGTACCACCCGTACCACGCTGTTGCCCACACGAGACCGAGCGTGCCGAAAATAGCGAAGCTGGGACGCCAGCCCCAGCGCGCGATGATGAACAGTGCCACCGGGGCCGACAGCATGCCGCCGACGCGCGACCCGAGAAACAGCACGCCGTTGGCCTGGCCGCGCTCGCACGCCGGAAACCAGCGCGAGAAGCTGCGCGCGATGTTCGGAAAGGCGCCGGCCTCGCCGGCGCCGAACAGAAACCGGATCGACAGAAGCGAGGCGAAGCCGCGCGCCGTGGCGGTGAGCATCGTGAAAGCGGACCACCAGAGCACCACGCGCGTCAGCACGCGTCGCGGTCCGCGGACATCGCCGAGCCAGCCGGACGGAATCTCGAACATCGAGTACGCGAGCGTGAAGGCGCTGAAGACGACGCTCATCTGCAGCACCGTCAGGTGCAGGTCCTGCATGATGAACGGCGCGGCCGCGGAGATGCAGATGCGATCGAGGTACGTGACGACGGCGAGCAGGAACGCGAACGTCAGCACGCCGCCGCGCGCCCTGGATGCGCGCGCGGGAAGAAGGGTCGTCATGTCCGGCTCGCCGGACAGTACCACGTGCGGAGCCTGATCGGCGCTACCGCTGCGACGTCGCGGCGCCCTTGAGGAGCATCCGCTCGAGGTATTCGCCGCCGGCCGTGGTCACGGTCTTCCACGTTCGCCACAGCAGGAAATCGTGGATGTCGTCCGGGATCACGAGCTCGTCCACTTTCACGCCTTTCTCCAGGAGGCGCTGCTTCAGATCGACCGTCTGGTGAAACTCCACGTTCCGATCGTCGTCTGCGTGAATCAGCAGGACGGGCGAACGCCAGGTCGCGACGGCCGAAATAGGCGACGACTGGTAGGTGACCTTCGCGGCCTCCTTCAGATCGGCCTCGGTGATCCCGTCGCCGGCCCACGCGGCGACCACGTTCGGCGTCTGGCGCCCCTGGCGATCCCAGTTGTGGACGCCGTGGATGTCCACGCCCGCGGCAAACATGTCGGAGTTGCGTCCGAGCGCCAGCGCCGTAAGGTACCCGCCATACGATCCACCCCAGATGCCCATGCGGCGCGCATCCACATCGGTGCGCGCCTGCAGGAACTTGCCGCCGGCGACGACGTCGAGATACTCCGAGGCGCCGCGTGCACCCGCGTGCTCCGGATACTGAAACGCATGGCCGTAGCCGATGCCGAGGCGGTAGTTCACCGCCAGCACGATGAAGCCACGGCTGGCGAGATACTGATTCACCGCGTAGTCGTTCGCGTAGTAGTTCATGTAGTGCCAGCCGAGCAGCATCTGCCTCGGCGGACCGCCGTGCACGTAAACGAGCGCTGGCCGCTTCGCGCCGCCGGCTGCGGTCTTGAACAACTGGCCGTGCACTTCGACGCCGTCGCTGGCGCGGAACGTCACCGGCTCCGGCGTCACGAGTTGCGCGGACGGGAGCGAGGCCGGCAGGCGGTCGGCGGCCACCGTGCGCGCCTGGCCTCCGGCCATCGGCACGACAGCGGGCAGCGGCGAGCGCTGCGCCGTGGACCCGAGAAACGCGACAGTGCCGCCGTCGGACGTGGCCACCGGCGCCCACTCGATGCCGGCGCCGCTCGTCAGGGCTGCTGGCGGCGCCGCTCCATCCACGCCCACCTTGAAGATGTGCCGGCGGTCGATGTCATGGCCATCGGCTCCGGTGTTGGCGTTGTACACCACAGAGCGGCGATCGGCCGTCATCGACGCGTACTCCACCATGAAGGTGCCGGGCGTCAGCAGCGTCGCCTTCGCGCCGCCCGAGGAGGCGACCGAGTAGAGATGCGGCCAGCCGTCCTGATACGAGAGGAACACGAGGCGATCGCCCGCGCCCCAGTGCAGGTTCGCGCCGCCCGCCGTCTGCGGGATCGAGTCCACGAGCGCGGCGCCGCTCTTCCACGCTTCGTGCGCCGATCCGCTCGCGACGTCGGCCACCCAGATTGCCCACGGCGAAGGCTGCTGCACGAGTGGAGACTTCGGCACGCCGCCGCGTCCCGGCCGCCGGACGTACGCGATCGTCCGGCCGTCGGCCGACCACACCGGATCCGAGTCGCGCGATGTCGTCGGCGCGAGATAGCGAAGCGGCTGGCGTTCGTCGGTGAACAACGCGATGAAGCTGTGATCGTCCCGGTTCGACACGAAGGCGAGCGTGCGTCCGTCCGGCGACCAGACGGGCGATTCGCATTCGCCGCGTGCGAACACGGCGAGCTCCGCCGGCTTCGATCCGTCGAGCGGCGCGATCCAGATGCGCCGGTCCTTCACGAACGCGACGCGGCCGCTGCCGGACGCGATCGCCGGTTCGTCGCCTTCACCGAGCAGGTTCGGCGGCCCGCCAGCCGCCGCTACCGCCCACACCTGGAGCTTTGGCTGCACCGGACTGCTCGACGGGTCGGGCATCAGGTTGCCCTCGGCCGGCCAGTTGGCGCCGTGGTCGCCGCCGCGGACGTAGACGATCGTCCGGCCATCTGACGAGAACGTCAACCCGGTCAGCTCCTGCCCGTCGTCGTTGGTGTAGCCGGTGACGCGGCGGGCCTCGAACGTCGGACCATCGGCTGCATAGATATTCCGGACACCCCGCTCGTTGAACGTCCATGCGACACTAGTGCCCACTGGCGACGCCACCAGGCTGTCCGGGAAGGGATAACTGAGGACTTGGTCGAGCGTAAACGTCCGAGGCGTCTGCGCACCCACGACGGCCGAGGCGGCGACGACGGCGAGCAAAAGCTTCTTCATGCGCGGATTATAATCTTCTCTCCGTGATCGATCTGCTGCGTACAGATCTGCGCTATGCGCTCCGCTGGCTGCGCAAGAGCCCCGCGTTCACCGCGGTCGCGGTCGCGTCGCTGGCCGCCGGCATCGGGTTCAACACGGCGCTGTTCGCCGTGGCCGACGCGATCCTCTTCCGTCCGCTGCCGGTGGCGCAGCCCGGTCGTCTGGTGGACGTCTTCACCAGCGGCTCCGGCGGATCGGCCGCCGAGCCGTTCAGCACCACGTCGTACCCCGACTACCTCGATCTGCGCGACAAGAACGACGTCTTCGGGGACGTGCTCGGCTACAGTCCGATGTTCGGCCCGCTGAATCTCGGCGATCGCTCACAGCTGGTGCTCGGCGAAATCGTGACCGGCAATTACTTCCGGACGCTGGGCGTGGGCGCCGCACTGGGGCGCACGCTGGTGCCCGACGACGATCGGCCGGGCGCGCCGCGCGTGGCGATGGTGTCGTACGAATCGTGGACGCGCGACTTCGGATCGTCGAGCGACGCGGTCGGCCGCACGTTGAGGCTGCGCGGCGAGATTTACACCATCGTCGGCGTCACCCCCCGCGGCTTCACCGGCATGACGCCGGTGCTGGCGCCGGAAGTCTGGGTGCCGGTCGCTGCGTCGTTGACGGTCGAGCCCGTCGGCCTCCACGACGTGGTGCCATCGCCGGACGGCAGCACGCGCCTCGAACGCCGCGGCGATCGCTGGATGTTCGTGCGGGGCCGCCTCAAGCCGGGGCGCACCGTCGCCCAGGCGGGCGCGAATCTGGGGCTGCTCATGTCGCAGCTCGACGCCGCGTATCCGGCGACCAACGTCGATCGTCGAATCGCGGTGAAGGCGACCAACGACGTGCACCTCCATCCGGCCGCCGATCGCACCGTCGTCCCGATTGCCGCCGTGCTGATGGTGATTGTCGGTCTGGTCCTGCTGATTGCCTGCGCCAACGTCGCCAGCATGCTGCTCGCGCGTGCGTCGGGCCGGCAGAAGGAGATCGCGGTGCGGATCGCGATCGGCGCTAGCCGGGGGCAAATCGCGCGGCAGCTCGTCACCGAGAGCCTCGTGCTCTCGTCGATCGGCGCCGTCTTCGGCATTGTGCTCGCCTGGTGGATCACGCGCATCGTCGCGTCGCTCAGCCTGCCGACGCCGATTCCGTTCGCCTTCGAGCTTCGCATCGACGGACGCGTGCTGCTGTTCACGCTCGCCGCGACGTTCGTGTCGGGTCTGCTCGCGGGTCTCGCGCCCGCGGTGAAGGTGTCGCGGACGACGCTCACGTCGGATCTGCGCGGCGACCTCGTCGTCAGACCGATGGGCGGCTGGCGCTGGGGCGTGCGCGACGCGCTGGTCGCGGGGCAGATGGCCACCACCGTCGTCCTCCTCGTCGTTGCGGCGCTCCTCACGCGCAGCCTGGTGGCGGCCGAGCGGGCCAATGTCGGCTTCGCGGTCGATCGGCTCGCGCTGGTGTCGACCGATACCGGCATGCTCCGGTACTCGCCGGCCCGCAGCCTGCAGTTCTACGATCAGGCGCTCGAGCGCGTGCGCGCCATTCCGGGCGTCGAATCGGCCGCGCTGGCGACGCGGGTGCCGTTTTCGGTGAATGTGAGCCGCTGGGACGACATCTGGATTCCAGGCCGCCATCAACCGGGCGAGCCCGGCGAGACGATCGACGTGACGCGCGTCTCGGCCGACTACTTCAAGACCGTGGGTGTCGCGATCGTGCAGGGCCGCGGCTTCAACGACGGCGATCGGCCGGACACGCCGAAGGTGGCCGTGGTCAACGAGACGCTCGCCCGCCGGTACTGGCCGGGCGAAAGCGCCATCGGCAAGGTCTTCCGCACACGCGGCGGCGTCGGCCCGCCGTTCGAGATTGTCGGCGTGTCGGCCGATCACAAGGTAGCGACGGTCGGCGAAGCGCCCACGCCGTTCATTCACGTCGCACGGAGCCAGCAGCCGAATGCCTACAATGCCGTGATCGCGCGCACACGCGGCGACGCGGGCGCACTTCTGCGCGACATGCGCCGCGAGCTGCTGTCGCTCGAGCCGAACCTCGTCTTCTTCGAGAACCAGACGATGGAAGCGGAGATGGACGCGACGTTGTTTCCGGCGCGCGCCGAGGCGCTCGTCGTGAGCATTGTCGGCCTGGTCGCGATGCTGCTAGCCGCGATTGGGTTGTACGGCGTCATCGCGTACTCCGTCTCCCGGCGCACGCGCGAGATCGGCATCCGCATGGCGCTCGGCGCCAGTGCGGCGACCGTGCTGCGGCTCGTGATGCGTCAGGGCTTGATGGTGGCGGCTGCGGGCCTCGTGGCCGGCCTGACCGTCGGCTGCATCGGGGCGGCCGCGGTGCGCACGCAGATCAGCGGCATGCTCTACGGCGTGAGCATCGCGGATCCGGTGTCGTGGGGTGTCGCGGCGGCCGTGCTGCTGGCGGCGTCGAGCCTCGCCAATTTCATCCCCGCCTGGCGCGCTGCCAGGGTCCAGCCGTCGGACGCGCTGCGCACCGAATAGCCAAGCTCCACCTCGGACGCGGCGACAGACGGAGGAACCGTCGAACGGCAATCAACGTATCCTTTGCCGTGGACTCCTTTCTTCACGATCTGCGCGTCGGCCTGCGGCTGTTGTGGAAGGATAAAGCCTTCACGTTCACAGCCGCGCTCACCCTTGCGCTCTGCATCGGCGCGAACACCGCCCTTTTCTCGGTGGTGCACAACGTGCTGCTACGGCCGCTGCCGGTGCCGGACTCGGGCCGGATCGTGCTGATGGGCAACGCGTATCCAGGCGCCGGCGCGTCGGCGGCCGTCGGCAGCAACTCGGGCGTGCCGGACTATTACGATCGGCTCCGCGAAACCGACGTGTACGAAGAACAGGCGCTCTTCAACGGCACCAACCAGAACATCGATCAGAACGGCACGCCGTCGCGCATCCGCGTCACGCGCACCACACCGTCGTTGTTTCGTCTGCTCCGCGTGGCTCCGGCGCTCGGACACACCTTCGCGGAAGAGGACGGAGAGGTCGGGAACGACAAGAAAGTGGTGCTCAGCTATGCGCTCTGGCAGTCGCAGTTCGGCGGTCAGCCGAGCGCGATTGGCAAGGACATCCGCATCGACGGCCAGCCGTTCACCGTGATCGGGGTGATGCCGAAGGATTTCTATTTTCTGAACCCGGCGGTGATGCTCTGGCGTCCGCTCGCGTTCACGCCGAAGCAGAAAGCCGACGACCAGCGGCACAATAACAGCTACCAGAACATCGCGCGGCTCAAGCCCGGCGCGACCATCGAACGCGCACAGCAGGAAATCGACGCGCTCAACGCGCGCAATCTCGATCTGTTTCCGAAGCTGAAGCCGCTCCTCATCAACGCCGGCTTTCACACCACCGTGGATCCGCTGCAGGACACATTGGTGCGCGAGGTCAAGGCCACGCTGTACCTGATGTGGGGCGGCGCGCTCTTTCTCCTGCTCATCGGCTGCGTGAACGTCGCGAACCTCGTCCTCGTGCGCTCACGGGCGCGTCTGAAGGAGCTCGCCATGCGGCTCGCGCTTGGCGCCGGCCGCTGGCGCATCGCGCGGCAGCTCGTCACCGAAAGCGTCGTCCTGGCGATGGTCGCGGCGGCCGCAGGGCTCGTCGTCGGCGCCGGCGTGCTGCGGGTCCTCGGGACGCTGAACATTCAGGATCTTCCGCGCGGCGGCGAAATCCGCCTCGACGGCGTCGTGGTCGCGTATACCCTCGGGATCGCGGCGCTGATCGGCCTCGTGCTCGGCATGATCCCGGTCGCCAACGTCCTGCCCGCGAACCTGACGATGGTCCTGCGCGAGGAAGGCCGGACGGGCACGAGCGGGCGCGGGGCGCGGACGCTGCGCCGCGGCCTCGTCGTCGCGCAAGTGGGGTTTGCGTTCATGCTCCTCATCGGCGCCGGCCTCCTGTTCGCCAGCTTCCGGCAGGTGCTCGCCGTCGATCCCGGGTTCAAAGCAGACGGCGTGCTGAGCGCCTCGATCTCGCTGCCGCGGTCTCGCTACGCCGACGACCACGCCCTCATCAACTTCACGCACGAAGCGCTGCTTCGCCTGCGGGCGCTCCCCGGCGTGACCGCGGCCGGTGCCACCGACACGATTCCCTTTGGCGGCAATCACAGCGACAGCGTGATCTTCGCCGAGGGCTACCAGATGAAGCCGGGCGAGTCGGTGATCTCGCCGACGGTCGTGGACGTCACGCCCGGATATTTCGAAGCGATGGGCGTGAAGCTGAAGCGCGGCCGCTTCTTCGACGACCGCGATCATCGGATCGAGCCGGACACCGCCGGCTCCGGAGCCCGACCGAGCGGTTCGTACAGCATCATCGTGGACGACACGCTGGCCAGACGCTTCTGGCCCACGGAAGATCCGATCGGCCGACGGATGTACAGACCGACCGACATCACCAGCGGCGAGCTCACCGCCATCACCGAGAAAACCGTCTTCCTCACCGTGGTCGGCGTCGTCGCCGACGTCAAACTGCACGACCTCACGGAAGGCGCGAAATCGGTCGGCACGTACTTCATTCCCATGGATCAGGACACGTCGGCGGGCATGACCTTCGCCGTCAAGACGCCCGGCGACCCGCTCTCGTTGACGGGCGCGGTGCGCGGCGCGCTCAATGGTCTCGATCGCGAGCTGCCCGTCTTCGACACGCAGACGATGGATCAGCGGATGGAGACGTCGCTGATGAGCCGCCGCTCGCCCGTGCTGCTGTCGCTCAGTTTTGGCGCGATCGCGTTGTTTCTGTCGGCCATCGGCATCTACGGCGTCCTGGCTTACCTGGTGACGCAGCGGCGAAAGGAAATTGGCATCCGGATCGCGCTGGGCAGCAGCGCGCGCGGCGTCTTCGAGCTGGTGCTGCGCGAAGGGCTCCTGCTGATCGCCATCGGCTTCGCGATCGGCGCGCTGGGCGCTGTGGCGCTGCGAAAGAGCCTGGAGACGCAGTTGTTCGGCATCAGTGCCGGCGACCCCGTGGTGCTCGCCACGGTCACCCTCGTGCTCGCGGGCGTCGCGGTCCTTGCCTGCGCGCTCCCGGCGCGGCGCGCCACCAAGATTGATCCCATCGTTGCGCTTGCCGATTGACGCCGCGGGACCGCAGCCTTCCCGGGCCGTTCGTTGGGGCGGCGCCGGAAAATCGCACGAACCGCGCCGTCAGTGGCATGATGTCGCTCGAGTAGAGACGCGTGCTCACCATTCAGCATCTGCGCAAGACATTCGGCACGCTCGTCGCTGTTGACGACGTCTCGTTCGACCTCGAGCCGGGCCGGCTGCTCGGTTTGCTTGGCCCGAATGGCGCGGGCAAGACGACGACGGTGTCGATGATCGCCGGGCTGCTCACGCCCGAGCGCGGAGAGATTCTGATCGAGGGCGCCCGCCTCGCCGGCGACACGGATCCCAAGAAAGGCCGCATCGGCTTCGTGCCGCAGGATCTCGCGCTGTACGAAGAGCTCTCCGCGCGTGCGAACCTCCAATTTTTCGGCGCGCTTTACAGTCTCCGCGGCAAGGCGCTGGACCGCGCGATCGCCGCCGCGCTGGAACTGGTCGGTCTCGCCGATCGTGAGCGCGACCGCGTCAAGTCGTACAGCGGCGGCATGAAGCGGCGGCTGAACCTGGCCGCCGGGCTGCTCCACGACCCGGACGTGCTCCTGCTCGACGAGCCCACGGTGGGCGTCGATCCGCAAAGCCGCAATGCCATCTTCGACAATCTGGAAGAGCTCAAGCGGCGCGGCAAGGCGCTGCTCTACACCACGCACTACATGGAGGAAATCGAGCGTCTGGCCGACACCATCGTCGTGATGGATCACGGCCGCGTGATCGCGAACGACACGCTTGACGGCCTGCTGTCGAGCATGCCGGCGGCCGCGGGCAGTCCCGCATCTCTCGAGTCGGTGTTCCTCACACTCACCGGAAGGAGCCTGCGCGATTGATGGCCCTCATCCCCTTGCTCGCCATGGTCCGCAAGGACCTGCGGGTCTTCTTCAGCGAGCGCCGTTCGGTGATCGTCAGCTTCGTCGTACCGATTGTGATCGCCTCGTTTTTCGGCGCGCTGTTCACCGGTTCGAGCCAGGACAGCCGCCCGGCGAAGATTGGCATCGCGATCGTCGATCAGGACGGCAGCGCGATCTCGAAGGCCATCGTGTCCAGCGCGCAGGCCGACGCGAACCTCGCGGTGACGATGCCGTCTGCGGGCGCCGCGCACGACGCCGTGAGGCGCGGCAAGACCAGCGTGGCGATCACCATCCCGAAGGGCTTCGGCGACGCGGCAGGGAAGGCGTTTTTCAGTGCTGCGCAGAAGCCGGAGCTCGCCTTCGCGTACGATCCCTCGCGCCGGATCGAGCTCGCGATGGTGCGCGGCATTCTCACGCAGCATGTGATGCAGGCCGTCAGCGCCGAAGTGTTCGGCGGAGGCCAGGGCAGGCGCATCCTCGACCAGACGCTGTCGGAGGTCCGGTCGTCGTCGATGGCGGACGAGGACAAGCGCGCGTTGGTGCAGATGATGACTGCGGTGCAGACCTTCTACGATCGGCCGTCCACCACCGGCGGCGGCACCGCCACGGGTCCGCGGGGCATCACGATGCCCTACGACGTGCGGGAGGAGGCGGTCACTGCGGGGGCGAACGCGCCCTACAACGGCTACGCGCATTCCTTCGGCGGGATGGCGATTCAGTTCCTCCTGTTCGCGATGGCGAATCTCGGCATCGAGCTGCTCGTCGAGCGCGAGCGCGGCCTGTGGAGACGCGTGCGCAGCGCGCCAGTCTCGAAGCTGACGCTGCTGACGGGGAAGGCGGCCAGCGGCACGCTCATCTCGCTGATGATCCTGCTCGTCTCGTTCGCCTTCGCGATCGTGGCGTTTCGCGTGCGCATTCACGGGAGCGTGGTCGGCTTCTTCAGCGTCTCGATTGCCTGCGCGCTGATGGCATCCACCTTCGGTCTGCTGGTCGCGGCGCTCGGCAATTCTCCGGCGACCGCCCGCGGCGTGACGACCCTCGCCGTCCTGATGATGGTGATGCTC
This sequence comes from Vicinamibacterales bacterium, assembly GCA_036268855.1. GTDB lineage: Bacteria > Acidobacteriota > Vicinamibacteria > Vicinamibacterales > CAVVIG01 > DATATJ01. The sequence continues at coordinate 24,026 of DATATJ010000173.1, forward strand.
GGTGGCGCCTGGGTGCCGACGTTCATCTTCCCCGCGTGGCTGCAGCAGGTGACGCTGATCGTTCCCGTACGATGGGCCGTGGACGGGCTCGACGCGATGACGTGGCGTGGGATCGGCATCTCCGGGGCGGTGGTGCCGACGGCCGTACTGCTCGCCTTCTCCGCCGTGTTCGCCGCGCTCGCGCTCACGCGATTCAGGTGGGAAGAGGCATGACACCCGCGTGACGCGCTGCGGTAAGATGGCGCGCATGAAACAGACCCTGCTGCGTGCCACCGTCGTCGCCGCCGCGTTGTCGGTTCCGATCCTCGTTCTCACGCAGTCCGGTGCCTCCGACGCCGTGACCCCGCACGCCAAGCAGGTGCACGATCGCGCGATCGTGATCGATTCGCACGACGACACGACGCAGCGGCTGCTGTCAGAAAAAGGGTTCGACATCGGCGCTCGCCACGCGAACGGCAACATCGACATTCCGCGCATGCGCGAAGGCGGGCTCGACGCGTTGTTCTTCTCGATCTGGGTACCGAGCGATCTCACCGGTCCGCCGGCCGTGAAGAAGGCGATGGATCTGATCGACTCGGTGCGCCAGGCGGTTCGCACCCACCCGAACGACCTCATGCTGGCGACGACGGCCGCCGACATCCGGCGCGCGGCGGGCGAGCACAAGATTGCCGCGCTGATGGGCATGGAAGGCGGCCACATGATCGACAACGATCTGGGCCTGCTCCGCAACTACGCCGCGCTCGGCGTGCGCTACCTCACGCTGACGCACTTCAAGAACAACGACTGGGCCGACTCGTCCACCGACAAGCCGGCGCACAACGGCCTCACGCCGTTCGGCAAGGAGGTCGTGCACGAGCTGAACCGCCTCGGCGTCATGGTGGACATCTCGCACGTCGCGGACAAGACGTTCTACGACGCGATCGCCGCGAGCACGGCGCCCGTCATCGCGTCGCATTCGTCGTGCCGCGCCATCTCGTACCACGCGCGGAACATGACCGACGACATGCTGCGCGCGCTCGCGAAGAACGGCGGCGTGGTGATGATCAACTACGAGGTCAGCTTCCTGAGCGAAGAGTATCGCGTCGCCAGCGACAAGCAGAACGGCGACGTCGTCACGCAGCTGAACGCCATGTCGAAGAAGTGCGGCGGCGACGAAGCCTGCTCGACGCTGGAGTCGGCGCGCATCAACACCGAGGCGATGAAGAGCGGCAAGCTGCCCACAGTGACGTGGGACAAGATCATCGAGCACATCGACCACGCCGTGAAGGTGGCGGGCGTCGATCACGTCGGCCTCGGCTCCGATTTCGACGGCGCCACGATGCCGATCGGCATGGAGGACGCGACGAAGCTGCCGAAGATCACCGACGCGCTGCTGAAGAAGGGCTACTCCGAGGCGGACGTGACGAAGATCCTCGGCGGCAACCTGCTGCGGGTGATGGAAGCGGTCGAGCACGCCGCGGGCCGATAGCGGTCGCGACGAAGAGGCGCTCACGCGTTCTCTCCCACTCGCGGCGTTGAGGATCGAACAGACACACAGTCTGGAGAGTCTCCAAGTTCATGAAACGATCAGCAGACGTGGTCATCATCGGCGGCGGGTGCATGGGCGCCAGTGTCGCCTACCATCTCGCTCGACGCGGCATCACCGACGTCGTGCTGCTCGAGCGCGAGAAGATGCTCGGAACGGGATCGACGGGCCGGAATGCCGGCGGCGTGCGTCACCAGTTCTCGAACGACGCCAACATCCGCCTGTCGATCGAGTCCATCGGCCTGCTCGAACGGTTCGCCGACGACGTCGGGTACACGATCGACTTCCATCAGGACGGATATCTGTTCCTCCTGTCCTCGCAGTCCAGCGTCGAGACCTTCCAGGAGAATGTGTCGCTGCAGCGGAGCCTCGGCGTCGACGTCCAGTGGCTCTGTGCAGACGAGGCCGAGCGCCTCGCGCCGGGTCTGAAGGCTGACGGTGTGATCGGCGCCACGTTCTGCGAGCGCGACGGCATCGCCGACCCGAATGGCGTCACGATGGGCTTCGCGCAAAGCGCCCGTGCGGCGGGCGTGGTCATCGAGCGCGAAACGGAGGTGACCGGTATCGAAACGACGGGCGGCCGCATCGCGGCCGTTACGACGCCCCAGGGGCGGATCGACACGCCGGTCGTGGTCAACGCCGCCGGACCGTACGCCCGCGCTGTCGGCCGGATGGCGGGCGTGGACGTCCCGGTCGATCCATACCGGCGCCACATCTTCATCGCCGCGTTCGACGCGCCCGGTTCCGACGCTGCGCCGGTGCGTGTGCCCGCGTCGAAGATCATGGTCATCGACTTCGAGACCACGTTCTACTTTCACCGCGAAGGCGCTGGCCTGCTGTTCGGCATGGGCGATCCGACGGAGCCGTCGACATTCGACACGACGGTCCGTTGGGATTTTCTGCCCGAAGTCACCGAAGCGGCCGTTCAACGGCTGCCCGCGCTGGCGGAGGCGTCGATTTCGCACGCGTGGGCCGGCCTCTACGAGATGTCGCCCGATGCCAATCCGATCATCGGCGCCGTGACAGACCTGCCAGGTTTCTTTCTGATCAACGGCTTCAGCGGCCACGGGTTTCAGCACTCGCCGGCCGCCGGCCGCATTCTCGCGGACGTGGTCGCCGGCCGCGACCCGCTGTTCGACCTCGCCCCGTTCGCGCTCGAGCGCTTCGCGCGCACGGCGGTGTCTGGCGAGCGCTACGTCGTGTGAGCTGAGCCATGCGCCGCGCGATTCGATCGCTGTGGAAGACGAAGACCTTCAGCCTGGTTGCGATCGTCACGCTGGCGGTCGGCATCGGCGCGACGACCGCGGTATTCAGCATCGTTGACGCCGTCCTCCTCAAGCCGCTCCCGTTCGCGGCGGCCGATCGCCTGATGACGCTGGCAGGCACGAACGTCAAGCGTGCGATCAACGGCGCGCCGTTTTCGCATCCGGCCTTCCTCGAGCTCACGTCCCGCGATCGGCTGTTCAGCGGCCTCGCCGCGTTCACCAGCGATCGCTTCAACGTCACCGGCGTCGACCGACCCGAACAGCTGCCGGGCGCGCGCGTTTCGGCCGGCTTCTTCGCCGTGCTCGGCGTCGATCCGGCCGTCGGCCGGCACTTCACCCAGGCAGAGGACGCGCCGGGCGGCAGCGCCGCCGCCATCATCGGGCGCCGGTACTGGATGCAGCGGTTCAATGGTGCGCCGTCGGTCGTGGGCGAGACCCTCGCGCTCAACGGATCGCCGTACACCATCGTCGGCGCGCTCGGGATCGACCTCCCGCCTCCGTTCGACGATGTGGATGTGTGGACGACGCGAGTGGACGAAATGAGCAGCCTGACGCGCCAGCAGATTCGCGGCGGACTCGGCTATCTCTCGGCTGTCGGGCGCCTGAAGCCAGGCGTGTCGATCGGCCAGGCGCAGGCCGAAGTGGACGCGATCGCGCGCGCGTACGCCCGGGCGAATCCAACCAACACCGACGCCGATCCAGACGCGAGCCTGCACCTGACGCCGATCCGCGATCGGACGGTCGGCGATTCGACGTCAGCGCTCATGGTCCTGGTGGCTGCTGTCGGTCTGGTCTTGCTGATCGCCTGCGCCAACGTGGCGACGCTGCTGCTCGTGCGGGGGACCGCTCGTGCCCACGAAACGGCCGTGCGGCTCGCGCTCGGAGCGAGCCGCGCGGATCTGTTGCGCTGGCTCTGCGGCGAGAGTCTCGCGATCGCACTCGCCGGCGGTGTTGCCGGCGTCTTCATCGCCTCATGGGGCGTCGCACTCGCGTCGGCCGCTCTCAGCGGGCTGCCGCGAGGGTCGCAGATCGCCGTTGACCGGCGGGTGTTGATCTTTTCGCTCGGCGTGTCCATGGCGACGGGTCTGCTCGTCGGGTTGGCCCCTGCGGTTCGCGCGATGCAGCAGCAGGCAGGCGATGCGCTGAAGCTCGCCGGCCGAGGCGCGGTCGTGCGCCGAGGCGCCGGCGGACGTGTGCTGGTGATCGGCGAAGTCGCGCTGTCGCTGATGCTGCTGGTCGGCGCCGGTCTGCTGCTCCAAAGCTTCGCGCGGCTGCTGCGTGTCGAGCTCGGCTTCGAGCCGCGCGGCCTCGTGACCATGCGCATCTCGCTGCCGACGTCGAAATACGCGGACCCCGCCGCGATGCGTTCGTTCTTCGCGCGGGTGATGACGACAATCGACGCCACGCCAGGCGTCGCCTCCGCCGCGGCCGCGATGGCGCTGCCGCCGACGCTCACGGTCATGGCGCCTTACCTGTCGGCGGACCAGCCCGTCGTCGGCATCGGGGAGCGTCCCGTCGGCCAGTGGTCGGGCGTCACGCCGCGGTATTTTTCGACGATGGGCATTGCGGTCGTCGCAGGCCGCACCTTCACGGAGCGCGACGACGAACAGGCGCCGCTCGTTTGCGTGATCAGCCGCGGCCTGGCGAGGCGTCAATGGCCGAACGGGAATGCGCTCGGGAAGAAGCTGTTGGTCGGCAAGGCGTCCGGCTTCGCGGAAGTCGTAGGCGTGGTTTCGGATGTGAAGAACAACGGCGTGTCGAGTGAGCCGATGGTCGCGATGTATACGCCGTACGCGCAGCGGCCGTGGCCCGCAATGCAGCTGGTGGTCCGCGCGTCTGGCGGCGATCCGCTCAGCCTCGTCGGAGCGGTACGTGCCGCGGTGGCGGCGGCCGATCGCGATCAGCCGATCAGCCAGGTCGCGACGATGGAGGGGGCGTTGTCAGACTCCATCGCGTCGGCGCGCCTGACGACCGCGCTGCTGGCGTCGTTCGCGCTGATGGCGCTGGTGATGGCGGCCGCCGGCTTGTACGGCGTGGTGGCGTATTCGGTGGAGCAGCGGACGCGCGAGATCGGCGTGCGCGTCGCCCTCGGCGCCAATCCGCGCGCCGTGCTGCGGCTCATTGCGGCTGAAGGCGTCCGGCTGACCGTCGGCGGCGTCGCCGCCGGCACGGCAGCAGCCGTCCTCGTCAGCCGTGCGATGAACGGGCTGCTCTTCGGCGTCTCGGCCGTCGACCCGTTCACATACCTGGCCGTCGTGATCCTGTTTGCGATCGTCGCGGGGATCGCCTGCCTCGTGCCTGCGCGGCGAGCGCTGCGCGTGGATCCGCTGACCGCCCTGCGCGCGGACTGACGAGCGCCACGGTGCGAGCATGATGGCTATTCCGCTCCCGACGTGCGAGGTGAGGTCCTGGCGCTCCAGCGATCTCGATTCGCTCGTCGAACAAGCCGACAATCGCCGTATCTGGATCAATCTCCGGGATGCCTTCCCGCACCCCTACACGCGGCACGACGGCCGGGCGTTCTTACGCCGGTTGAAGGCAGCATCGCCCGAGACCATGTTTGCCATCGCGGTGGACGGCGCGGCAGTTGGCGGCATCGGCTTCAGGCTGCACACGGATGTCGAGCGCGTGTCGGCGGAAATCGGGTATTGGATCGGCGAAGCGTTCTGGGGCCGCGGCATCGCGACCGACGCGCTCGGCGCCACCACGAAGTACGCGATCGAAACGCACGGGCTGACGCGGCTGTACGGGGTGCCGTTCGCCTGGAACGGCGCGTCATGCCGCGTGCTCGAGAAGGCGGGCTACGTGCTCGAAGGGCGCCTGCGCCGAAGCGCCGTCAAGGACGGCGTGATCACCGATCAGCTGCAGTACGGGTTCAACGTGCCGAACTATACTGCGCGGGACTTTCAGAGGGGAGCGTTATGACGCGTGTGCTGTCGGGCGTAATGGTCGTCGCGGCGATCTCGATCGGCGGCGCGGCAGTGACGGCGCAGCGACGCGGAACGCCGCCACCGGCGCCCGCACGGGCGCAGCGGGCGTATTTTCCCGAGCGCTTCGACTGGGAGCACAAGCGCCCCGAAGACGTCGGCATGGACGCCGCCCGCGTCGCGGAGGCCGTGAAAATCGCCGTGGACAGCGAGAGCACGACGCCGAAGGACATGGCGCTGATGCTGGCCGAGTCGTTCGGGCGCAACGAACCGTACGACACGATTATCGGGCCGACGAAGACACGGGCTGGCGCCAACGGCATCATCACCCGTCACGGCTACATCGTCGCGGAGTGGGGCGACACCAGCAGCGTGGACATGACGCACAGCGTGACGAAAACGTTCCTCACGACCGTGATCGGGCTCGCGTGGCAGCGCGGTCTGATTCACGACGTCAACGACTACGCGCGTGCGTACATGCCGCCAGGCGTCGATCTGTTCGATGCGCCGCACAACCAGAAAATCAAGTGGGACGACCTGCTGCGGCAGACGAGCGATTGGCAGGGCACGCTATGGGGCAAGCCCGACTGGGCCGATCGTCCGGAAGGGAAGACGTCCGCGGACTGGCCCAACCGCGAGCTGCACGACCCGGGCACGCACTACAAGTACAACGACGTTCGCGTGAACGCGATGGCGCTCGCGGCGCTCGAGGTCTGGCGCCGTCCGCTGCCAGAAGTACTGCGGCAGGAAATCATGGAGCCGATCGGCGCCTCGTCCACCTGGCGGTGGTACGGCTACGAGAACTCGTGGGTGGAGGTCGACGGCCAGAAGATGCAGTCGGTGACCGGCGGCGGACACTGGGGCGGCGGCATGTTCATCAACGCCTACGACATGGCGCGCTTCGGTTACCTGTTTCTTCGCAACGGCACGTGGAACGACAAGCCGATCGTGTCCGAGAAATGGATCCAGATGGCGCGCACGCCGGGGCGCGCGAACCCGAACTACGGATTCGCGAACTGGTTCCTCAACACGGGCCGCACGCCGCTGACCAACGCGCCGGAAACGGCGGTGTACTTCGAGGGCAACGGTGCCAACATCATCTACGTCGACTGGGAGCACGACATCGTCGCCGTGGTGCGGTGGATTCGCGGGACGGGTCCGCTGAACGAATTCATCGGCAAGATGCTGAGCGCGATCAAGGCGCCGGCGTCGACGGACGGCCGCTGACGTGGCGCCGGCGGACGTCGACGTGCCTTATCCCGGCGTCGTCCCGCCGCCCATGACCGCGAGCACCTCGCCGGTGATGTAGCTCGAATCGGCATCCGACGCGAAGAAGACATACGCGGGCGCGAGCTCCTCGGGCTGTGCGGGCCGTGCCAGCGGCGTCTTCTCTCCGAACGACGCGATCTTGGCCGGGGGATTCCCCTCGTCTGCCAGATTGAGAGGCGTCCACACCGGGCCTGGCGCGACGCAGTTCACGCGGATGCCGCGCCCGGCCAGCATCTTCGCCATCGCTTTCGTCAGCGTGTGGATGGCCCCTTTGGAGGCCGCGTAGTCGGGCAGCATCTCGGGGCCTTCGAACCCCGTTTCCGAGCCGGTGACGATAATCGATGCGCCGGCGCGCAGGTGCGGCAGCGCCGCGCGCACGAGACGAAAATATGCGTACACGTTCGTCTTGAACGTGCGATCGAACTCCTCGTCGGTGACGTCCTCGATCTCCGCTTTCCGATTCTGGTGCGCTGCGTTGCTGACGAGAATGTCGAGCTGCCCAAGCTCGGCCATCGTCCTGTCGATCACGCTGAGGCAGAAGCGTGCGTCCGTGAGATCGCCTTCGAGCGTGAGGCATCGGCGGCCTTCCGCTTCAATCACCCGCCGTGTCTCGATCGCGTCGCCGCGCTCCGCGGGAAGGAAGGCGATGGCGACGTCGGCGCCTTCACGTGCGTACATGACGGCAACGGCCCGGCCAATACCCGAGTCGCCGCCGGTAATCAGCGCAACTTTGCCTTCGAGCTTGCCGGCCGGCCGATAGCGTGGTGCCTGGTATTTCGGCCGCAGGGCCATCTCGTCTTCGAGCCCGGGCTTCTCGAGCTTTTGCGCGGGAAAGGGTGGTGTCGGTTCGGATTCGATCTGCGGCTTGGCCATGGTGCCTGGCGAAGCAACTTTCGATCCTGGGAGCCGCGACGCCGGGGTCTGCCGACGCTCGGCCGCAGTCCCGCGATCAGTCGAGCGCGCCGTTGACGTGCGGCTGCAGAACGGTATTGATGAAGCGGTGAATGGGCGTGTGGACGCCGTACGCGGCGCCGATGCGCACGACCGCGCCGCTCAGCCAGGGCAGTTCCAGACGCTTACCGCGCTCGAGATCCTCGAGCATCGACGACTTCGCGTTCGGCGGGAGCCCCTTCACCATGGCGGTCATCTCGTCGAGGAGATCGGCCGGCACCTGCACGCCGCTCGCGCGTGCGACGCTGATCGTTTCCATCGCGGCGGCCTGAAGCATCGCGAAGAGATCCGCATCCTCTCGGATGGGGCCGAGCGGGCAGCGCGTCACCGCGGTCATGCCGCTGAACACCGACAGCCGGACGAATTTTGCCCAGATGTCGATCAGCACATGGTCGCTGAGTGTCGACTGAAACCCTGCCGGCTGGCACGCCGCGAGCAGCCGCTCGAGGCGCGGCGAGCGGACGCCGTCGAGCTCGCCGAAGATCAGATGATCCATCGCCGTGTGCCGAATCAGCCCTGGCTCGGCAATCACGGCGGCGACGTAGGCTGTCCCGCCCGCGACGTGCGCCTGCCCGACCGCACGCGTGAGCACGCCCACGCTGTCCACGCCGTTCTGAAACGGGATGACGACCGTGTCCGGGCCCAGCAGCGGCGGGAGAAGCTGCGTCGCCGGCTCCGTGTCGTACAGCTTCACGGCGAAGAGCACGATGTCCACGGGGCCGATCGTGGAAGGGTCGTCCGTGGCGGCGACCTTCGGCACGTGGAGAGGGCCCTTGGGACTCTCGATGCGGAGCCCCCGGCTGCGAAGCGCCGCCAGGTGGGCGCCGCGCGCGATGAAAGTGACGTCCACACCGGTGGCTGCCAGCCGCCCGCCGAAATACCCGCCGACGCCGCCGCTGCCGACAATCGCAATACGCATAAGACGACGATCGTAGCACTTCGACCGGCGGCTTCTTCACGAAGGCACGGAGCACGCGAAGATCACGACGAGCATCCTGGTCGCTATTCATACCGCAGCGCCAGCATCGGATCGACGCGCGTCGCCCGGCGGGCTGGAAGATAGCCCGCCACGAAGGCCACGGTCGCGAGCAACGCCGTGGCGACTGCGAGCGCAATCGGGTCGGTGGCGGAAAGGTCGAAGAGCTGCGACTGCACGACGCGTCCAAGGGCGATCGCCACCGGCACGCCGATGCCGACCCCGACCGCCACCAGCACCGCCACCTCGCGAAGCACCATCCACAGGACCGACGTGCGCTCCGCGCCGAGCGCCATGCGGATGCCGATTTCGCGTGTCCGTCGCGCGACCGAGTACGACATCACGCCGTACAGCCCGATGGCGGCGAGCAGCGTGGCCAGCGCACCGAAGGCGATCGACAGGCCCGCCACCATCCGTTCGATGAACAGCGAATCGTCCACCTGCGTCGTCATCGTCTTCAGGCCGTAGATCGGAAGGTTTGCGTCCGCCTGACGCACGGCGGCACGCAGGGACGCGGAGGCCGCCGCGGCGTCGCCGCGGGCGCGGACGTAGAGCGTCATCTCGTTCAGCTCGTCGGTCTGCGCGTAGGGCAGGAACACGAAGCGCTTTGGCTCCTCGCGAAGGTTCGTGTTCTTGAAATCCTTGACGACGCCGACGATTTCGGCATCGTTCGCGTTGCTCTTGCGCAAGCCGAGATGCCGCCCCAGCGGGTTGCCGTCGCCGAAGAAGTAGTGCGCCATCGCCTCGTTGACGATCGCGACCTTGGGCGCGCCGTCCACGTCGCGGTCGGTGAACTCGCGTCCGGCCACGAGCGGCTGGCGCATCGTTTCGAAGTACTGCGGACCGACCGAGTTGATGTCGGGATTCATGTCGGCGCCTTCCTTCGCCTGGTACCCTTCGACCGTCACTGACGATCGCCATTCGCTGTCGGACAGGAGCGGAATCACCGACGGGGAGACCGCACGCACCTCCGGGATTCCGGCGATGCGCTGCTGGAGGTCGTGAAACAGGCGGATCGTCCGCTCGCGCGAGTACCCGCTGAGCGAAGGGTCGACGGCGAAGGCGAGGAGGTGCTCCGTGTCGAAGCCGGGGTTCACGTTCTTCAGGTTGTAGAGGCTTCGCGCGAACAGCCCGGCGCCCGCCAGCAGCAGCACGGAAAGGCCGACCTGCGCGATCACCAGCGCCTGCCGGAATCGTGCGTGGCCGGTGCCGCCGACCACACCCGACGACTCGTCCTTCAGCGTCGTGGTCAGCGCCGGCCGCGTGGACTGCATCGCCGGCGCCAGGCCGAACAGCACGGCCGTGATCAGCGACACGGCCACCGCGAAGAGGACGACGCGAAGGTCGGGCGCTGCGACGAACGTCTGCTCCGCGCTTTGCGACGGCAGCGTGTGGACCAGCAGAGCGGTCGCGCCCCACGCGAGCGGCAAGCCGATGCCCGCACCGGCGAGCGCGAGCAGCAAGCTCTCGACGAGGCGCTGGCGGACGATCGTACGGCGTCCGGCGCCGAGCGCCAGCCGAATCGCCACCTCCTTCTGCCGCGCCGCGCCGCGCGCGAGCAGCAGGTTCGCCACGTTCGCGCACGCGATCAGCAGCACCAGGCCGACCATTCCCATCAGCACGACGATCGGCGTCGAGAACTCCTGCCGAAGATCGGAACGTCCCTTCGCGCCCGGCTTGACGAACAGGTGCTTCGCGAGAAACCGCTCGCGCGTCTTCGCCGATGCACCCTCGACCGACTTCACCTCGAGCTCGTTGATCTGGTGGTAGAGCACGTTCATGCCGGCTTCGGCCTGTGGCGCCGACAGGCCCGGCTTGAGCCTCGCCATCAGCACGAGCCAGCGGCTGCGGCGATTCTCCAAATCGTCCCACGTGGGCGTCATCTGCGCTTTCAGCGTCACCGGCACCAGCACGTCCGCCGACTGGCCGATCGAGATGCCGAAAAATCCCGGCGGGGTGATGCCGACGATGGTCATCGGATGGCCGTTCAGCCCGATCGCGCGGTTCAGGATGCTGCGATCGCCGGCGAACCGGCGCATCCAGTAGCCGTAGCTGATCATCGCCGCCTGACTCCCGTTCGCGACGCGGTCGTCGTCTGGCATCAGCACGCGGCCGGCAAACGGGCGGACGCCGAGCACGTCGAAGTAGTTGCCGCTGACGAGCTCGCCCATCACGCGTTCGGACTGGCCGTCGATCGTGAGCGTCAGGCTGGCGTTGAAGCTGGCGAGCACGCCGTCGAACACCGTGTTGCGGTCGCGGAAATCGCGATACATCGGGTACGAGAACGTGTTGCTGTTGTTCGTCCGTCCCTGAAAGGGACCTGGATTCTCGAACATGACGAGCTGCTCGGGGTGCTTCACAGGGAGCAGGCGCAGCAGCAGCTGATCGGTGAGCGAGAAGATCGCGGTGTTGGCGCCGATGCCGAGCGCCAGCGTGAGCACGACGACGATCGTGAACGCGGGGGCGTTCAGCAGCGTCCGGATCGCGTAGCGGATGTCCTGCGTCATGGTCGGAATCCCCGGCGCCGAGTATCCGCGACGCGCGGCCGTTTGTCAACGAAGACCTTCGTAGATTGGCGGCTCGGCTAATATGCCCGATGGCTAACGGGCCCCGATCGGGATGCCACATCGAGCGCAAGCTGCGGATAGCGGCGGACGCCCTGGTCGCGTCAGACTCGCCGTATGATGAAGATGACCGCCCGCCACTCTGTAGACGATTCACGATGGGATCTGGTTGTGCGCCACGATCGCGGCGCCGATGGGACCTTCGTGTACGCGGTGAGCTCGACCGGCGTGTTCTGCCGTCCGTCATGCCCGAGCCGCCGCCCTCGCCGCGATCGCGTCGCGTTCTTCGACACCGCCGCTGACGCCGTCCAGGCGGGGTATCGCGCCTGCCTGCGCTGCCGTCCCGATCGCGAGGCCGCGGCCGATCCCTGGGTGGACAAGATTCGGCGCGCCTGCGTGTATCTCGCGAACGTGAACAGCCACCCGTCGCTTGCGACGCTCGCGCGCCGGCTGGGCGGCAGCCCCTACCATCTGCAGCGGAACTTCAAGCGGATTGTCGGCGTCACGCCGCGGGAGTACGCCGAGGCGTGCCGGCTGCGCACGGTCAAGACGCGGCTGCGCGAGGGCGCGGGCGTCACCGGCGCGGTGTTCGAGGCCGGATACGGGTCGAGCAGCCGCTTCTACGAGCGCGCGGCGCCGAAGCTCGGCATGCGTCCGGCCACGTACCGGCAAGGCGGCGCCAACACGACGATCCGATATGCGATCGTCGCGTCGCCGCTCGGCCGCCTGCTCGTCGCCGCCACGCCGCGCGGGATCTGTTCGATCGCGATGGCGGCATCGGATCGCGAGCTCGAGACCGCGCTGGCACGCGAGTATCCCGCGGCAACGATTGCCGCCGATCAGGGTGGTCTGGCGCAGTGGACGACGCAAATCCTCTCGCACCTCGAGGGAGCGCGGCCGCGCCTCGACCTGCCGCTCGACGTGCGGGCGACGGCGTTCCAGTGGCAGGTGTGGCAGGCGCTCGCCGCGATCCCGTACGGCGAGACGCGCACCTACGGGGACGTCGCGGCGTCGATCGGCCGTCCGCGCGCCGTGCGCGCCGTCGCGCGCGCCTGCGCCACGAATCCCGTGGCGCTCGCCGTGCCGTGCCACCGCGTGGTCGCCGCTGGCGGCGCAGTCAGCGGCTACCGGTGGGGTGCCGCCCGGAAGAAGGCTCTGCTCCAACGCGAACGCCGCGCGTGAGGCTACAATGTGCCTCCATGAAGCGCGTAGCCGCGTGCATCCTTCTCGTGCTGCCGCTGTGCCTGCTGTCGCTCGACGCGCAGGCGCCGCGCGCACGCAAGGTGTTCATCTCGGTGGACATGGAAGGCATCACCGGAGTGGTCCAGCCGGCGCAACTCGGCCCCGAAGGGTTTGAGTATCAGCGCGCCCGGGAATGGATGACGGGCGAGGTCAACGCGGCGATCGACGGCGTCCGCTCCAGCGGACCTGCCGGCATCGTCATCGCCGACTCGCACGGCAACGGTCAAAGCCTGCTCATCGATCGCCTGCCGGACGATGTGCAGATCGTGCGTGGATTTCCCCGGCCGCTCGAGATGATGCAGGGGATCGACGACTCGTTCGCCGCGGCGATCTTCATCGGGTATCACGCCAGCGAGTGGACAGCCGGAGCCGTCCGGAGCCACACGATCTCCAGTGCGCGCCTGCTGGGCGTGAAGTTGAACGGCCAGGAAGTCTCCGAAGGCATCTACAACGCTGCCGTGGCGGGATCCTTCGGCGTGCCGGTCGCGTTCGTGTCCGGCGATCGCCTCGCGGTGACACAGCTCCAGGGCGCGATTCCGGCCGCCGGCGGCGCCATCGTGAAAGAGCCGCTCGGGTATCATTCGGCGATGACGGTCACGCCGGCGCGCGGTCAGGCGATGATCCGCGAGGGCGTCACGCGCGCGATGGCCAGCCTGACGGCGATGCGCCCCTATCGCGTGACGATGCCGGTGACGGTCGAAGTCGGCTTCAAGCTGACCATCGACGCCGAGCGCGCCGCGTTCGTGCCGGGGCTGACGCGGTCCGATGCGCACAGCGTGAAGGGGACCTTCGCGGACATGATCATCGTGACCAAACTCCTGCAGGTGCTGACGAGCCTGGAAGCGCCGTAACTCGAGAGGCGCGGGGGCGAAGACACGTAGCGGGACAAAGCCAGGGAGCCACGACCGGATGACGAAGTACGGGCGCTCGCCGTGGATCGAACAATTCCCGAAATCGCGCGTGCGGTCGTATCCGCGCTACCGTGGCGCTTCTCAGCGTGACGTCGTCATCGTCGGCGGCGGGCTGACCGGGTGTGCGGCCGCCTACGCGTGTGCCGCCGCGGGCGTGAACGCCACGCTGCTCGAAGCCGATCGGGTCGGGCATGGCAGCACCGGCGGAGCGGGCGGCTGGATTTCTGACGAACTGGGCAGCGGGTTCGGCGTGCTCGAGAAAACAGTCGGCCGCCGTGCCGCGAGACAGGCGTGGCAGGCGTGGCACCGGGCCGCGCTCGACTTCTCCGCGCTCCTGCGGCGCCTCGACATCAAGTGCCAGTACGATCCGCACGGCGCGTTGACCGTGGCGATGACCCCGGAACAAGCGACCCGGCTGAAGCGCGAACAGAAAGCCCGCCGCGACGCTGGAGTGAGCGCGTCGATGGTGAACGCGCGCGCCGTCGTCTCCGAGTCCGGACTGGCGGCTTTCTCGGCGCTTCGCACCAGGGACGGCGCCACGCTTGATCCGTATCGTGCATGCGCCGGCATCGCGAGCGCCGCCGCGCAGCGCGGCGCGCAGATCTTCGAGAAGTCGCCAGTGGTCCGGATCGGATTCAATCGCAAGACGGCCGACGTCGTCACCGCCGACGGCGCGATTCGCACCCGTGCGGTCGTGATCGCCACCGGCGTTCCGACGAAACTGTGCGCATCGCTGGTGCGCCATTTCTGGTTTCGTTCGACGTATCTGGCGCTGACCGAGCCGGTGCCGGCCCGGGTGCGGCAGCGTCTTGGCGGTCGCGACGCCGTGATCCGCGACGCTGGCGATCCGGCGCATGTGGTCCGCTGGGTGAACGACGAGCGGTTGCTCGTGTCCGGCGCCGATGCCGCGATACCGGAGGCCAGGCTGCGCGACAAGGTCCTCGTGCAGCGGACCGGGCAGCTGATGTACGAGCTGTCCACGATGTATCCCGACATTTCAGGGATTCAGCCTGCCTATGGCTGGGACGCGCCGTACGCCACGAGCGGCGACGGCTTGCCGCACATTGGACCGCACCGCAATTTCCCCCATCATCTGTTTGCCTTCAGCGACGGCGCACACAGCCTGACGGGCGCTTACCTGGCCAGCCGTATCCTGCTGCGACACGTGGTGGGCAAACTCGAAGCGGCCGACGAGACCTTCGGATTCGCGCGAACGACCGCCCGCTGACCGGCGCTCCGGCCGGTTGGATCCCGGTCCGAAAGCGATCGAAACGGCGTGGACACGCGTCAAACCACCGTGTAATGGCGGTGTATACTGCCACGGTTAGCCCATCTTTAAGGAGTTTGTGCATATGCTCCGCGCCTTGTGTGCTGCGCTCATGTCAGTCGTGCTCGCCGGTCCTGCGTACGCGCAGTCCACGGCGACCAACGGTGCGATCGAAGGCACCGTCCTCGACGCGTCAGGTGGCGTGCTGCCCGGCGTGACCGTGACGATTACCAATACCCAGACCGGCGCCGAGCAGACGGTCGTCACGAATGAAAAGGGCTTGTACCGCGCGCCGCTACTGCCGCTGGGCACGTACCGGGTGGTGGCGGAGCTGCAGGGATTCAAGAAGTTCGAGCAGACCGGCATCACCTTGTCGGTCGGCCAGACGGCGCTGATCAACGTCACACTGGGCGTCGGCACGTTGAACGAGACGATCACCGTCAACGCCGACAGCCCGCTGCTCGACGCTGCACGCATCGACATCGGGCACACGATGAGCGACCAGGAAGTGCACAACCTGCCGCTGGTCGCGCGCAACCCGTACAACTTCGCGCTCGTGCAGCCCGGCGTCACCGGGTACGAGAACGTCGAGTTCGGCGTGCCGCACCTGGCGGCCAACGGCGCGTCGATGCGCATCAACTACGAGATCGACGGCAACACCAACACGGAGAAGGACCGCGCCGGGCTGCGCCTGCTGCCGATGTCGGAAGTGATGATCCAGGAAGTGAAAGTCGTCACCACCGGTTTCGCCCCCGAGTTCGGCCAGACGATGGGCATGGTGTACAACGCGGTGACGCCGTCGGGCACGAACACCTTCCGTGGTGAAGGCAGCTACCTGTTCCGCCGCAATCCGTTCAGCGCGTTCCCGTTCTACTTCGGTTGCGGCAGCACGACGGCGACGGCGAGCTGCCCGGACATCGCCGCGAATGCGGCGAAGCCGCAGACCCGCACCGACAGCGGCACGGCGCTGCTGGGCGGCCCGATCATCAAGAACAAGCTGTTCTTCTATGGCGGGTGGGAGCAGACGCGGCGCGATCTGTCGTCGGGCAGCCTCATCACGGTGGATCCGTCGATCGTGGCGGCGGTCGGTGTCAAAGCGCAGCCGGCGGCGGCGCCGAACGTCCAGACCGCGAAATTCCTGATCGCCAAGTCGGACTACCAGATCGGCGAGGGGAATCGCGCGACCGTCCGGTGGGTGCGCTTCCACAACGACGCGCCGTACAACAGCGGCGGCGGCACGTCGACGCTCGAACGTGCAACCAACTTCCTCGACGCGATGGACTCGCTCGCGGGCCAGCTCGTGACCTCCGTCGGATCGAGCAAGCTCAACGAGCTGCGCCTGCAGTACGCCCATCGGCACCAGGGCTCCGTCGCCAACAGCGATTCGGGCATCGGCCCGGCGATCACCATCTCGTCGCCGGCGATCGGATTCGGCAGCCCCGAATCGGGGACCGGCCAGGGCAACGCGGGCTTCGACTTCAAGCAGAACATCACCGAGGTGATCGACAACTTCACGTATCTTCGGGGTGCGCACAGCTTCAAAGCGGGCTTCGACCTGCAGCACATCTACGACGAGCGCACGGCCGCGCCGCAGTTCGTCTACACCTTCCCGACGCTGGCGTCGTACCTGGCGGCGAAGAGCGGAGCGAATCCCTTCGGCTATTCCTCGATGACCCAGATCACCGGCGATCTGGGATTCAACATGTCGACGAACCTGTTCAGCACGTTCGTGCAGGACGACTGGCAGGTCGCGCCGACGGTGAAGGTGCTCTACGGCGTCCGGTACGATCTCTACAAGTATCCCGCGGGCCTGGCGAACGCGCCGCTGGCGCAGACGGCGGCGTTCAACACCGACAAGAACAACTTCGGACCGCGCGTCGGTGTCGCGTGGTCGGCCGACACGAAGACCGTGGTGCGCGCGAGCACGGGCATCATGTACGACCAGGCGATTCTGGGCGGTTACGAGCAGGCGCTGCAGCTGTCGGGCTCGCCCCGCGCGCCCGCATACACGTTCAGCGGCACCAGCGCCGGTGCGCCGGCGTTTCCCGCGTCGGCCGGCACCGGTGTCCTGACGCAGCAGTCGCCTTGGGCGATCGATCCCGGGTTCAACGTCGCGCACACCTGGCAGAGCAACGTGCAGGTGGAGCGGGCGTTCGGCAACGATATGACGGCGTCCGCGGGCGTGATGTACGCAAAGGGCACGCAGCTGCCGGTCGTCACCGACATCAACCTGATCAACCCCATCGGCACCCTCGCCGACGGCCGTCCGATCTACAACACGACGGCGAGCGCCGCGACGCGCCTCGATCCGCGCTTCAATCACATCCTCGAAGTGCAGTCGATCGGCGACTCGACGTTCAAGGGGATGACGCTGCAGATGTCCAAGCGGTTTGCGAAAGGGCTGTCGTTCAACGTGCAGTACGCGCTCAGCAAGGGTGTGGACGACACGCCGCTGCTCACACAGCTGACGGTGCAGTCGGAATCGGGCCGGTCCGATCCGAGCAACCTCACGCGCGACGAGGGGCCGAACCCGCTCGACATGCGGCATAACTTCACGGGCAACATCATCTACACGTCGAGCAGCGAGTCGTCGAATCCGGTGGTCCGCGGCCTGCTGAACGGCAATGAGCTCGGCATCCTGCTGCAGTTCAACAGCGGCCTGCCGCTGAACCAGCAGTCGAACCTCGATCTCAACAAGGACGGGGTGACCAGCGATCGCCCGTTGAACGTGTCGCGCAACGCGCTGTACCTGCCGGCGCGCAAGAACGTGGACTTGCGCTATACGCGCTCGTTCCCGCTCGGCGGCTCCGTCAAGGCGCAGCTCATCGCCGAGCTCAAGAACGTGTTCAACACGCCGCAGTTGATGAACGTCACGACGACGATCACCACCGACGCGCTGGGCAACCCTTTGAGCGCGATTCCGTCCGATCCGCTGCAGTATCCGAACCCGGTCGGCTTCGAACAGCGCAAGTTCCAGTTGGGCTTCAAGGTTCGCTTCTGACAATGCGGTCGCGGTAAGATCGACCGTCTTGAACCACGAAGGGCACGAAGAACACGAAGATCCATAATGGATTTTCGGAGTCTTCGTGCCTTTCGTGTGTTCGTGGTGATCAACATGTCCAAGCCGCTCCGTCGTTTCGCCCTGGCCGCCAGCCTCATCGCGGCCGCGTCGCTCACCCTGCCCGCTCAGATGCGCGTCGTGCCGCTCGACGACGAGCAGGGGCACGTCGCGCTCGGTCTGGCGCTGCGGCACCTCTCCAACGTCGGCATCTTCATGCACACCACCGCGCACCCCGACGACGAGAACAACGCGCTGCTGGTGATGCTCAACCGGGGACAGGGATTCCGCACGGCCCTGGCGACGGCCACGCGCGGGAACGGCGGCCAGAACGAGATCGGCCCGGAGATTTTCGAAGCGCTCGGCGTGCTGCGAACCGGCGAGCTCGCCGCGCTGCACCGCTTCGACGGCGCCGAGCAGTACTTCACTCGCGCGGTCGATTTCGGCTATTCGTTCGGCATCGACGAAACGTTTGAAAAGTGGGGCCGCACCGAGATCACCTCCGACTACGTGCGCTTGATCCGGATGATTCGCCCCGACGTCGTGATCGCCCTCCCGCCGACGGGCAACGCGGGCGGCCAGCATCACATGGCCTCGTCCGTGATCACGCACGATGCGGTGAAGCTGGCAGGCGACGCGACGAAGTTCCCCGAGCAGATCAAGGACGGCCTGCACGCGTGGCAGCCGAAGAAGTTCTACGAGAGCGCCGGCTTCGGCTTTCCGGGTGAGCCGCAGACGCCCGGTCCTCTGACGCGCGTCAACAGCTCCATCTACGACCCGCTGCTCGGCAAGACGTACACGGAAATCGGCATCGAGGCGCGCAGTATGCACAAGTGCCAGGGCATGGGCCAGCTGCTGGCGCTGCCCGGTACCACCGGCACCGCGAGCTACCGCCTCGTGGAATCGACCTTGCCCGCGCAGGCCGCGGAGGAGAAGTCGCTGTTCGACGGCATCGACACCACCGTCGCGGGCCTGGCGAAGTTCGTTCCCGGCAAGCCGCCGAAGGAGCTGACGGAAGGCCTCACTGCTATCACCGGCGCCGTCCTCGCCTCGCAGAAGGCGTTCGACACGCAGAACGACGAAGCCACGTTGCCGCACCTGATCAACGGCCTCCGCGCCGTGCGGACGCTGCGCCGCCAGCTGCGCACCCTCAACATCGACGACGCCGCGAAATTCGAGATCGATTTCCGTCTGCGCCAGAAGGAAGGCGAGTTCCAGAAGGCGGCGATTCTCGCCAATGGCATCACCGTGGACGTGCTGGCTGACGACGGGATCGTCGTGCCCGGGCAGCCGGTGAAGGTCAACGTCATCGTCGCCAACCACGGCGCCGCGGAGGTCGTGATCAAGCAGGTGAAGATCGGCGGCTTCGAAGGCGACGCGACGTGCTCGATGGTGGCGTTCACGGCGAGCCCGTTCGGTTTCCCGGTCGGGCGCGGGCGCGGCGCCGAGGCGCCAGCCGCGGCGATGTCCACGTTGAGAAAAGATCAGACGGCCCACTGCGAGCCGGCGCTGACGATTCCCGCCGCCGAGCGGATTACAGAACCGTACTGGCACCGCAAGGATTTCGGGGGCCGCTACACGTTCGACGATGATGCGCCGTTCGGGCTGCCGTTCCGGCCGACGCCGTTTTATGCACAGGTGACGCTGGGCCTGCCGGGCGGCGAGGAGATCATCGACGGCCTGCCGGTGCAGCACCGCTATCAGGGCAACATCTTCAGCGGCGAAAAACGGACCGACCTGCTCGTGGTGCCGGCGCTGTCTGTGCGAGTCTCGCCGGAGATCGCCATCGTGCCGGCCGACGCCGTTCGGCCAGCGGCCGCGCCGACGACGACAAAGTCGACCCGCACGGCGGCTGGCCGCGGGCGCGGGGCCGCGGCTGCCGCCGCGTCGGCTCCGGCCAAGAACGCTCCGTCGCCGACGCGCGAGATCCGCGTCACCGTCGTCAACGACACGAACGGCCCGAAGGAGAGTTCGGTGAAGCTCCAGATGCCGGCCGGGTGGACCGCGGCGCCGCCGCAGCAGTCCGTGAGCTTCACCCGCGCGGACGAGTCGCTGACCGTGCGGTTCGTGGTCAAGCCGAGCCCCGTCGCGACGCCGGGCGCCTATCGGGTGCAGGCCGTCGCGACATCCGGATCGCAGTCCTTCGATCGCGGCTACGAGGTGATCGAGTACCCGCACATCAGCCGCTATCACATCTACGACAGCGCGGACACCACGCTGAAGATTCTCGACGTCAAGACGGCCCCGAATCTGGTGGTGGGCTACGTGATGGGGGTTGGCGATCAGGTGCCGTCCGCCATCGAGCAGCTCGGCGCCAAAGTCGAGATGATCAGCGCGGACGACCTGGCGTGGGGCAACCTGTCGCGCTTCGACGTGATCGTCACCGGCGTCCGCGCGTACGAGCGGCGCGAGGATCTGCGCGCGAACAACTCGCGCCTGCTGGACTATGTGAAGAACGGCGGCTTGATGATCGTGCAGTACAACAAGTTCGAGTTCAACGACGCGCAGTACGGGCCGTACCCGGCGAAGGTGAGCGCGAATCGCATCACGGACGAGGGCGCGCCAGTCAAGGTGCTCGAGCCGGAGAACAAAGTGTTTACGCAGCCGAACCGGATCCAGCCGTCGGCCTGGAACGGCTGGGTGCAGGAGCGCGGACTCTACTTCCTTGGCGAAAAAGATTCGCGCTACAAGGATCTGCTGGAGATGGAAGATCAGTTCCCGTACAACAAGGGCGTCAAGGACGGGGCGCTGGTGGAAGCGACCTACGGCAAGGGCAAGTGGATCTACGTCGGGCTGAACTTCTGGCGGCAGCTACCCGAGGGCACCGACGGCGCGTATCAACTGTTCGCGAATCTGCTGAGCGTGGGCAAGACGACGGCGCCGGTAGTGCCGGCGATCAAGGGAAAGTAGGAATCGCGAATTGCTTATTGCAAATTGCCTATTGCAATTGTGCAAATTGCCGATTACGGGCCCTTCTTGATGACCCGAACGCGCATCGTCCTGCGGCCGAAGTGGACGGCGCCGGCGCAGCTGGGCATGAAGATGTCGACCGTTCGCCCCTTCACTGCACTACCTGTATCCATCACCGTGTAAATTCCACCGTACTGTCGAGGTGGACCGATGATGCGGAGGACGGTGCCGAGGGGCAGGAAACGGGGGTCAGCCGCGACGATGCCTGGCTGGGCGTCGACGCCAGATTTCGTGGTGCCACGCTGGCAATAGGCCGTGGCGACCACCCGCATCGTGCCGTCTGATTGGGACTTGGGGGTTTCCGACGACTCTGCTGCCGTCGCCATCAAGCATGGGCTGAGGAGCAGGCAGAGAACGGATGAGCCGACAATCCGCGAGAGACTGGGCACCCAAGGGACGGTTCAAGGCTCATGCCGGGGACGCGATGGCCGGCTCAGCCAGATGAAGAAGGCGATCAGGAACGCGGCTGGGATGAACGGCCCCCACCATTCGCGCAGGCCGAACGCCGACAGCGCTCCCGACCCGAGCTTCACCAGCAGCATCAGCGCGCTCGCCCAGGCAAACGCGCTCAGCGTGTTGAGCGCGCTGAATTTCAGCGGACGCACGTTCGCGTACGCGCAGGCCACCGGGATTGCCGTCCGCAGACCGGGAAGAAATCGGCTGGCCAGGATGATCAGCCCTTCGTGCGCGTGCACATGTGCGCTGACGCGATCCCGGTATTTCGCGATCTTCGGATAGCGATTGAGCCATTCCACGCGGCCGCGCAGCACATAAAACCAGAGCTGATCGCCGGTTGCGCCGCCGAGGGCGCCGGCAATCAGCACGGGGATCCAGTGGAGTCGGCCGCTGATCGCGAGCCCGCACGCGCTGATGTAGTAGATCTCGCCCTCGAGAATGGCGGCGATGTAGATCGGCAGGTAGACGAACATTACGTGGCGAGCACGTCGCGCACGGTGGCGGCGACGCGATCGACCTGTTCGCGGGTCAATCCCGCGTAGATCGGAATCTGCATCGCCTGTGCCGCCCGGCGCGCGCCGTCTGCCTGTGCGGTGGCTCCCTGAAACAGCTCCATGTCCGGCGGCACGTCCACGTGCAGCGTCTCCACGTCGATACCGCGCCGGACGCAGCGGACGACGAGGTCGTCGCGCTTCGGGCCGTCCGGCCCGTACACGCAGTACTGGTAGTAGACGTGCGTGCGATCCGGCGGCACCTGCGGCACCTTGACGCCGGGAACCTCACCGAGCACGGCGTCCACGCGGCGCGCATTGTCCTGCACCTGCGCAGTCCATCCGTCGAGGCGCTTCAGCGCGGCGAGGCCGATGGCCGCCTGCACGTTCGGAAAGCGCTCCGTGTACTGATCCGGCAGCGGGTGCAGCGATCGGATCTTCTCCCAGAGGAACACGTCGGGGTTCGCGTCGATGAGCGCGGAGACCCAGAGCACCGGAAACAGCGAAATCGAAAAGACCCACGGCTTGATGAAGATGCGCTGCAGGCGCCCCGTCAGCAGGCGGTCGCGGACGCGCTTCTCGCTCGGCCATGGCCGCACGTCGACAATCGCGCGCACCTTCGCCGCGACGCCGGCGTCATGTACCAGCGCCATCCCTCCGCCGTAGCAGTTGAGCGGCTTCAGGGTCTGAAAGCTGAACAGCGCGCCGGTGCCGAACGTACCGACGGGCCGGCCCTTGAACGTGGCGCCGAGCGCGTGCGCACAATCCTCGATGACGACGAGATTGTGGCGCGCGGCGATGTCCAGGATGCGGTCCATGTCGCACGGCAGCCCGTACAGGTGCGTCGGCACGATCGCGCGGGTCTTGTCGGTGATCAGGCGCTCGACCGAGTCCGGATCCAGGTTGAACGTCGCCGGATCGACGTCGGCGAAGACGACCGTGAGGCCTGCGACGCGGGCCAGCTCGGGGACGACCCAGAACGTCAGGGAGGGAAAGATGATCTCGGACCCGGCCGGGAGATCCAGCGCCTTCAGGATGTAGTAGAACGCGATGCGCCCGTACGCCGCGGAGATCGCCGTGCCGCGGCCGGCGCGCTGCTCGAACGCGCGCTCGAACTCGGCAATCTCGGGTCCCTGGATGAATTCGCCGCGCGCCTTGAGACGCGCGACGATCTCTTCGGTCTCGGGCAGGACTCGCGCGCCGTAGCGCGAGATGGCGGTCAGCATCGATCGAAGCGTACTACGAGACCACGAATCACGCTCGACGCAGAAGCCGCGGATCGAACACCGCGCGCCGCGTGTTCCGCGTCGAGTGCCGCGCCGGTTTCAGCAGGCCACGGGGCGCGAGATGTCGGCGATCTCCTCGCGCGAATGGCGATCGTTCACGCGCCGGTCCATCCGGCTCACCCACTCGCGGACGCCGGTGTTCTGAATCTTGAGGAAGTTCGCCAGGTACGACGGCCGCATATAAAATCTCTTGTACGCGGCGCCGAGCAGGAATTTCAGCTCGTGATTCGTCAGGTTCGGGTGCTTGAACGTCGGGCTGAACCCATCGAACTGCTCCCAGTCGGTCTCGGTGAGCAGCGGTTCGATCTGCTTGAACATCGGCGTGCCCGGATACGGCGTCAGCATCTTGAACTGCGCGAACGTCGATCCGAGATCGGTCGCGTAATCGATGGTCGCCGCGATCGAGCTCCAGTCGTCCTGCAGGAAGCCGAGCACATAGAAGGCCGCCGTGACGATGCCGAGCTTGCGGCAGTGGCCGATGATCTCGCGCTGGTGCGCCTGCGGAATCGGGCGCCGTCCCGACTTCTTGAGAATCGCCGGGTCGAGCGATTCGACGCCGAAGCTCATCGCGCGGAAGCCCGCTTTGTAGAGCATGTCGAGCAGCTCCACGTCGAGCCGATCCAGCCGCGTTTCGGCCTCGAACGTCAGCGAGAGGCCGCGCCGGCCAATCTCTTCGCACAACTCCACGACGCGATCGCGCTGCTCGGTGAAGAGCGGGTCGCGGAAGATCACGTACGGCCGCTTGACCTGGTCGCAGAGCCGCTCCATCTCGTCCACGATGTTCGTGATCGACCGCACGCGGTAGCCGGCGAGAATGCGATGGGGGCAGTACGTGCAGAACTCCGGGCAGCCGCGGCTCGCCAGCAGCGGATACCCGCCGCCGATGGGGCGCGACGACCACTTGATGCCGGTCTTGAACGCGCGCCCTTCGGTGACCAGGTCCCACCGCGGAAACGGCAGCGAGTCGAGATCGTTGATCTGCTCGCTGACGACGATGCCCGACGGGATTTCGCCCTGCGCCAGGCGCATCACCGCGCCTTCGGGCTCGCCGTTGAGGATGAAATCGCAGTGGCCGGCAAACAGCTCCGGCATCTTCGAGGCCGTGATGCCGATGAAGCCGACTTTCACGCCGCGGGCGCGCATCATGTCGGCCCACGCCGTTTCGGCCTTGTAGTCCACCAGCGACGACAGGACAAGGGCGACGTCGCCGTCCACGGCCTCGCCGCGCGTCCACTTCACCTCGTGGTTGGCGCGCGCGAGAATCGCCGCGATGTACGCCATGTGGACGCTGGGCACGTCGTGATATTTTTTCTTGAGATACGCCATCACGGCGGTGACGCGCGAGAACGGATTGAGCCGCGACCCGTATCCGCCGACCACCGTGTCTTTACTGACGAATCCTCGATCCGACTTCAAATCTGCGAGCACGACTCGCATGGGCCACCTCAATCTGCGGAACCGGAACCTGCGTGAACGCCGGCATCAGCCGGCGACAGGCGGCCCCCGGGGCGATCGCGGCGAGAAGTCGTGGGCTTTCGGCTGGCGAACGCAGGCGCGGGCGAGCACCCCGATCGGTTCGAGCGCAAACGCGACGCTGGTGTCGGCGTCCACGAAGGCCGCCGGCGCGTCGTTCTGAATCACCGCGTCGTCGTCGTCGATAGACGTGTGAGGGGCGTGCTGCAGCCGCAAACCTTCGTCGATGAGGCCCGCCGGCCCGCGCGAGTACGGATGGGCGACCGGCCCGCTGAGCGATTTCGTGACACGTACGAGCTTGTGAAGCGTGAGGCCGGCCTGCGGGTCGCACACCCTCCCTCGGCTGACACCTGCCTGGGCTGCCAGCGCGATCGAGGGGACGAGCAGCCACAACAACACGAGGCCGCCGCCCTTCACCAGGCTCCGAACGAGGGATGAAGAGGAACGCATCAAAAAACGGATTAGGTGCGCGGGAAAAGCGATATCACTATCCCACAGCGCGCACGCGTGCGCAACAACAGAACCCCGCAAAGATCGTAGGCGATCGGGCACTGATTCGCCTAATTTTCGCCGCGATCTCTCTTATTTCGCCGGCGGAGGTCGAAGCGGGAGGCTGAACTGGTAGTGGCACCGGTTACAGATGAACCATCGCTGCGAGCTGCCTGATTGCTCCTCTTCCTCCACCTGGTCGGCGCGCTGGCATCGCGGGCACGAGGGGATCGGACGAGGGGCCGGCATGAGGCGCGAAGTCTAGCACGCGCGACCGATCTGCACGGTGCAATAGACTGGAAGCATGCCGCCCATCAAGCGGACGAAGTTCAAGCTCTCGTCGGAACAGCTGCTCGAGATGTTTCAGTGGCTCAAGCTGATTCGCGCGTTCGATGAGCGGCTCAGCATTCTCGTCAAGCAGGGCCAGGTCCGCAGCGGCGTCTATACCGGCATCGGCCAGGAAGCGGTGATCGTCGGTACCGGGTTCGGGCTGCGCACGGACGACTACATCTGCCCGCTCCATCGCGATCTCGGGTCCTTCCTCATGAAGGGGGTGGAGCCCCGCGTGATGATGTCGCAGATGTTCGGCAAACCAACGGGCCTGTCCAAGGGCCGCGACTCGGCGCTGCACAGCGGCGTGTCCGAGCTGGGGATTTTCGGCAACACGAGCATGCTCGGCGCGAATCTGCCGGTGGCGGCGGGCCTCGCGCTCACCTTCAAGATGGAGCAGACCGACCGCGTCGTCGTCGCGTACTTCGGCGAGGGCGCGAGCAACGTCGGCGACTTCCACGAAGCGCTGAATTTCGCAGGCGTCCAGCGGCTTCCCGTCGTTTTCGTCTGCGAAAACAACCAGTACGCCTACTCCGTTCCGCTCGAGAAGAGCATGGCGATCGACGACGTCGCCGATCGCGCGGAGAGCTATGGGTTCGAGGGCGTGTCGATCAACGGCAACGACGTGCTGGCGGTCTACCAGTCCACGGTCGGCGCCATCGCGCACGCCCGCAGCGGCGAGGGGCCGACGCTCATCGAGTGCAAGACCTACCGCTGGCACGGCCACTCGGAGCACGACAAGGCGTTTTATCGATCCGACGAAGAGCTCGCGATGTGGAAGAGCCGCGACCCGATTCCGACATTCACCACCTACCTCCAGGCGCGCCACGTGCTGGACGATGCGAAGCTGAAGGAGATTGAAGCGCGCGTCAAGGACACGATCGACGATGCGGTGGAGTACGCGGCGAACGCGCCGGAGCCGCGACTCGAAGATGCCGTGACGGATCTCTATGCGTAGCACACCTGTCGGATGTTCAGGCCTTCGACGTTCGGGCGGGCGGTCATGAGCCGGGAGCTGTCGTATCTCGAAGCGATCCGCGAGGCGATGGTCGAGGAGATGCGCCGCGATCCGAAGGTGTTCGTCCTCGGCGAGGATGTCGGCGCCTATGGCGGCGCATTCGGCGTCACGCAGGGCATGCACGAGGAATTCGGCGACCTGCGCGTCGTGGACACGCCGATCTCGGAGTCCGCGATCGTCGGCATCAGCATCGGCGCGGCGCTGCGCGGATATCGTCCGATTGCCGAGATGCAGTTCGCCGACTTCATCTCGTGCGCGTTCGATCAGATCGTGAACCAGGCCGCGACACTGCGCTATCGCTATGGCGGCCGCGCGGCGGTGCCGATGGTCATCCGCGCGCCAAGCGGCGGCAACGTCGGCGGCGGCCTCTATCACTCGCAGAATCCCGAAGCCTGGTTCGTGCACCGTCCGGGGCTGAAAGTGGTGGCGCCGTCCACGGCGTACGACGCGAAGGGGCTGCTCAAGGCCGCGATTCGCGACGACAACCCCGTCGTCTACTTCGAGCACAAGTATCTCTACCGCCGGGCGAAGGGGCCCGTGCCCGAAGGCGACGAGGTGGTGCCGATCGGTGTCGCCGCCACGCGCCGGGAGGGCCGCGACGCGACGCTGCTGACGTACGGCGCGATGGTCCAGCCGTCGCTCGACGCGGCCGATCGCCTCGCGAAGGAGGGCGTCGAGGTGGAGGTGATCGACCTGCGAACGCTGCTGCCGCTCGACAAGGAAGCGATCTTCACCTCGATCGAGAAGACGAACCGTGCGCTCATCGTCCATGAGGACGTGAAGACGCTCGGCGTCGGCGCCGAGATATCGGCGGTGATCATGGAGGAGAAGTTCGAAGCCCTCGACGCTCCCGTGATGCGGTTGACGTACCCCGACACGTACACGCCGTTTGCGCAGATCCTCGAAGCCGCCAATCTTCCGAACGCCGACACGATCGCGGACGCTCTCCGAAGGCTGGCCAGTTACTGACGGTACGCGGGAATTGGATGGACGCGGCGCTTCGGCCGTCGAATCTTTGCGGCTACTTCCCAGCAGGACGTTTGAAGAGCGCGTCCAGCGCCCGCCCGACATCCTCGAAGCGGAACGCGTACTCCTGCTGCGCCCGTGCGGGAATGGCGCGCTGGCCCGAGAGCAGCAGCGCGTCCGCCATCTCGCCAAGCAGGAGCCGCAGTGCGAATGCGGGCGCCGGCATGAGGGCCGGCCGGTGCATCGCGCGGCCGAGCGCGGCGGCGAATGCCTTGTTGGTGACCGGGTTCGGCGCCGTCGCATTCACCGCTCCCGAGACGCTGCTCTGGCCGATCGCCCAGCGAACAATCCCGATCCAGTCGTCGCGGTGAATCCACGGCCAGTACTGACGGCCCGAGCCGACCGGGCCGCCCGCGAGCAGCCAGAAGGGCGGCAGCATCCGGGGCAGCGCGCCGCCGTCGCGCGCCAGCACCAGCCCCGTGCGAATGCAGACGACGCGCGTGCGGTCCGAAGCGGCGCGATTGGCCTCCGCTTCCCACGCCACGCACACACGCCCCAGAAAGTCCGATCCGGGCGCCGAGCTCTCGGTGACGATGTCGTCGCCGCACGGGCCGTAGTAACCGACGGCGGAGCCGCTCACGAGTACCGCCGGCGGTGCGCTGGCGCGTGCGATCGCGTCGGCGAGGCTGCGCGTGGCATTGACGCGGCTGTCGAGGATTTGCTGTTTTCGCGGAACCGACCATCGACCCGCGGCGATCGACTCGCCCGCCAGGTTGACCACGGCGTCGGCGCCATCGATCTCGCGCGCGGCGGCGCCGGCGCGGCCGTCGGGCGCCCACGGCGCGAGGCGGACGCCGCCGGGGCGGATGGCGGCTGCCGCGCGGGTGAGGACGACGACGGTGTGTCCGTCGGCGGCGAGGGCGTCGGCGAGCGGGCGTCCGAGGAATCCGGTGCCGCCGGCGATGACGATTTTCATGCGCGAGGTCTAGTGTAGGCGGCGGGGCGGCCGGCGGCTCGTGTTGACAATGCAGGCGTATTTTTGTTAACTAACCAGTTAGTTTTAATTTATGACCCGCGCCGCCCGCGTCTCCCCCGACCAGATCCTCGCCGCCGCCGCCGACGAGTTCGCCGAGCGCGGTTTCGCCGGCGCCCGCGTCGACCGCATCGCCCGCCGCGCGCACGTGAACAAGGCGATGCTCTACTACCACTTCAAGAGCAAGCAGCACCTCTACCGTACCCTCCTGCGCCGCAGCTTCACGCTGGCGGGCGGCCGCCTTCAGGCGATCGCCGCGGGCAACCGTCCGCCGGCCGACAAGGTCCAGGATGCCATCGTGGCGCTCGGATCGCTCATCCGCGAGCACGCGCAGCTGCCGTCGATGATGCTTCGCGAAGTCGCCGACGGCGGCGCACACCTCGACCGCGAGACGCTGGCCGCACTCGCCAGCGTGCCGCGCGCGTTTGCCGAAATCGTCACCGAAGGGGTCGCGGCGGGGGCGTTCCGCGATCTCGATCCGCTCGCCGCCTACTTCACGATCATCGCGCCCGTACTGTTCTTTCACGCGTCGGCACCCATCCGCCGGCAGCTCACCGCGATGCACCTGATGCCGCACTTCGCCGCCTCCGACGACTTCGTACGCCACGTCCAGGACAGCGTGCGTCTGGCGTTCGCGCCGGATCGTTCGCGGAAGAGGACCACACGATGACGCCTCGCGTCCTTCCCCCGCCGCCCCGATGGCGCGCGGCGCTGCTCGCCAGCGCGGCGCTCGCGGCGTTGGCTGTCGCCGCCGCCTGCAAGCCGAAGCCACCGGCCGATCGCATCCGCGTGTCGGGACAGGTTGAAACAACAGACGTCCACGTGGCGGCCACCGTCGGCGGGCGTCTGCTGGATCTCCGCGTCAAGGAAGGCGACCGCGTTTCGGACGGCGACGTCGTCGCGAAGCTGGACACGGCCGACGCCGAGCTCCAGCTCGCGCGCGCCGTGGCAGACCGCGATCAGGCCGGCGCGCAGCTGCGGCTGCTCGAGGCCGGCGCCCGCCCCGAGGACGTGCGTCAGGCGCAAGCGCAGGCCGCGACGGCGCGGTCCGACGTGGGCGCTGCCGACGCCGAGCTGTCGTCGGCCCAGGCGGACGTCGACCGATTCGAGTCGCTCCTCGCCTCCAAGTCGGGCTCGCGCAAACAGCGCGACGATGCGGTGACGAAGCGGGATGTGGCGCGCGCGCACGTCCAGGGCACGCGCGATCGCGTGCGCGCGGCCGACGAAAGCGTCGCGCGCCTGCGCGCCGGATCCCGGAAGGAAGAGATCGCCGCCGCGCGCGCTCGCGTGGCTTCTGCCGACGCGCAGTTGGCGACGCTTCGCAAAGCCATTGCCGACGCCACGGTCGTCGCGCCGATCGGCGGGATCGTCACCGAGAAGCTGGCGGATCCCGGAGAGATTGTTCAGCCTCTCGGGCCGATCGTGGTCGTGTCCGATCTCGATCATGCGTGGGCGAACGTGTATGTCGGCGAGCCCGACGTGCCGCAGCTGCGCGTCGGCCGGCCGGCCACCGTCTTCACCGATGCCGGCGGCGCCGGCATCGCCGGCACCGTGAGCTACGTCTCGGCGAAAGCCGAGTTCACGCCGCGAAATGTGCAGACGGCCGAGGATCGATCGAAGCTCGTGTACCGCGTGAAGATCGCCGTGGACAACCGCAACGGCGTGCTCAAGGCCGGCATGCCGGTGGAAGCGGAGATTCCCATTGCCCGCTGACAGCATCGTCCTCGACGGTGTGACGAAGCGCTACGGCGCGACCACCGCGGTGCGCGAGCTCTCGCTCGCGGTCGCGCAAGGCGAAATGTTCGGCCTCATCGGTCCAGATGGGGCCGGCAAGACCACGACGATTCGCATTATCTGCGGCCTGCTCAAAGCGGATGCCGGCCATGCGCGCGTGCTCGGCCTCGATCCCGTGCGGGATCACCGGCAGCTCACCGCTTCGGTGGGATATCTGTCGCAGCGCTTCAGCCTGTATGGCGACTTGAGCGTGGACGAGAACATCGCGTTCTTCGCCGAGATCCACGGTTTGCGCGACTACCGGGCGCGCCGCGATCGGCTGCTCGAGATGACGCAGCTGGCGGCGTTCCGCACACGGCTCGCCGACCGGCTGTCGGGCGGGATGAAGCAGAAGCTCGCGCTGGCATGCACGCTGATCCACGAGCCGGCCCTGATCGTTCTCGACGAGCCGACCACCGGCGTGGACCCGGTGTCGCGGCGCGAATTCTGGAAGCTGCTCTCGGAATTCCTGTCTCAGGGCATCACGATCGTCATGGCGACGCCGTATCTGGACGAAGCCGAGCGCTGCGCGCGGGTCGCACTCCTGCACGGCGGCCAACTGCTGGCGCTCGACCGGCCGGACGCGTTGCGGGCGTCGCTGCCCGGCGCCCTGTTCGAAGTGATCGTCGCCGATCACCGCCGCGCGCAAGAGGCCTTGGCGCTTGTACCAGGCGTCTCCGACGTGCAGTTCTTCGGCGAGCGGGCCCATGTGCGCATGAGCGCGTCCGATGCCACGGCGTCCGCAGCGCTGCGGTCCCGGCTCGAAGCGTCCGGACTGACGGTAGACGCCATCAGGCCGATTCGGACGTCGCTCGAAGACGTTTTCATCGCTCGACTGAGCGAGGCCGGATCATGAGGGGCGTCACCGCGATCGCGACGGCCCTCTATCTGATGTCCGGCTCCGCCTGGGCGCAGACGCGAGGAGACACGGCCGCGCCGCCGGTGTCGATCACCGTGGACGACGCGATTGCGCGCGGGCTGGCGGCCAGCCATCGTCTCGCCGAAGCCATCGCCCGTGGCGACGCCGCACAGGCCGCCGTGGCGCAGCGCCGCGCGGCAGCGCTGCCGCAGATTGCGGCGCAGGCGGGCTACACGCGGACGAATCACGTCGAGGCCTTCGGCCTGGCGCTCCCGAATGGCCGTCTGCAGATCATCTATCCAGACGTTCCGGACAACTATCGAACCCGCCTGGATTTGCAGTGGCCGATTTACACCGGCGGGCGCACGGACGCCCTCGAACGCGCGGCGCGCGGCGAGATGGCAGCCGCCGGGCAGGACGTGGCGGCCGCACGCGCCGATCTCCGCCTCGAGCTCACGCGCGCGTACTGGGCGCTCGTCACCGCGACCGAATCGCAGCGCGTCGTGGACGAATCCGTGGAGCGCGTGGACGCGCAGCTGGCTGACGTTCGCCACCAGCTCGATGCGGGGTTGATTCCGCCCAACGACGTGCTGACGGTCGAGGCGCAGGCGTCGCACCAGCGCATGCTGAGCGTCCAGGCGCATTCGCTCCGGGAGGTCGCCGAGTCGCTGCTCGCCTATCTCATCGGCGCCGAGCCGGGCACGGCGCTCGCCGCGACGTCGCCCCTCGAACCCGTTCCAGTGCCCGCGCCGTCGGCCGACACACTCGCGGAGACCGCGCGACGCCAGCGGCCGGAGCGAGCGGCGCTCGACGCACGCCTGGGGGCAGCCGGCGACCGGACGCGTGCGGCGCGTGCGGAGGCGAAGCCGACGATCGCGATCGGCGGCGGCGGCGACTACGCGCGGCCGAATCCGCGGATTTTTCCCCGCGACGATGTCTGGAGCTCGTCGTGGGACGCCAGCGTCAACGTCAGCTGGCCGATCTTCGACGGCGGACGCACGCGCGCGGACATCGCGGAGGCCGAGGCCGGAAGGCGCGCCGCCCAGGAGCGGCTCCGGGAGTTCGATGCCGCGCTCCCGTTCGAACTGCAGCAGCGGACCAGCGAAGTCGTCTCGAGCCGGGCGGCCATCGCCGCCGCGGAAGACGGCGTCCGCGCCGCCACCGAGGCGCGCCGGGTCGTCGGCGATCGATTCGCGGCCGGGGTGGCGACGAGCACCGACGTGCTCAACGCGCAAGTGGCGCTGCTGCAGGCGGCACTCGACCGCACGCAGGCGCTGGCGTCCGCCCGGCTCGCGGAAGCGCGCCTCTCGAGGGCGCTCGGACAATGAACGCCATCAGCGTCCGGGATCTCTCGCGCCGGTTCGGTGACTTCGTCGCCGTGGACGGCCTCACCTTCGACGTCCGTCAGGGCGAAATCTTCGGCTTCCTCGGCAGCAACGGCGCGGGCAAATCCACGACGATCCGTATGCTCTGCGGCCTGCTGGCGCCCACGAGCGGCACGGCGACGGTGGACGAAGTGGACGTGACACGGGATCCGGAGGGCGTGAAGCGCCGCATCGGCTACATGTCGCAGCGCTTCTCGCTCTACGAACAGCTCACGGTCGATCAGAACATCCGGTTCTTCGCGGGCATCTACGGCCTGACCGGCGCGCGGCTCGCCGAGCGCCGCCGCTTCGCGATCGAGATGGCCGGGCTCGAGGATCGTCAGCAGGCGCGCGCCGCAGACCTCGCTGGCGGGTGGCGCCAGCGACTGGCGCTCGGCTGCGCCATCCTTCACGAGCCGGCGATCGTGTTTCTCGACGAGCCCACGGGCGGAGTGGACCCGATCTCCCGCCGGCAATTCTGGCGGCTCATCGACCAGCTCTCGGCGTCGGGCGTCACGGTGCTGGTGACCACGCACTATCTCGACGAGGCCGAGCACTGCCATCGCCTCGCGATCATTCACGCCGGCCGGCTCGCGGCGATCGGGACGACCGACGAGCTCAAGCACGTATTTGCCGGCCGCGCCATCGTCGAAATCCAGGCGGCGAATCCGGTCGAGACGATGCGTACGCTCGATCGCCTGCCGGACGTCGAGAAGACGAGCCTCTTCGGCACGGCGGTCCACGCGGTGCTGAAATCGGCGCATGCGGACGCCGTCGATCGCCTGCACCAGGAGCTCGCCGCCGCGCGCGTTCCGGTGCAGGCCGTCTCGCTCGTGGAGCCGTCGCTCGAGGACGTCTTTCTGGATGTCGTGGACGGACGGGCGGTCCATGCGTAAGGCGCTCGCCGTAGCGCGCAAGGAGTTCCGGCAGATCGTGCGGGACACGCGCACGCTGATGACGCTGCTGTTCGTGCCGGCCTTCTTCCTGCTCCTGTATGGCTATGCGCTCAATTTCGACATCCGCCACGTGCGGCTTGGCGTGGACGACCGCGACCACACCACCGAGAGCCGCTCGATCGTGTCGGCGTTCGTCAACTCCGGCTATTTCGATCTCGTCGCGAGCGTGGACGATGCGTCTACGACGCCGCTGATGAACCGCAACGAGGTTGGCGCGGTGGTCGTGATTCCGAGCGGCCTCGGCCGCGCGCTCCTCACACGCCGGACCGTGCCCGTGCAGGTGCTGATCAACGGCGACAACGCCAACACCGCGACGACGGTGATGAGCTATGCGCTGACGATCCTGGACAGCCAGTCAGCGAAGTATCAGACCGACGACGGCGGCGCGGCGGCAGGGCCGCTCCTGACGGTCGAACCGCGCGTCTGGTACAACCCGCAGCTGCGCAGCACGCTGTTCCTCGTGCCCGGGCTCATTGCCTATATCGCCATGATCACAGCCGTGGTCTCGACAGCGCTGTCCGTCGCGCGCGAAAAGGAACGCGGCACGATGGAGCAGGTGCGCATGGCGCCGCTGGACGCGGCCTCCTTCGTGGTCGGCAAGAGCATTCCGTACTTCGTCGTGTCGCTCGTCTCCGCGTTCGGGATCATCGTCGTGGCGATGGCGCTGTTCGAGCTGCCGATGCGCGGGTCGTGGGCGGCGCTGCTGCTGGCGCTGTCGCTATTCCTGGTTGGCGCGCTGGCGCTCGGACTGTTCATCTCGAGCGTTTCGGAGTCGCAGCAGGTCGCGTTTCAGCTGGCGCTGCTGGCGTCGTTCCTCCCGACGCTGATGTTGTCGGGCTTCATCTTTCCGATTGCCAGCATGCCGGCAGCGCTGCGTCTGGTCACCTACGCCGTGCCGGCGCGCTATTTCCTCATCGCGCTGCGCGGCATCGTGCTG
The DNA here is from genome assembly GCA_036268855.1 of Vicinamibacterales bacterium. Taxonomy (GTDB): domain Bacteria; phylum Acidobacteriota; class Vicinamibacteria; order Vicinamibacterales; family CAVVIG01; genus DATATJ01. Next base: position 58,382 of record DATATJ010000173.1, read on the forward strand.
AAAGGGGCCGGCGTGCAGACGTTCTGGATCGAGCTGGTGGCGCTCGCCCTGTACGCGGCGCTGATGCTTGCGCTCGCATCCGTCCGGCTCCGCCGGCAGTGGACCTGATATGCGGCGCATTGGATTCCTCGTCTGGAAGGAGCTGCTGGAGCTCAAAGCCGACCCTCGCCTGGTCGGCATCGTCGTCGTCGCGCCGCTGCTGCAGCTCTTCATGCTCGGTTACGCCGCGACCACCGACATCCGCAATGTGCCCGTCGTCGTCGCCGACGCGGATCGATCGGTTGCGAGCCGCGAGCTGATCGCGCGCTTCCAGGCGTCGCCGAGCTTTTCGATCGTGTCGGTGGTGGGCGGCCTGAACGACGCGGACTTCTATCTCGAGCGGGGCACCGCGTGGATGGCGCTGGCGATTCCTTCGGGTTTCGGCGCCGGCATCGAGGATCGACGCCCGCAGACGCTGCAGATCGTCGCCGACGGCAGCGACGCGAACTCCGCGACGGTGTCGCTCGGCTACGCGGGCAGTCTGATCGCGGCGTATGGCCGGGACAGAGCGGTGTCGATGCACGCGTTGCCGGCCGTCCGCGCCGGCATCGAGCCGCGGGTGCGCGTGTGGTACAACGCCAGGCTCGAAAGCCGCGACTTCATGATCCCCGGCGTCGTGGCGCTGCTCCTGCTGGTCATCACCACGAACCTGTCGTCGATGGGCATCGTGCGCGAGAAGGAGCTCGGGACACTCGAGCAGTTGAATGTGACGCCGCTGCGCCGGTGGGAACTGATCGTCGGCAAGCTCCTGCCGTACGCGCTCGTCGGCATGCTGGACGTCCTGCTCGTGATTGGCGTGGCGCTGTTGTGGTTCCAGATTCCGCTGCGCGGCAGCTTCTGGCTGCTCATCGCGCTCACCGGCGTCTACCTGTTGAGCACGCTCGGCCTCGGCCTGTTCGTGTCCACGATCTCGTCCACTCAGCAGCAGGCGATGATGACGACGATGTTCTTCTTTCTGACGCCGATGATCTACCTCTCGGGCTTCATCTTTCCGATCGAGAACATGCCGGCGGTCATCCAGCCGCTGACCTACCTGATCCCGCTGCGGTATTTCCTGGTGATCGTGCGATCGATCTTTCTCAAGGGCGTCGGCCTCGAGACGCTGTGGCCCCAGGCGCTGGCGCTGGCCGGCTGGGGTGTCGCGATTCTGGGACTCGCCATCGCACGCTCGAGCAAGCGAACGGCGTGATGCGGAAGGTGCGATAATCGCGCGAATGTCTCGAAGGAGCCTGGCGTCGCGGGCGGCTGTCGTCGCCGTCGGTCTGTTCGCTCTCTGGGCGTCACTCGCCTTTGCGCAAACCGCGGCGCCCGATCCGGCGGCGCTCGTCAGGCAGGCGCGCAAGTTGAACCTCGAAGGGAAGCAGGACGAGGCGATCGCGACGTACCGCGAGGCACTGATGCGCGCGCCCGATCTGTACGACGCCCACTACGGGCTCGGCATCGCGCTCGATCTCACGGGCGCGTACGGGCAGGCGCGGCAGTCGTTCATGAAGGCGATTCAACTGGCGCCCGACGAGAGCAAGGAGCAGGCGCTGAGCGCCATGGCCGTCTCCTACGCCTTCAGCGGCGACGGGCGGGAGGCGTCGTCGTTCTACCGGCAGGTGTTCGATCGCCAGACCGCGGCCGACAATTTTTCCGCCGCGGCCGAGACCGCGAACGCGCTCGGTCGGGTGTATCTCGAGACGGGCGATCTCGACAACGCGGCCAAGTGGTATCAGACCGGATACGAGACCACGCGGCGCCAGAAGGCGATGTCGAGCGCGCAGATCGACCTGGCGGATCTGCGGTGGGCGCACGCGCAGGCCCGGATCGCCGCGCGGCGGGGGAACGCGGCGACCGCGCGCGCGCAGGTCGCCGAGGTGACGCGTCTGCTCGACAAAGGCACGAACGAGGAGCAGCGGATTCAGCTCCCGTATCTGCTGGGATACGTCGGTCTGTTTCTCAAGGACTACGCCGGCGCGGTCACCGCGCTGCGGCAGGCGGACCAGCAGGATCCGTTCGTCCTGTTCCTGCTGGCACAAGCCCAGGAGAAATCGGGCGACGCCGCCGGCGCGCGCGAGCTGTACGAGAAGGTGCTCGCCTCGAACGCGCACAGCCTCAACAACGCGTTCGCCCGCCGGACGGCCCGGAGCAAGCTGGCGGCAACGCGCTAGTCTTCAACGCATCGGGCCCAAATCCTCAAATCCCCAAATCCCCAAATCCCCAAATCCCAAATCCTCAAATTTCCCCTCTATTGCGGTTTCGACATCAGCGTAGACGTAGCGCGACGGCTTTATCCGAGCGTTTCTGGCGCCGCGCGGCGCGCGGCTAAAGCCGTCGCGCTACATCGAATCGAAAACCGCGCTAAGGGTATTCATAAATAATATGCACCCGCACCGGCTTATCTTTGTCGTCCAGCAGGTTGGACGGCCCGGCGAACTCGAGCAGGCGCCCGGACGCGAGATCGATCGTGACGTCGCTCGGCGTCGAGAAGAAGCGAAAGGCCGCCGAGCTCATTTCGAGCCGGACGGTCAGCAGGTTGCCCTGGACCGCGCGCTTGTAGATGCGCACGCCGTATGACGTCATCCGCGACGGCACGATCGACTGCGCGTACAGCGATTGCCCACGCTCGAGCGCGGCGCGCTGGTCGATGATGTACAGCATGATGCCCTGGAACGTCATCAGATCGTCGCGCAGCGCGAGCGTCCGGTGCTCTTCCGCGCCGTGTGCCAGCTGCTGGGTGATGAGCACGCCGTGACGATCGATCTGCGGCTCGATCGCGTACCGGTAGTTATCGCGATGATCGATCATCCGCGTCGTCGGCAGATATCGCCGGCTGCCGACGTCCGCCGACAGCTCGGCGATCGGCGCGCCGCTGGCGGCGACATAGCGTGTGTTGATGTCGGTGCGGCCCTTGGCGGTCCGCAGCGTGTGATATTCGGTGTACCAGAACGTGCCGGCATCGGTGACGGCGCGTCCGAAGAATGAGGAGTACGCCGGGTCGCCGGGCGCCCGCCCTGTAGAGATGACCTGCCGGCGGTCGGGCAGCGTCGCGCCGCGAAGGACCGCCGCCGCAGCCGTCATCACGACCAGCCCCCAGCAGACACGCCGCAGCGTCATCAGAACGTCCGCCTCGCCACCCACTCTCGCAGCAGGGAGTCCACCACGACGTACCGGTCGGCGTCGCGGGCGATCACATCGTCTCGCACCAGTGCGGCGAGCGAGGCCTGGACCGTCGATGGTCCGCCGAGGCGATAGCGCGTCCGTGCATCGCCCGACAGGAGCTCGCGTCCCTCCTCCAGCACGACGGCGCGCAGCGCGGCGCGCTGCGCCAGCGTCAGCCGCTGCCAGAGGGCCTCGTACATGGTCTGCTGTTCCGTCAGCAGGCGGCGGAGCGCGCGATGCAGATCATCGAGCGTCGCCCGACGACGGCCGCTGGCGCGCAGATGGTCCCACGTTTCGTGGGCGAGCCGCTGCACGTCGTAGGGCAGATTGCCGGCCAGCTCGACCACCGCGTCGCCGAAGCCAGGCTCCGGCCGCAGGCCCGACCGCGCGAAGCGCGCGTCGATGAACGCCGCGAACTCGTCGGCGGGAATCTTCTCGAGGCGCATGACCGGGCCGGCCTTGTAGAACGGACGTTTCGGTCCGAGCATCCGCTCCATCAGGCTCGGCTCGGAGCCGGCGAACACGTATCCGACGTCGCGCTGATGCTGCACCGCCGCGCGCATCGCGTGCTCGACCGAGCCGCCGTTGAAACCGCCAATCGCCTGGAATTCGTCGAGCGCGACGACCACCTGGCGGCGTCGCGCCTCGGCCAGACGCGCCGGCAGGGCGAAGACGTCCTGCGCGAGTCGGGAGACGTCGCGATCCGATCGAACGCTGGGAAACGAGACGGCGAGCGCGCCCGGAGGGGAGCCGTCCGGCGCGTACCGGATCTCTACGCGTGCGGAGCCGACCGCCTCGCGGAGCCACGTGCGCGCGCGATCCCATTTGGTCTCGGCGGCCATCACGGCCCGGGCGTAGCCTTCGAGGAATGCGACGTACGAGCTGAAGCTGCTGACGGTCACCTCGACGGTGAGCGCCCCGTGCCTCGCCATCGCGGACAGGGCGTGGCGGATGAGCGACGACTTGCCGTACCGCCGGGGTGAGATCAGGAAAATCTTCTGACCGGCCCCGAGATCGGCGACGAGGCGATCGAGCTCGACGACGCGGTTGACGAACGCCGCCACGGGAACGACCTCGCCGTAGACGAAAGGATTCTGCATTACGGCGCCATGCGTAATGATTACGTTATATCACGTAAGAGGCCACGCGGCCGCCGGCGTGTCAGTAGTACCTCAGCGGCAGGTCGATCACGACGCGCCGCCGCACCAGGTCGGCCAGCAGGGGGGACAGCGTGCCCGCCGGCAGCGACTCGAGCGCGGCTCGAGGAACCGTCAGGTCGGCCGGCAGATACTCGCGGCACGCACCGTACTCCTGCTCGTAGTCCTCGGACGGAAAGCGCAGCGTGAGCCGGACGCCGCCGCCCTCTGGCGCCGTCGCATACAGTGGGTTGACCCGAAACTCGCCGCGCGCTCCAGCCGGCGGGCGAAGCGAATGCGCGGCGAACACGCCGGGGCAGGAGGACGCGACGATCGTCAGCGCCAGCTCGCCGTGCAACGTCTCCGGCGGCTCGTGCCGCGAGAGATCCAGCGGCCCCTCCCGCACGACGTCCCGAAGCAGCGCCGTCTCGCCAAACAGGCGAGGCGACAAATCCTCGAAGAGATCGCGGTACGCCTCGGGCGGCAGCGGCATGCCCGCCGACGGATTCCACTGATGGGCGTTGTGCGTGTGGCTGATCACGACGGCCCGGCGTGCGTCGCCCGTGTCCGTGAGCCGGATCATCTCCGACGCGAACAGGCGCTTCGTCCAGATGTAGTGATACGCATCCGAGCAGACCGCCACGCGAAATGCGCCGCGCGCGAACGGCAGCGGTGCGTTGCCGTCGCAGCAGACGCCGGCGCAGCCGGGCGCCGTGAACCGCCGGCCGAGCCAGACCTTCGAGTAATACAGGTCGGCCAGCACGGGCGGCGGCGTCGAGACGTCGAGCAGCGTGCGCGTCAGGTGACCGGATCCGCCGCAGACGTCGATGGCGCGTCCGCCGCCTGCCAGCACCGTTTCGGCAACCGCCCGCACGACGGCCTGCGAGACGAGATAGGTCGGATCCGTGAAGCGATAGAGGAAGTAGCCCCCCTCGAAGTGCGGACCCAGCGCGACGACAATGTCCTTGTAGGTGGCCGTCGGCGAGGCCGCGACCTCGGCGAAGCGCCGCACGCCGTCCTCTTCCTCGATCCCGAGCATCGCCAACAGCGCCAGATCGGCGCGCCCCGCGTCCAGGTGCTCGCGCGCGGCCACCGCGGAAGGCTCGAGATGGATGACCGGAATGCCGTCCACGACGGGGTACGCGCAGCAGTGGCAGCCGAGAATGCCGTCGATGACCTCGTCGCCGCGGCGATGGACCCGGCCCGATTCGACGACGCCGAGGCGTCCGCCGCAAAAAGGACAGCGGAGGATGTCGAGGAGATCGGGCCGCATCGATCAGCGTGCCTCTTCAGACGACGACGCCGGCATCGGATCCCCAAGCCATTCGAGCACGGACGGCCCGCCGGCGACGGTCGCGGCTCGCCGGAAGTGCTCGGCGCCAAGCCACCGGCGCATGCCGGCCACGTCCACCCATGCGATCGGATTGCGCACGCCGAGCTGCGTTCGATGGCAGCGCAGCGCGGCGAGCTTGGCTTCGGCCCATGGCCGGACATCGACGACCAGCGTGCACGGTTGGGCGGAGTCGCCGAACGCGTCGGGCTCGATCCCCCAGAAGCTCGCGTCGGGTGCGCCGCCCTTCGCGCGCGCCTCGTCCACCATCGCGCGGATCGCCCCCTTGGGCATCGTGACGTAATAAAGCGGCGGGGCCTCCGTGCCGAGCGACCGCAAGGCCGTGTACGTGCGCTCGTGCACGCCGATGTGATCGAGATGCCAGTACAGCCCGTCTTCGCCGAACGTGATCACGGCGTCGGGGCGGAACCGGCGGAGCGCGACGACGATTTCGCCGTGCAGCTCGGGCACGTCCGCCCACCGCACGTCGCCATCGGGATGACGGCAGACGATCAGGTCGCTGATGCCGAGCGCTTCGGCGGCCGTGCGCAGCTCCGCGACGCGTGCGCGCCCCAGATCGCCGTCGGCCACGAGCGCCGGGTCGCTCACCGATCCCTTCTCGCCGCGGGTCGCGCAGATCAGGACGACGCGCGCGCCCGCGCTGGCTGCGCGGGCGAGCGTCCCGCCGCAGGCAATCGACTCGTCGTCGGGGTGCGCGAAGATCGCCAGGATGGTGCGGCCCGAGAGGGAGCGATCACCCGGCACGATGGGTCTCGACCAGGCGGTGATAGACGGCGATGTACTCCCGCACCATCCGGTCGATCCCGAAGCGCTCGACGGCGCGGTCCCGGACGCGCCGGCGGTCCAGGTCGAAGACGCGCGGCAGCTGGTTCACCATCTCTTCGAGGTGCTCGAACACCAGGCCGGTCACGCCGTCGTCCACGATTTCCCGCACGGCGCCGCGATCGAGCGCGGCGACCGGTGTCCCGCAGGCCATCGCCTCGGCCAGCACGAGCCCGAACGGCTCGCGCGCCTGGATTGGGTAGAGCAGCGCCCGCGCCCCGCCGTACAGCTTCACTTTCGACGGGTAGTCGGCTTCGCCGTAGTACACGACGTCGGTGCCGTCGACGAGCGGAGCCACTTTCTCGCGATAGTACTCGTCCTCGGCCGCCGCGAGCATCAGCCGGATGCCCAGCCGCTTCGCGATCTCGATCGCCTGCAGCACGCCTTTGCCGTCGGTGAAGCGGCCGAGGAAGAGCAGGTAGTCGTCCGGTTTCTCGCGGAACGTGAAGTTGGCGGTGTCGATGCCGTGCAGCACGATGTCCACGACGTTCAGGCCGTGCAGGAGGCGTCCCTGCTCTTGCGAGATGGCGACGAATGGCGCCTCAGGATAGCGCGACCAGAGCTTGATTTCCGCCTCGCTCGGCGAATGATGCAGGGTCTGGACGATCGGCGTCGGCGAGAGCCGCGCGAACGCCAGCGACATCGGGTAGTACGCCGCCTCGTAGTGGATGATGTCGAATTCGCGCGCGCGCTCGACGGCGGCGGCGAGGTTCAGCATCTCGTAGAGCTCCCACGGCCACATGTTCTCGTCGTGCCAGTAGCCGTGCGGATACGTGGCGGAGAGCTTCGCGTCCGTCTGCGAGTCGCCGGTGGCGAAGAGTGTGACGTCGTGACCGTGCGCGACGAGCCCCTCGGTGAGCAGCGACGTCATCAGCTCGACGGAGCCCGATTTCTGCGGCGGAATCGTCGTGGCGACCGGCGCGATGTGCGCGATGCGCAACGGCGTCATGACAGCGCGTCCTCGAGCAGCCGCGGGAGCACGACGTTGGCGTCGAAGTGCTCGCGGGCGATCTCTGCGGCGCGGCGCGCGTGCGCCGGATAGTCGCTGTTGAGGCGATCGATGCCGGCAAGCGCTTCGTCGGGGCTCGAGAAGGCGAGGAGACCGCAGTCTGACGGCAGATGCGCTGTCCAGCCGGTGTCCTGCACGAGCGCAGGGCGTCCAGCGGCCAGGTAGCACTCGGTGCGATCGCTGAACCAGCCGCTGCGCGTGGACACGTACGTGTGCTTGGCGACGCCGAATTCCGCGCGCGACCGCAGAATGAATTCGCGGTAGTCCCACAGCGTCCGGGAGACTCCCATGGCCGCCACCGTGTCCCAGCCGTGCTCGCGCAGCATCGTCTGCGGACCATTGATCGCCAGCTCGAACGGCTGCGTCGTGCGCGCCGGCAGATCGATGTACTTCACGAACTCCTGATCCTTGTTGCCGCCGACGTCGGTGAAGCTCTCGATCTGCCAGGTCATCACGGTCGTCATGCGATCGCGCGGCGTGAGCGTCGTCGTCCACTGATCGAGCGTGATCGGCTGCCAGGTCTTGCGCCACGTGAAATCCCCGACGGGGATGGTCGACGCTGCGGTTCCGACGTTCGATCCGAACGTGAACAGGCGGTCGAAGGTTTTGAAGAATGCCACATACCACGGCTCCGCCTTCGCGATCGCGAGCTGGGTGAACGCTGGGTCCGAATCGATGAAGATCTTACGCGGGATCCGGACGTACTCGTCGCGCCAGAACCACGAGCCGCCCGACAGGTTGATGAACAGGTCTGCGGTCGCGGCATAGCGCCGGACGGCGTCGGCGCTTTGTCCATGATACGTGCCGTCGTAATTGACGAACGACCAGCGATCGCCGAGCCCGAACGAATCGAGCGCCTGGTGAATGTACGACGTGCCATAGGAGGGATCGGTGGCCCGCGTGTTGAGCACGGGATCGTACACGCACTCGCCCGTGTCCTCGATGTAGAAGACTTCGTGGCCGAGCGCCCGCAGGCCCAGGAGGTACATGAGGGAGCACCACGTCACGCCGCCGAAGGGATAACGCGCGATGATGCCGGCGAACAAGATCCTCATAAAGAGTTAAGAGTGCAGAGTTCAAATGTCACCGCTTCGCCGCCTCGATGAGCTCGTCCACCGTCTCGGGATCATCGAGCGACTTGCCGACCGACAGGCGGGCGCACATGCGCCGGTACAGATTGCTCGTCGTCAGCAGCTCTTCGTGGCGCCCCTTGGCAGCGATGCGGCCGCCGTCGAGCACGAGGATGCAATCCGCGTCGCGCACGGTCGAGAGCCGATGGGCGATCACGATCGTCGTGCGGCCGTCGCGCAGACGCCGCAGCGCGGCGAAGACGATCTCCTCCGAGATCGCGTCGAGCGACGAGGTCGGTTCGTCGAGAATCAGGATCGGCGCATCCTTCAGGATGGCGCGGGCCACGCTCAGCCGCTGACGTTCCCCGCCCGACAGCCCGCCGCCCGCTTCGGCGATCTCCGTCTCGTAGCCCTTGGGCAGCCGCACGATGAAGTCGTGGGCATGCGCCGCGCGCGCCGCCTGCTCGATCTGATCCTGCGTGGCGTCGAGGCGCCCGTAGCGCAGGTTGTCGGCGATGGTTCCCGAAAAGAGCACCGGATCCTGCAGCACGATCGCGATCCGATCGCGCAGCGCGCGCACGCGGTAGCGCTGCACGTCCACGCCGTCGATCAGCACGCGGCCGGTGGTGGCCGTGAAGAACCGCGGAATGAGGCTGACGAGCGTCGTCTTGCCCGCGCCCGTGAGCCCGACGAGCGCCACGACCTGGCCGGGCTTCGCCTCGAACGCGATGTCGTGCAGCACCTGCGTGCCGTCGGGATACGAGAATCCGACGTTGTCGAACGTGATCTCGCCGGTGATTCGCGTAGCGTCGATCGCGTCGGGCGCCTCGGCGGTTTCCGGCATGAGCGCGAACATCGCCCGCACCCGCTTGGTGCCCGCGAGCGCACCCTGGAGTTGTCCGGTGGTGTGCGCGATGGCCGCCAGCGGCCCGTACACCGCCGCGAGATAGCCGATGACCACAGTGAGCTGCCCGATGGTGAGCCGTCCGCTCATGACGAACCGGCCGCCGACGATCAGCACGAGCGCGGTGCCGAGAATGGTGATGGTGCTCACGACCACGCCGAAGACCGATTGCTGCCACGTGATCGCGATCCGCGCGGTCATCGTCCGATCGCCCGCGACGCCGTAGCGCATCAGCTCGTGCGGCTCGCGCGCAAAGCTCTTGACGAGGCGCATGGCCCCGAACGTCTCGTACAGGCGCTGCAGGAGCTTCGATTCGAGCTCCTTCACGCGCTCTTCACGGTTGACGAGCGTGGACGTGTAGTAGCGCAAGCACAAGTACAGGAACGGCACGACCGTGAGCGACAGCAGCGCGATCGTGACGTTGAGGTACAGCAGCACGCCGAACATCACCGTCAGCGCCGCGATCGATGTGGCGAGCGGAAAGATGCCGCTCATCACCAGGTTCTCGATCGCGTACGCGTCCACGTCGACGCGGTACACGGCATCGGCCGTACTCGTCGTGATGTGATGATGCAGGCCGAGCGCCGTCAGGTGCTCGAACAGGCGCTTACGCAGGTCGTACACCAGGCGCTGACCGGTATCGACCTGAACCTGCGTGCCGTACGCCGACACGAGCTGGTTGACGATCTGCAGTACCACGCCGCCCACCACCACGAGGACGAGCAGGCTGGTCCGGTTGCCCTGCGTGAGATCGTTCACCCAGACCGCGAGGCGTCCGGGAAACGCTTTGGTGCCGAGCACGTAGTCGATCACGACGGCCAGAGGCCACGGCTGCAGCGCACCGAGGCCGATCTCCGACGCGAGCAGCACGGCGAGCAGTCCGACACTGCGGCGGTACGGGCGCAGGAACGACAGCGTCCACGGCAGGAGCGGTTGCTGAGCCGGCTCGGTCATGCGCCGGGCCTCTTCAACGGGACCGGCACGAACGGCCGCGGGACCAGAATCGGGCCGGACGACGTCTTGGGGATGTTGACGGCGACCACGTTGTCGTTGCTCGAATCGGTGACGTACAACCAGCCCCGCCGCGGCCCGCTCGCGGCGAACGCGACGCGCGACGGCGCGCCGAACGCCACGCGCCCCTCGTCGCTGACGTTGCGCATGATGCCGTCGGGCCCAACGGCGCGCACCTGCCCGTTGTAGTAGTCGGCGATGAAAATGGTGACCGCGCCTCCCGACTCCGGCACGATGGCGATTCCGGCCGGGCCGGCGAGGTTCGCAGCAATCGCCGGACCGTCGTCGCCGCCCGGCCCGAACGTGCCGCTGCCGGCGACCGTCATGATCAGGTGCGACAGCGGATTCACCTTTCGGATGCGCTGGTGGTGCATGTCGGCGATGTAGATGTCGCCGTTCGGCGCCAGCTGCACGTCGGCCGGCATGTTGAGGTGGGCGGCGGGCGCCGGACCATAGTCGCCGACGTTGTTGTTGTCGCCAGGCTTGCCGTCGCCGGCGACGGTGTGAATCAGCCCCGTTCGCGAATCGACGACGCGGACGCGGTAGTTCAGGGTGTCCGCGATGTAGATGTCGCCGTTCGGGGCGCACGCGACCGCGCTCGGCGTGTTCAATGCCGCTTCGGTCGCCGGCTTGTCGTCGCCGTCGTAGCCGTTGGCGCCCGACCCGGCGACGGTGGTGATGATGCGCGTCGGCTTGTCGATGCGGCGAATGCGATCGTTGTGCGAGTCGGCGACGACGAGGTCGCCGTCAGGCGCGATGCAGACGCCGTCAGGCGTGTCGAGCTGCGCCTTGAGCGCCGGTCCGTTGTCTCCAGAGAAACCAGTCTTGCGGCTGATGCCGACCACAGCGACCGGCGGGCTCGCCTTGCCGAGCGTGTTCGCCGCGGCGCGGACGATGACGTCGTTGTTGGAGTCGGCGACGTAGAGATCGCCGTTCAGGTCGACCACGATGCCGCCCGGCGCGTCCAGCCACGCCGACATGGTCGGCCCGTTGGGCCCCGCGGGTCCGCCGGCCTTGGCGCCGATGACGACCTCGGCGATCGCCGCCTGGCGCAGCATCACGGCGCCGGCGCCGAGCGCGAGAATCATCACGACGAAGATGATCGCGCTGCGCAGGCCGTACACGCGCAGGATCGACGGCGCGATCAGCGGCACGCGCGCCGGGCCCGACTTCAGCACCATCATGCCGCCGTCGACCGCGACGCGCTCGATGCCACGGCGCAGAATCGCGGTCACCTGGGCCGTCCGCCACGACGCGAACGCGATGACCACGAGCATCAGCGTCGCGGCGATCGCGGCGCCGAGCGGCTGATTCAGCGCAAAGCCGCGGAACGCGGCGACCAGCAGCGCCACGCCGAGCGCGACGGCCGTGACTACGCCGAAGGTGGTGGGCCGCAGGTGCGTGCTGACGCGCACCAGCGCCTTGCCGCCGGCATGCTCTTCGACGAGCGCACGCACGTCGAGCCAGGCCCAGCGGCCGACGAAGACGCTGACGTCCCGGTCGTTGGACCATCCCTCGTCGACCTCGACCGAGCGGACTGCCCGTGAACGGCGCAGCCAGTCGGTGAGCTGCGTGAGGACGCGGTCGGCCGACGTCCACGTCTCGCTCCAGAAGCGATCTTCGGTGACCGTGCCCGAGAGCAGCAGCAGCGCGCGCCCGGCTTCGCGCAGCGACGGGCTCGGCATGCGGCTGGTCTGCGGCTCGGTCGGGGGCAGCGCGATCTCGGGCGGCGCGAGCACTCCGCGAATGCGGCCGCGGATGCGTGCAAGCGGCTGGATGAAATGGAGGTACGAGACCATCGCGCGATACCAGAGCCGTCCGCCGGGCAGCGAGGCGACGTCCGATCGCTTCGCATACGCAACGTTCTTCGCGATGGTGAACGCCATGCCGAGAATGCCGCAGCCCAGGAGCAGGTAGGACGCCCAGAGATGCGCGCGGGTGGCCGCGACGCCGGCGCCCGTGAGCGTCAGGACGAACGACAGCACCTGCCAGCGGATCGAATGCGGCAGGAATGCAAACGGGTGCACGTCGGTGCGGTACACCGAGGGAAACGCCGCCGTGCCCCAGACGCCCGCGTTGATGCGCGTGCCCCAGAGCGATCGCACGAAGGGCAGCGGACTGTAGATGCGCCCGCGCCACAACATGCGCCCGTCGAGAAACTTCTCGGGATGGTGCGCCATCAGCCACGTTTCGCCTTCGCCGTAGCCGACCTGCTGACGCCAGTAGGCCTTCACCGAGGAGCGATGGTGGTGCCAGACCAGCGCCGACGAGGCGAAGCCGATTTTCCAGCCGCGTGCCTGCAGCCGCCAGCACACATCCACATCGTCGCCCGCGCGCAGATAGATGGGGTTGAAGCCGCCGATGGCGAGGAGGGCCTCGCGGCGGAACGCCATGTTGCAGCCCGGCACGTGCTCGGCGATGCGGTCGTCGAGCAGCACGTGCGTCGGGCCGCCGGGAGCGCGCGCGATGCACTGCGCGATCGGCGGATCGTCGGGCGGCACGACGTTCGGTCCGCCGGAGCCGACCACGTCGAGCGTCAGGAACGGCTGAATCAGAAATGTGAGCCAGTCGCGATCCACACGCGTATCGGCGTCCGTATAAGCGACGATGTCGCCGGTCGCCTCCGCGAGGCCCACGTTGCGCGCCGCGCTGAGGCCGCCGTTCGGGATGTCGATGACGTGGACGCGCGGATGCGCGCGCCCGATCTCGCCGGTGCGATCCTTCGAGCCGTCGTTGACGAGGATGATCTCGTAGTCGGGATACGTCAGCTTCTCGAGCGAGGTGAGGTTGTCTTCGAGCGTGTCCGCCGCGTTGTAGGCGCAGACGACGACCGAGACGCGCGGCCAGGTGGCGCGCCGGCCGGCGGGAAACGGCGCATCGGCGAAGGCGGCCGCCACGGCGCGCGCGGCCGGCTTCAGCCGGCGCTCGCGGTCCACGAGGCCGAAGTTCCAGTCCTCGACGGTATTTCCGCCGCGCCACCATGCGTCGGTCCACGCGAACGCGACGGCGCCGCACGCGCCTTCCTCGAACGCCGCACGGATGTGCATCGAGGTGATAGCGGCCTGTCCGTCCTCGCCCTCGCGGATCGAGTCGGCGCCCGCCTCCGCCAGCAGGAGCGGCTTGTGCGCGGCGACATGCTGGAGGCGCGCGAGATACGCGCGCAGCTCCGACTCGCGATGGAGATAGACGTTGAAGGCGCAGACGTCCAGGAACGAGAGATCCAGAAACTCGGTCGGAGGGAAATTGACGTACGTGAACAGACTCTGCGGCAGCGCGCCTTTCGCGTCTTCGTACAGCCCGCGGATGAAACGCTCGACCCGCACGCTGCCATGCCAGCGAACCACGCCCGGCGGAATCTCGTTGCCCAGCGCGAACATCAGGATCGCCGGGTGGTCGCCCAGCGCGCGGACCCGCTCGGTGACGTCGCGGCGGATCTCCTGCTGCAGGCGGCGGTCGTCGAGGAACGCGACGTGCTGCGACCACGGCAGGCCGACCATCACACGCAGCCCGTGCTTCGCGGCCTCGTCCAGCAGGTCGTGGCGCGGCGCCGTGTACGTGCGAACGGTGTTGATGCCGAGGCCCGCCATGAGGCGGAAGTCTTCGGCGATCTGGGGCGGCGACGGAAACTGATAGCCGTCCGCGTCGGGCGCGAAGGTCCCGTACGTCACGCCCTTGACGAGAAAGCGCGCGTCGCCAAGGCGCAGAAATTTCCCGTCGGCGCTGACGCGCTCGGCTGAGGCCGGCGCCGCCGTGTCGGGGCGCACCTCGGGGTCGGCCTGAAGAGCAGTAGGGCTCACGGTATATAGTGCGCCACGCTACGCCGGACGCAACTACTTATTGTATCAAGAGGTTGGAGCGGATGTTGCCCTGACCGGCAGGTTGAGCTGGGTCCCAGGTTCCCTACTGAGAAATCCTAAGACTCCCGCTGAACGTCTTGACGCGCAGCTCCCCCGACCCCGATCCACGCGTGCCGAGCGTCGCGCGGACACTTCGCCGGCTGCTGCTGTTGAACGTGAGCGGCAGGTCGGAATTCAGCTGCCCGCTGAAGGAGTTGAAGGCCACATCCGCCTGAGCCGAGGCGGGAACCGCGACCTCGACATTGCCGCTGAACGTGTTGACGTCGATCCGCTGGTCGGGCTGCCAGCGGTGCTCGCGAATGGCGATGGCTCCACTGAAGGAGTGCGCCTCGATCGAGCCTGCGGCATCGGTCGTCTCCAGGCGCGCCGAAAAACTGTGGATCTTCTGCGTGCCTTCGACTGCGCTGATATTGACCGGCGCGCTGAACACGGAGATGTCGAGGTTCGCGTGCCGCGGCACCTGGATGTCGAAGTCGGTTTCGACGACGTTGTTGCGCCCGGAGAACTCGTACCACGAGCGCTCCCGATGGTTCGCGTCGACGACCACATTCGACCCTTCGGTGTGGATGTCGAGCTTGATCGCGTCGAGCCGGTCGCGCGGCCCCCGGCGGACGGCGTCGATTGCCACGTCGCGCCGATCGGCGGCCCTGATGGTCACGCGGCCAGAAAAGCTCTTGAGCCGCAGCGTGCCGCCCGCCTCGAGCGCAACGGTCCGGCTGATGTGCTCGGTCTCGTCAGCGGCGCGCGCCGCGGGAGCGCTCAGCGTCGTGACGGCGGCGACAGCGACGGCAAAGGCCAGGTACCGCATGGCCTCTTTGACGGGAAGGCCCGGCAAAGAGTTCGCCAGACGTCAATCAGGGGTGTCGAGCTTCAAGGCTCCGGTATAGATCGCCATGCCGACGACGGCGTCCACGCCGCGAGCGTCGAGATCGTCGATTTCCTGCTGGGTGGTGATGCCGCCGGCGGCGGTCACCCGGCGCGTGGTCGCGTCGCGAACGGCCAGAATCGCCGCCAGGTTCGTCCCGCCCATGAGCCCCTCGGCGTCCACGTGCGTGTAGAGAAACTCGCCGCAGTACGGCTCCAGGGCGCGGACGGCCTCGACAGCGGTCAGCGACAGTTGCGTCTTCCAGCCGTGGATCACGACGCGGCCGCCGCGGCTGTCGACCGCGGCGATCACGCGGTCGCCGCCGACGGCATCGGCGAGTCCTTTCGCGAACGTCAGATCGGGCTGGCCGTCTTTGAAGAGCGCGGACCCCGCGATGATCTGCTGCGCGCCGGCTGCCAGCACGTCCCGCGCGCGCGCGAACGTGCGGATGCCACCGCCGACGCGGCACGACAAGGCAGCTGCGATCTCGCGAACGAGCGGGAGATTGTCGCCCGCGCCCATCGCCGCGTCGAGGTCGATCACCTGCACCTTGGGAAACCGCGCGAAGCGCCGCACCCAGCGATGAACATCCGCGTCCCTGATCGCCAGCCGCTCGCCCTGGACGAGCTGCACGACGGCGCCGCTCTGAAGATCGATTGACGGAATCAGCATCTCGTTATCCAACGATCATGTGCGAACCATGAAGGACACGAAGGCACGAAACGATTCTTGTACGCGATTCCTTCGTGAGCTTCGTGACTTCGTGGTTAAAGACGCACGGGAATGCCGCGCTGCCGCAGGTACTGCTTCAGCGATCGCACGCTCGTCTCGGCATAGTGGAAAATCGAGGCGGCGAGCGCCGCGTCGGCGCGGCCGGCGGTAAACACGTCGACGAAGTGGTCGAACCCTCCCGCGCCGCCGGAGGCAATGACGGGAATCGAGACAGCTGCGCTCACAGCCGCCGTCATCACCTCGTCGAAGCCCGCCTTGGTGCCGTCGCGATCGATCGACGTGAGCAGGACTTCTCCGGCGCCATGCGCCTCGGCATCTCGGGCCCACTCCGTCGCGTCGCGACCTGTGCCGGCCTGGCCGCTGCGCGAGTACACGAGGAAGCGCTCTTCGTCACGGCCTGCCATCGCGTGCGCCGGCCGTTTCGCATCGATGGCGACGATCACCGCTTGACTGCCGTAGCGCCTGGCCAGCGCGGTAATCAGCGCCGGGCGCTCGAGCGCCGCGGTGTTGAGGCTCACCTTGTCGGCTCCCGCGTCGAACGCGGTCGCCGCATCATCCTCGGTGCGAATGCCTCCGCCGACCGTGAGCGGGATGAACAGCTCGCGCGCCACAGCGCGAATCGTCTCGGCCATGGCGCGGCGCCCCTCGAGGGTCGCGGTCACGTCCAGGATGACGAGCTCGTCGATCCCTTCGTCGTTGTAGCGGCGCGCCAGGGCCGCCGGATCTCCCGCCGTGCGCAGCCCCTCGAAGTTCACGCCCTTGACGACGTGGCCGTCGCGCACGTCGAGGCAGGCGATGATGCGCTTAGACAGCATCGGAAGCTCCGCGGCGCCTGGGTCCCTGTTGCGGCACGTCAGCCAGCGAGCTGCACGAAGTTGCGCAGGATGCGGAGGCCGGCCTCGCCCGACTTTTCCGGATGGAACTGCACGCCCGCGACCTGGCCGCGCTGCACGACAGCCGCAAACGGCTCGCCGTGTACCGTGACCGCGACGGTGTCGCCGGTCACGGGCGCGGCGTAACTGTGCGTGAAGTACATCTGCGTGTCCTGGGGGACGCCGTCCACGATGGAGGTCTCCAACCGCAGATTGAGCGAGTTCCATCCTACGTGCGGAATCTTCACGCCGGCCGACGGCAGCCGGATGCACGAGCCGCCCAGCAGTCCGAGGCCGGGAAGGTCGGGCGCTTCTTCACTCCCCTCGAACAGCCACTGCATCCCGAGGCAGATGCCGAGGATCGGCCGCCCTTCGCCGAGGCGGGCCACAATCGCCTCGGTCCAGGCCCCCTGGAGCGCGCGCGTGGCTTCGAAGTTGCCGACGCCCGGTACGACGATCGCCGTCGCCTGCTCGAGATCCGCCGGGTCCGACGGCACGAGCACGTCCGCGCCGATGGCGGCGAACGCCTTGCGCACCGACGTCAGATTGCCCGCGCCGTAGTCGATCAGCGCAATCACAACAGGCCCTTGGTGGACGGGAGCATCTTCGCGAGCCGTTTGTCCCGCGCGCAGGCGACGCGAAGCGCGCGCGCGAAGGCCTTGAACACCGCTTCGATTCGATGATGGCTCGATCGCCCGTACATCACCTTGACGTGTACATTCGCCCGGGCGCCGATCGCGAAGCCCTCGAAGAAGTCGTGCACCAGCTCGGTCTGCAGATCGCCGACGCGCGCCGCGCGGACCTTCAGATCGACGACCGCGTGCGGGCGGCCGCCGAGGTCCACCGCCGCAATCGCGAGCGTCTCGTCCATCGGCATCAGGAAGTAGCCCGCCCGGTTGATGCCGCGCCGCGTGCCGAGCGCTGCCGAGACGCCTTCGCCGAGCGCGATGCCGAGATCCTCCACGGTATGGTGCTGATCGACGTCGAGATCACCTGCCGCCTGCACCACGAGGTCGAACGCTCCGTGGCGGGCGAATAGCTCGAGCATGTGGTCGAGAAACCGGATGCCCGTGCGGACGTCGTAGCGGCCGGTGCCGTCGAGCCGGATCGTCAGCGCGATCTGCGTCTCGGTCGTCCGCCGATCGATCACCGCGCGGCGCACAGCACCTCGTCCATCGCGGCGATGCAGCGCTGCGTGTGCGAGACGATGCCGGTGCCGATGCGGATGCAGCCGTCGCAGCCGGGCTCCGTCGAGCGATCGCGGATGTAGACGCCGCGCGCCCGGGCGCCTTCCACGAGGTCGGCGGTCCGATCGCCAGCGTGCACGAGCACGAAGTTCGAGCCGCTGGTCCAGTATCGGAGCCCGAGCCGATCGCACGCCGCGTACATCAACGCCTTGGACGCTTTCACTTGCTCGAGGTACTGAGCGAGAAATTCCGTATCGGCGAGTGCGGCCTGCACCGCCGCGACCGCGGCGATGTTGACGCTGTAGACCGGAATGGCGTGCCGGATCGGATCGAGCGCGGCCGGCGCGCCCACCAGGCAGCCGATGCGCAGGCCCGCCAGGCCGTACGCCTTTGAGAAGGTGCGCCCGACGATCACGTTGGGATGCGACGCGAGCTGCGGCAGGAACGTGACGCCAGAAAACTCCGCATACGCTTCGTCCACGAAGACGACCGCCTCTTTCGGCAGACGGGTGGCGATCGTGTGGATCGCGTCGAGCGGCATCATCACGCCGGTGGGGTTGTTCGGATTCGTCAGGAAGACGACGCGCGTGTTCGGCGTGATCGCGGCCAGCACCTGGTCGAGCGGAAAGCGGAACTCCGGCCGCGGCGGAATCTGCACGAGCCGTCCGCCCGCCACGGCGGTGTCGAACCGGTAAATCTCGAAGGCCGGTTCGGGCACGATGGCTTCGGGTACCGGGCCGTTCCTCGAGGGCCGGAGGTACGACACGGCCAGCGCCATGATGCCCTCGTCGAGGCCGTTGGTCAGCGCGAGGCGATCCGCGTCCACGCCGAAGTGGCGCGCGATCATCTCGGTGGCCGCCGCGTACGGCGGATAGAAGCCGATTTGATCCGGCCGCAGGCGTGCGAGCGCCTCGATCACCTTGGGCGAGCAGCCCCCGGTGTTTTCGTTCTGGTGGAGGCGGAGGCCGTCGTAGAGCTCAGCGGGTTTCTGATATTGCGTCATGGCTGGGACCGAACGGTTGTTGAGGGCTGCATCCGGATCTCGATCGATTCCGCGTGCGCGGCGAGCCCTTCGGCGCGCGCGAGCGGGAGGATCGTTGGCGCGAGGCGCGCCAGGCCCGTGCGCGTCACGCGCTGCACGGACATCACGCGCACGAAGTCGGCGGCGCCGAGCCCGCCGCGAAACCGCGCGGCGCCCCCTGTCGGCAGCACGTGGTTCGAGCCGATCGCGTAGTCGCCGGCGGCCTGCGCGCTGAACGGGCCCACGAACACCGATCCGGCAGTGAGCGGACGCCGCGTCAGCGTTTCGCGATCGACGACGAGATGCTCCGGCGCCATGCGGTTGGCGAGCGCCATCGCTTCGTCTGCCGTGCCGGTGACGACGATCGCGCCGTGGGCGGCGAGCGAGCGTTCGGCGATCTCGCCGCGGTCGTGCGACGCCACCGCCTCCGCCACGCGCGTCGCCAGCGACCGGTTCCACGTGATGAACACCGCGCGCGCGTCGGGATCGTGCTCGGCCTGCGCGGCCAGATCCGCGGCGATCCAGCTGGCGCGGCCGGCGCCCGCCACGACGACGATTTCGGTCGGCCCGGCGTAGAAGTCGATCGCGCAGTCGGCGGCGACGATCGCCTTGGCGACGGCGACGTAGCGGTTGCCGGGGCCGACGATTTTATCCACCCGCGGCACGGTGGCCGTGCCGTAGGCCAGCGCCGCGATCGCGTGCGCGCCTCCCACACGGAAGAGCCGCGACACTCCCGCCTCGAGGGCGGCCGCCATCACGGCCGGCTCCGGCCGGGGGCAGACGACGACGATGTCGCGCACGCCGGCCACACGCGCGGGGACGACCGTCATCAGCAAAGACGAGGGCAGCGGAAACCGTCCGCCCGGCACGTAGCAGCCGACGCTGGCGATCGGCTCGATGCGCTGCTCGACGGTCACCCCCGGCGCGATCGGCAGGTCGAAGTGCTTCGGCATCTGGCGCGCCGCCACGCGCGCGATATTCCGCGCGGCCGTGCGCAGCGCGCGGCAGACTTCGGCCCCCGCCAGCGACGCCTGCTGCCGCATCTCCGCTTGCGTCACCTCGAGCGGCGGTGTCACGTTGTCGAAGCGCTGGGCGAATCCGGCCAGCGCCGCGTCGCCGCCGACGCGCACGCGGTCCACGATGCCGCGGACGCGCCGCTCGAACGTGCGGTCCACGTCGGCGCCGTGCGCCAGGAGATCGGCAATCGCGCGTCGATTGTTCGCCTCGATGATCTTCACATTCAGCCTGTCTGCCTGCCTGCCCGCGGTTCCGTCGGCCCCACGCCGCCGCTACAGCACAATCTTGTTCAGCGGGTATTCGACGATGCCCTCGGCCTGCGCCGCCTTGAGCCGCGGAATCAGATCGCGGACGGTCCGTTCCTCGATGATCGTGTTGACGGCCACCCATTCCTCGTCGCTGAGCGCCGAAATCGTCGGCCGCTGCAGCGCCGGGAGCAGGGCGAGGACGTTCGCCAGGTCGGCCCGGCGGACGTTCAGCATCATACCGACGCGTCCCTGCGCTTCGATGGCGGCCTTGAGCAGCAGCGCGATGTTCTCGATCTTCGTGCGCTTCCACTCGTCGGCCAGCGCATCGTGATTGGCCACCAGCTGGGTGTTCGACTCCATCACCGTGTCCAGGATGCGCAGGCGGTTGGCGCGCAGCGACGAGCCCGTTTCGGTCACCTCCACGATGGCATCGGCGAGCGTCGGCGGCTTCACTTCGGTCGCGCCCCAGGAGAACTCCACGTTGACGCCCACGCCGTGCGATGCGAAGTACGCCTTCGCGACCCGTACGAGCTCGGTCGCCACCGTTTTGCCGTCGAGATCAGCCGCCGAGCGGATCGGCGAGTCTTCCGGGGCGGCGAGCACCCAGCGCACCTTGCCGAAGCTCTGCTTCGCGTACACCAGATCGGCAACGCTCGTGAGTACCCCCGTGCGGCCGTCGCCCAGTTCGTGCTCGGCAATCCAGTCCTGGCCGGTGAGCCCCGCATCGAGCACGCCATCGGAGACGTAGCGCGCCATCTCCTGTGCGCGAATCAGCATGCACTCGACCTCGGGGTCGTCGATGGCGGGGAAATACGAGCGCGAGCTCACGTAGATGTTGAACCCGGCGCGTGCGAACAGATGGACGGTCGCCTCCTGCAGCGAGCCTTTCGGGATGCCGAGCTTGAGTTTCATGCGTGACGAACGCTCTCCACCACCGAAGTGGCCGCTAGTTGGTGTCCTCGAGCGCTCGATAGAAACACGTGCGCTGCCCGGTGTGACAGACATTCCCGTCGCCATGCCGCTTCACCTTGAGCAGCACGGTATCTTCGTCGCAATCGACGAGCGCCTCGATCACTTCGAGCCTGTTGCCCGAGGTCTCGCCCTTCGTCCACAGCGTGTTGCGCGTGCGGCTGAAAAAGGTCGCGAAGCCGGTGCGCCGCGTCTCGGCGAGCGCCACCTCGTTCATGAAGCCGACCATCAGGACCTCGCTGGTGTCTGCGTCCTGAATCACGGCGGGAATCAAGCCGTCGAGCTTTGAATAGTCCATAAAATAAAAAACCCCGCCATCCGGGGCGGGGTTGCTGGTCGTTCGGGTTTCGCGTCAGACCCTAGATTGCGTGCAACTCCGCCGGCTCGCAGCCGCGGCTGAAATGGTGGAGCACGTGATGGTGGCGCGGAAACATGTCGCTGAAGAGCCTACCTGTACACGTTCGGCCGCGTCAACTAGGCCGGCAGCGCCTGCCCTCGTGTTTCTTCGCCGAATGGCAGCAGCGCCAGGCCGATCAGGAACGCGATCGACGTGAAGGCGACCGGCGTACCGATCGTGTGGTAGTACGCCACGCCCGCGCCGACCAGAAACGTGATGCCCGCTCCCGCAAAGCGGCCGACCGACGTCGCGAACGCGAACGCGCTCGCCCGGCACTCGGTCGAGTACTGCTCCGGCAGCCACAGCGTGTACATCGCGAAGTTCGCCCCGCCGACGCCGAGGAAAAACAGGCAGACCATGAACCACGACAGCGCGTTGGCGTCGAGATAGAAGACGTAGCCGAAGCCGAGCGCGATCGACACGAACATCAGGACGAAGTACAGGCCGAGCGTCACGCGCCGGCCAACCGATTCGGCGATCGGCGGCAGCACCACGCAGCCGAGGATCGTGCCAATCGAGAGGACGATCGTGCCATACGACGCGAGCCTCGCGGCGTCCGGAGCCGACCGCCCGCCGCGCAGGGCGAGCTGCGTGACCGAGGTCGGCACGTACACCGATCCAGCCCAGAGACCGACGATCGAGACGAGCAGGTACACGGAGTTCAGCACGGTCCGCCGCGCATATCGCGGCGAGAACAACGCCATGAACGCCGCGCCCATCGTCGGCCGCTGCCGCCGCTCCTCGACGCGCGTCCGCCATGCGGCCGATTCGTGCACGCCGTACCGAATGAAGGTGACGAGCAGCGCCGGAGCGCCCCCGATGGCGAACATCACGCGCCAGCCGTACCGGGCGCCGACGACGTAGTTGGCGATCGCGGCGAGGAAAAAGCCGAAATAGTAGCCGGTGTGCATGTAGCCGGCGCCGGCGGCGCGGCGATCTTCCGGCCATTCCTCGGCGACGAAGGTGCCGCCCATCGACCATTCGCCGCCGATGCCGATGCCGGCGAACAGGCGCAGCACGGCCAGCTGCCAGACGGTGGAGACCACGGCACACAGGAACGTGAACAGCGAGTAGCAGAGGATCGTGAACGTCAGCGTGCGGACGCGGCCGAAGCGATCGGCGATCGGTCCCCACACCATCGAGAGGCCCCAGCCGACGAGGAACAGGGCGAACAGGACGCTGCCGTAGTAGCCGATGTTGCCTGGCGTCGCCGCCAGCCCGGACTTCGGCAGCAGCTCGGTGAGCGCCGGGGCGAGGACCAGCGCGTAGATGAAGGAGTCCATGCCGTCGAGCGCCCAGCCGGCCCACGCCGCCCAGAACCCGCGTACCTGATTTCGTGTGAGCTGCGACCGTGTCGTCATCGGGCGTGATTATCGTCTAGAAGGCGCGGCGCTCGGCTACACTGCGGCCATGCGCCCATCTTTCTCGACCGAGAGGCTCGTGTGCTCGCCCGGAATCAGACGGCGCCTCACGCTTGCACGCGCCTGCCAGGCCGGTGTGATCGCCGCAGTCGCGGTCGCGGTCATTGCGCCGCTCGGGGCGCAGCGGGCTCCGACGCTCCCGGCCGAGACCCTGCTCGATCGCGCGGTGCTCGACGCGCTCGATCAAGAGCTGTCGGGCGTGGCGGCAAAGGACCATGTGTCGCACCTGGCGCAGATGCATCGGGTTCCGGCGTCTCCGGGCTTTCACGAAGCGATCGAATATGTGATGGGCCGGGCCAAGACGTTTGGCCTCCACGACGTCCACATCGAGACGTTTCCGGGCGACGGCGAAACCTGGTTCGGCACGCTCCACGGCAACCGCGGCTGGCGCGTCGACGGGGGCACGCTCGATGAAGTGCAGCCGCAGCCGCGGCGCATCATCTCGTTCGACGACGTGCGGCTGGCGGTGGCGGACAACAGCGAGAGCGGCGATGTCACGGCAGAGCTCGTGGACGCGGGTAGCGGCGCCCGGGCCGCCGACTACGAGGGCAAAGACGTGCGCGGCAAGCTGGTACTGTGCGATGCCACGCCTGGCGTGTGCCATCGGCTGGCGGTGGAGGAGCGCGGCGCCAAGGGGCTCGTCAGCTACAACTCGAATCAGCCGAGCGCCTGGTGGCGCGACGACCAGGACCTGATTCGCTGGGGTCACCTGGATGCGCGGGGG
The DNA here is from genome assembly GCA_036268855.1 of Vicinamibacterales bacterium. Lineage (GTDB taxonomy): Bacteria > Acidobacteriota > Vicinamibacteria > Vicinamibacterales > CAVVIG01 > DATATJ01. The sequence continues at coordinate 82,178 of DATATJ010000173.1, forward strand.
CGGAGGAACACCTTCGCGATCATGATCTCGCTGCGCGACGCACGCGCTCTTCAGCAGCGGCTTGCCCGCGGCGAGCACATCACGCTGCACGCCGTCGTCAAGGCGCACAACGACGATGCGTCGCCGTACGAGACGCTCGTGGCGACGATTCCCGGCTCCGACCCCGCCGCAGGCGACATCGTCTTCAGCTGCCACCTCGATCACCAGAAACCGGGGGCGAACGACAACGCGAGCGGATGCTCGGCGAACCTCGAGATCGCGCGGACGTTGCAGACACTGATCGACGCGAAGCGCATCCCGCCGCCCGCGCGGACGATCCGCTTCATCTGGCCGTCGGAAATGACGGGGACGATCGCCTACCTGACGAAGTATCCGGAGATCGCCGGCCGCATCCGCGCAGCGGTGCACCTGGACATGGTGGGCGGCGATCCGTTCATCACCAAATCGGTTCTCCACGTCACACGATCCCCGTGGTCGATCGCGACGGTCACCGACGACGTGGAGGAAGTGTTCGGGCGATACGTGATCGACGGCGCGTTCCGCGCGGCGGGCGACGGCGACATGACGCACGCGATTCGATCGCAGTCTGGCTCCAAAGATGCGTTCTGGGCCGACATTACGCCGTACGAGAGCGGCAGCGATCACTGGATCTACCAGGAGGGGGGCTTCGCGATTCCGTCGATCTACCTGCGCGATCACCCGGACATCTACATCCACACGAACAAGGATCTCCCGGACAACATCGAGCCGACCAAGATCAAGCGCTCGGCGTTCATCGCCGCCGCCAGTGGCTACTACCTGGCGACGATGCCGGATCGCGGAGCGTCGCTCATCGCCTTGAGCTACGCGAACGCCCAGCAGCGGCTTGCCGAGGACGGACGCCGCGCCGTGGCGCTGGCGGCGGATGCCACGCAGACGCGCGAGGCGACCAACATCGTCGCGCAGGGCGTGCTGCGCGAGCAGCGGCGGCTGGCGTCCGTGTCGCGGTTCGTGGCGGGAGGCGCGCCTCCGCGCGTGGCGACATTGAGTGCGTCGCTGGCCGAGACGGGGAAGGGCTTGCTGCTCACGTTTCTTCCGGGAGCGGAGGCGCAGCGCGTGCAGTCGGCGGGCTTCCACTTGCCGTCGAGCGATCCGCGCGTGCCTGTGCGGAACGGATCGATCAAAGGTCCGTTGGCGCCGGAAGGCGACTGGGTGATCGCCAACGCCGGGCCAGACGCGGGGAAGGTGGCGATCGCGCGCGTGCCGGGCAGCGACGACGTCACCTACGAGCTCGTCAACTTCATCGACGGCGTCCGCACCGTCGGCGAGATCCGCGATGCCGTCAGCGCAGAGCTCGGTCCGGTCGAGCTGAAGGCGGTCGCCGAATACTTTGACGTGCTGGCGAAGGCGGGCGCTGTTACGTTCAGGAGATGACCTGGCGTAGACGCGCAGCGGTCGCGCTGCTGTGCGGGGCAGCGGCCGCGACGCCGCGAGCGGCGGACCCCGCGGCGAAGCTTCAGACGATCCTGACGCGCGACCTGCAATTTTCAGCTGGCGAGCTGGCCGACCTGGAGCGCGGACGAACGGTGCGGCACTCGCTGAAAGCGAGCAGCCCCGGAGAGATCGGCGTGGCCGGCGCCACGCGCGTGAACACGTCCAAATCGCGCCTGCTCGATCGGGTGCGCGATGTCGCCACGTTCAAGCGGGGACCGGATGTGCTGCAGATCGGCACGTTCAGCACGCCGCCGGTAGAGGCGGATCTCGCGGCGCTCACCGTCGACGCCGAAGACTTCGATGCGAGCGACTGCCGCGTCCACGATTGCGACGTGCGCCTGCCTGCGGACGCGATCGGGCGCTTCGCCGCCATCGATCCGAACGCCGCGGACGCACAGGCGCGGGGCGCCGCGCTATTGAAGCACCTGATCTTCGAGCAGGTCTCGGCGTATGTGTCGGGCCGGCCCGGGCGCTTCACGCAGTACGACGATGGCGAGCGTCCGATTCGGCCGCTCGATGCGTTCGCCGATCTGCTGTCGCACGAGCGCGCCCTCGACGACCTGGTGCCGGGCCTGCGCGATCATCTGCGCGAGTTTCCCGCCGCGAGGCTCGCCGGCGCTCAGGAAGTGCTGTACTGGTCGAAGGAGAAGTTCGGATTCGACCCGTTCATCACCGTGACGCACATGACGATCGTCTGCCCGGAGCCCGCGCTCTGCGTCGTGGCGTCGAAGGACGTGTACTCGACGCGCTACATCGACGCGTCGCTCTCGCTGACGATCGCCCACGATGCGCCGGAGCCGGCCCGCGCGTTCGATCTGGTGTACGTGAATCGCACGCGCGCCAGCGCCCTCACCGGGTTCTTCAGCGGGCTGCGCCGATCGATTGCCGAACGGCGTGCCCGGAGCGGTCTGGAAGAGCGGTTGAAGGCGACCCGCGCGATGCTCGAACGCTAGCGTCGCCGCGCTCGCCTGAAGCCTTCGCGCTACTTCCGAAGCGCCATCAGCGGCCAGCGGTGGACGATTTCGCCGCCGGCTGGAACAGGTACTGGTCGAACCACTCGACGTTGTGGTCCATCGTCGCCCGATGGCTCTTGGGCTTGGATGGGCCGTGGCCGATGCCGCCGAAGCCCTGATACACGATCAGCTTCACGGGCACGTGCTGGTCCTGCAGACCTTGGTACAGCTCGAACGCATCGGGCAGCGGCACGCGCTGATCGGCGGCGCCGTGCTGAATCAATGTCGGCGTCTTCGCCTGCTTGATGTAGGTGATCGGCGACGTCTTCGCGTAGATCGCCGGGTCGTCCCACGGCGTGCTCTTCAAGTACTGACGCGTGAACGGGTGGATGTCGGTGCTCACGTAGTAGGTCATCCAGTCGGAGATGCCGGCGCCGACCGAGATCGCCTTGAATCGCGTGCTGTCGTGCGTCGCAAGGAACGCCGAGATGTAACCGCCCTGGCTCCAGCCCATCGTGCCGACACGCACGGGATCGACGAAGCCTTTTGCAATCAGCGCGTCGATACCCGACAGCACGTCCCAGGCGTCGCCGATTCCGAGATTCCGCACGTTGAGCGCGCGGAATTTCTCGCCGTAGCCGGCGCTGCCGCGATAGTTTGGCTCGAGGACCAGCACGCCGCGCGGCACCCAGACGTCGATCGGATAGGTCGCGCTGGTGAACGGCACCGCGCGCGAGACGCCGGTCGGTCCGCCATGAATCACCACCAGCAGCGGATATTTGCGCGAGGCATTGAAGTCCGCCGGCTTGTGCAGCACGCCTTCGATCGTCGTGCCGTCCTGGCTCTTCCACGAAACGATCTCGAGCGAGGACGTCACCCAGGCGGCGGCCTGCGCACTCACGTCGGTCAGCTTCTTCGGCGACGTCATCGCCACCGGGGCGACGAAGACATCGGCCATGCTCGTCGCGTCCGCGCGAAGGAAGGCGACGGCCGACCCGTCCTTCGAGAGCGAAAAGCTCGAGTCCACTGCCTGCGGCGTCGGCGCGAGCTTCGTGATTGCCCTCGACGCCGGATCCAGACGATACAGGTGCGACCAGGTACGCTCGGACGCCGCGAAATACAGCCCTCCCGGCTTCCACGCGACGATGGACGGATCCTCGTCGAACGCCGCGGTGAGCACAGCCGGGGTGCCACCGGAGGCGGGCACCGTCGCGATCACCGCGTTGGTGTACATGTATGCCGGATTCGCCATCGCCGACTGAAACGCGATCTGCGATCCGTCCGGCGACCACACGGGATGACGGTCCGGACCCTCCTGCGAGACCAGCTCGCGCACTGTTCCATCGGCGGCGGTGACGATGGCGATGTCGGCGGTGCCGGAATTGGCAGGGTCGCTGTTGACGACATGGTCGAACGCGATGGCGCGCCCATCGGGCGACCACTCGAAGCTGCCGACGACGAACGCCTCGGTGGTGAGCGTCCGCGTCGTATGCGTCGCCAGATCGACGACGAAGAGGTGCGTCATGCGCGCGTCCTGATCGACCACCTCGAATTCGCCGTATCTCTTCTCGCGGTCCTTCACCCGCTGCAGCTTCGCCTCGGTGGCCGTGTAAGCGATCCGCGTCCCGTCAGGCGACCAGGCGAAGGCGCTGACGCCGTCTTCGACCGCGGTCAACGCCTCAGCTTCTCCCGCCTGCGGGTTGATGAGGTAGATCTGCCGCTTGTCCGTGCGATCGGACACGAAGGCGAGCTTCGCGCCGTCCGGCGACCACGCCGGCGCCGAGCTCGATTTCTTGCCGGCGGTCAGCTGACGTGTTGTCCCGTTCCGAACGTCAGCGATCCAGATTTCCGTTTCGTACGCGTTGTCGTCCCAGTTGGTCACGCGCATCGTGTACGCCACGTGCTGGCCATCCGGCGAAATCTCGGGCGATCCCGCGCGTTTCAGCGACAGGATCTGGTCCACCGTCGGCGCGATGTGGGGCAGCGCGATCGGCGCCTGGGCCTGCGGCCCGGCAACAGCCAACGCGGCAAGGCAGGCGACGGTCAGGATGTGCTTCATGGACGGCTCACCTCGGACTGGAGGAGTATAGGGGAATCCGTTCGGCAGTGTTGGCCGTAGATAATCATAAGGACGGACGTGAACCGAAATTGCAGTGACCAGCATCTAATCGGCCGGATGTTGACACCATCCAGCGCGAAGGGATATAAGCGGGAGGCTTATTTCCCCAGGTTCTTCTACAGGAGGCTTCAGCATGCGTAAGTTCTTTGCCGGTATGTCGGTCGCGGCGTTCGTCGTGGCTCTCGGTGTTCCCGCGTTCGCGAAGACCGAAACGATCAAGGGCGAGCTCGTGGACCAGACCTGCTACACGAAGGATCACAAGAACATGGGCGAGGCGCACAAGGAATGCGCGGTCACCTGTGCGAAGAAGGGGCAGACGGTGGCGCTCGTCACCGCAGACGGCAAGATGTACGAAGTGATGGGCGATCTGGCCGCCGACAAGAACGCCAAGATGGTGGCCCACATGTCGCACACCGTGGAAATCACGGGCGACGTCAGCGAGAAAGACGGCAAGATGATGATCATGGCCGACTCGCTGAAGATGGCCAAGAAGTAGCGCGCGCCGCTGGCGGTCGAGCGGGCACGAGCCCGAACGCCCGCAGCCGGCTTTCAGAAAACCCCGGGTTTGCGACCCGGGGTTTTTGTTGGTTGAATTGTACTAAAAAACTAGTATAATAATTCAGTGGCTCTGGTCTCGATCGATCCGCGCGACGCCACCCCGCTCTACGCGCAGCTCGAACGCGCGCTGCGCGCCGCCATCGCCGCCGGCCGTCTCCGGCCAGGCGACCAGCTGCCCACCGTGCGCGAGCTCGCCGTCGAGCTCCAGATCAACGCCAACACCGTCGCCCGCGTCTACGCCGAGCTCGAGCGCGCCGACGTCCTCGAAACCCGCCGCGGCGTCGGGTCGTTCGTCGCTGCGACACCCGCTCACGCACGACCCCCTGTAGAGCACCAACGGCGGCTGCGCGCCTTCATCACGCGTTTGATCGGCGACGCGGCAGCCGCTGGGTTCACCATCGACGATGTGCTGGCCGAACTGGGCAGCCATCGCCGGAAAGGAGCATGACCATGGCCCTCATCGTCCGTCCGCGCAGCGCCGAGAGCAGCTTCACGCGTCCGCACCCGAACGTCGTCGCCGCCGCCCTTCTGTTGCTGTCGATCGCCAGCGGCGCAGCCTTGAGCGTGGCCGCCGGCAACCCGGTGCCAGTTATCGTGTTCGTCGCGATCGGCCTGATCGTCATGCGGGCGCCGCAGATCGCGCAGCAATGGGAGCAGGCGGTGGTGCTCCGCCTCGGGCGCTTTCGCGCGATGCGGGGCCCCGGCCTGTTCTGGATCGTCCCGTTCGTCGATTCGGTGGCGTCGTGGATCGATCAGCGCACCATCACGACGAGCTTTGCCGCGGAGCAGACGCTGACGTCGGACACCGTGCCGGTGAGCGTGGACGCCGTGCTGTTCTGGATGGTGCACGACGTGCAGAAAGCGGCGCTCGAAGTGCAGGACTTTTCGCAGGCGGTGAGTTGGGCGGCGCAGACGGCGCTGCGCGACATCATCGGACGGACCGAGCTGACGGTGCTCCTGCGCGGACGCGAGAAGATCGAGCAGGAGCTGCAGCTGCTGATCGACGCGCGGTCCAACCCGTGGGGCGTCACCGTGCAGTCGGTCGAGATGCGCGACGTGGTGATTCCGGTCGCCCTGCAGGATGCGATGTCGCGCGAAGCGCAGGCGGCGCGCGAAAAGCAGGCGCGCATCATCCTCGGACAGGCCGAGCAGGAAATCGCGCACTCGTTCGAGGAGGCCGCGCGGTCGTACCACAACAACCCGACGGCGCTCCATCTCCGGGCGATGAACATGCTCTACGAGGGCCTGAAGGAGAAGGGCGCGCTGATGCTGATCCCGAGCAGCGCGGTGGAGTCGATGGGCATGGGCGGCCTGATGGGCGCCGCGGCGCTGCAGCAGCAACAGCTGACGGGCAACAGCGGGTCGAAGCCCGAGCCCGAGTGACAGGCGTGGAGAGAAGGGAGGCGAATCGTGGCGCTGGTGAATGTCGATCGCGAGGCGCAGGTGATTCGGCTGATTCTGGTGATTCTCGGTGCGGCGCTCGCCATCGTCGGCTGGTTACGATGGCTGAATGGATAGAACGCCAGACGACCGAGCAAGGCCGCGAGCGCCCGGTGGCGCCCGCGGCTCCAATCTGAAATCTGAAATCTGAAATCTAGTACCGGTAATGCTCCGGCTTGTACGGTCCGTCCACCGGCACGCCGATGTAGTCGGCCTGGTCCTTCGAGAGCTTCGTGAGCTTGACACCCAGATGATCGAGGTGCAGCCGCGCCACCTGCTCGTCGAGGTGCTTCGGCAGCATGTAGACTTTCTTCTCGTACTTGCCGGTGTTGGCGTGCAGCTCCAGTTGAGCGATCACCTGGTTGGTGAACGACGCCGACATCACGAAGCTCGGGTGGCCGGTCGCACATCCGAGATTCAGCAGCCGACCTTCCGCCAGCACCATCACGCTGTGGCCGTCGGCGAACCTGAACTCGTCGTACTGCGGCTTGATGTTGATCCGCTCGATGCCCGGATACTTCTTCAGGCCGGCCATGTCGATCTCGTTGTCGAAGTGGCCGATGTTGCCGACGATCGCCTTGTCCTTCATCTTCGCCATGTGGTCCACGGTGATGATGTTATGGTTGCCGGTCGCCGTGATGAAGATGTCCGCGCTGGTGATCACGTCGTCGATCGTCGCAACCTGGTACCCTTCCATCGCCGCCTGCAGCGCGCAGATCGGATCGATCTCGGTGACGATGACGCGGGCGCCCTGGCCGCGCAGCGCCTGCGCGCAGCCCTTGCCCACTTCGCCGTAGCCGAAGACGACCGCGACCTTGCCGCCGAGCATGACGTCGGTCGCGCGCGCGAGGCCGTCGGGCAGCGAGTGGCGGCAGCCGTAGATGTTGTCGAACTTGCTCTTGGTCACCGAATCGTTCACGTTGATGGCAGGGAAGAGCAGCGTGCCCGCTTCCATCATCTGATACAGACGATGAACGCCCGTCGTCGTTTCTTCGCTGACGCCGCGGAGCGACGCGGCGATCCGCGCGTAGCGCCCCTTGTCCTTGGCGAGTGACGCGCGAATCGTCTGGAGGATGACGCCCCACTCCTCGGGATCCTTCTCCGGATCGAACGCCGGCACCGCGCCCGCCTTCTCGAATTCGACCCCCTTGTGCACCAGCAGCGTCGCGTCGCCGCCATCGTCCACGATCAGCGTCGGACCGCTGCCGTCGGGCCACTCGAGCGCCTGCTCCGTGCACCACCAGTACTCGTCCAGCGACTCGCCCTTCCACGCGAACACCGGCGTGCCTTTCGGCTGCGCGACCGTGCCGCCGCTCTCCGGCCGGCCGACGACGACGGCCGCGGCCCCGTGATCCTGAGTCGAGAAAATGTTGCACGACACCCAGCGAACGTCGGCGCCGAGCTCGGTCAGCGTCTCGATGAGCACCGCGGTCTGAATGGTCATGTGGAGCGAGCCCATGATGCGCGCGCCGGCGAGCGGCTTCTTCGCGCCGTGCTGCGTGCGCAGCGCCATGAGCCCGGGCATTTCCTGCTCGGCGAGCCGGATCTCCTTGCGGCCGAAGTCGGCTTCCGCGAGGTTGCGGACCTTGAACGGATCGCGGCCGACGGCCGCAGCCGCGGCGAATGGGTGCATTTTCTCAGTCACAGTTGCCATTATTCTCCCTCCAAAACCGTGGGCGTATCCGTGTGGACCGCCCGTCGCGCCGGGCCTCGAGGCTCCGGCTTACGCAGCGAGCGACCGTCGCGCGGTCGCGACAAACAATCCCGGGCCTTTGGACCGGGAATCGGGCGGCAGCGGCACCACCCGGAGATCCGAGAAGCCGGCATCGGTCAGCATCTCGCGGAGATGGTCTTCGGAGAATCCGAGCCAGACGTGGCCCATCTGCTGACGATACCGTTCGCGATCGTGCGGCAGCATGTCGACGATCAGCAGGCGCCCGCCGGGCGTGAGCGCGCGCGCCACGTCGGCGAGTGCGCGGCCGGGCTCCGGGACGTGATGCAGCACGAGCATCAGCGTCGCCGCGTCGAGCCGCGCATCGTCGATCGGCAGCGCTTCGAGATCGCCGCGCCGGAGATCGACGTTGGCGGTGCCGTGCAGCCGCTTCTTCGCCGCCTGCAGCATCGCGGCGGATGCGTCCACCGCGATCACGCGCGCGACGAACGGCGCGAGCGCCGCGGTCGTCTGCCCGGTGCCGCAGCCGAGGTCGCCGACCACCCAGCTCGCGTCCGCGAATGCCGCGAGTGCGGCGAGATGGAACCGGTCGCCGAACAGATCGTCGCGCATTCGATCCCACTGGCCGGCAGACGAGGAGAAGAACTCCTGCGACGCCGTGCGCCGCGCGGCCAGGGCTGCCTGCAGCCGCCGCTGATCCTGCGAGGCCGCGGGTGCGCTGCCCACCTGCTCGCGCACGAGCAGCCAGAGGCGGCGTGCGGCGGCATCGAGCTCGTCGCGCCCGTCCCGCCCGTCGCCGTTTTCGTTCCGCCCTGCGCCCGCGAAGCGGGACATCGTGTAGAGGTGGCTCGTGCCCTCCGCGCGCGCGGCGATCCAGCCGCTGTCGGCCAGCGCCTTCAGATGCCGGCTCACGGTGGACTGCGGCAGCTGGACGATGCCGCAGAGCTCGGAGACCGTCAGCTCGTGGCGGTCGAGCAGCAGCAGAATGCGGCTCCGCGTCGCGTCAGAGAGCGCGGTGAGATGATCGAGGATGGCCGGGGCGCGTCCATTCATCCGTGTAACCGGATGGAAGGATATATCGGCTCGGGGGTTCGCGTCAAGCCAGGGCCGCGAAACGGGGCGATCGCCGCGACTCGCACGGCGGGCTATTTCCCGCAGATCGCGATCCCGGCGCCCCCGTCCGGCTGGTCCGCGCAATAGGCGTCGATGGCGCGACGCACGTCCTCGCGCGCGGCGGCCGCCGAATGCGCCGCGTGCGCATGCGCGATGCCCCGCCCGATGGCGATCAGATCCACGAGAAAGAGCGGCTGTGGCTGCGTCAGGCCGCTGCGCTGGAGCTGCTCGTACGCGTACAACCCGCCCGGCGGCACCGGCCCGCTCCGATAGTCCACCGGCGGCACGAGCTTGTCGAATCGCTCGCGCTCGTCGATATGAACGGAGAAGTCGGCGGCGATGGGCTGAAGCGTCAGACGATCGGGCCTTGCCAGCCCCGCACGCACGCGGTCGAGCGATACCGGCAGATCGAGCGGCGGCGGTGCATCGGGCGGCGGCTGCGTCTCTTGGGGCTGTTGTGCCGGCTGCGCGTGTTGCGGCGGCTGCGCCTCCGGCGCCTGCTGCGCGTACAGCATCAAGCTTGCAACCAGGAGTCCGGCGAGGATCATCGTGATGACAGGCCGTTCAGCGTTGCCACGGCGCGATCGCTCGCGCCCGCGAGGTGCGCGGCGAGCGCCTTCTGCACCTCGTCGCGTGCCGCCTGCTCGGCCGCCGCGCGCTCGGCGCTGCTGACTGCGTTCAGCGCCCGGCCGCCCAGATAGTGCGCCTCGAGATTTTCGATCGCGATCGTCAGCAGCTCCGCCTGCCTGAAGGCCGCGTACGGTTGAACCCGCGGATTGTCCACCGACGGGAAGGCCTGCTGGCTCACCTCGTAGCCATACAGACCACCCGGCGCCGGCGGACCGCTCGTGAAATCCAGGCTCGCGATCAGGTCGTCGATCCGCCGCCTCTCGCTGACGCCGATCTTGAAACGCGGCTGTTCGTCCAGGCCCCGCAGCGGCGTCGCAGGCATCTGGGCCAGCGCGTCTCGAATCTTGTCGATTGATACCGGCAAGGACCCGGCGTCCTGTGCCGGGGACGCTGCCTGCGTCCCTGAGGGCGCGTGGCCGGTTGGAGTTTGGGCTGCCGCCGGGGCGGCAGCCGCCACGGTCGCGGCAAGTACCAGAGCCATCAGGCACATTGTCTTGTTAGACGCTCGGCGTCATACCTCAGCTCGTTCCGACTTCACACCCCTATCGTGCAGGACTCGCGCCAGTGGGACGGCGTCCGAATCTGAACAGATGTCACGAGCCCCGCCGAGGCGTAGAATGCGCATCAGGGAGGCCTCGCATGCATCAGGTCCCGCGCGAAGATCAGCTCGAGCTCGCCGATGCGATCGCCCTGGGCGCCCGACGCCGCCCGCAGGCGTTCGGCGAGTATTTCGACGAGCACGGCGGCTCCTGCGCGCTCGGCGCCGCATACGAAGGTGCCTACTCGCTGCCTGACGATGCCCACGCCATCCGTCCGCGGATGGACCGCCTCTTCGACTGCCTGGAAAACGTCCGGCGCAAATGTCCGGAGGGCTGCCACAAGCGCCTGCCGCTCAACGCGATCATCCTGCACTTGAACGACGATCATCACTGGACGCGGGAGCAGATCGTCGCCTGGCTGAAGACAGGCTGACGCGCTCGCGCCGCCGGCCGCGCCAATCGAACCCCACGCGGACACGACATGCATCCGGCGAGTGCGACGTGTGTGACGGGACGAACACATGCCGGAGCTCCCCGACGTTGTCGTCTACACCGAAGCGCTGACGCGATACGTCGCTGGTCAGCGGCTCGACCGCGTGCGGCTGTTCAGTCCGTTCGTGCTTCGCACCGTCGATCCGCCGCTCGACGCGATTGCCGGCCGGGCCGTGCGCGACGTGAGCCGCGTCGGCAAACGTCTCGTCATCGCCTTCGACGACGACCTGTTCCTCGTGATCCACCTGATGATCGCCGGCCGGCTGCGATGGCGCGAGCCCGGCCGGAAGCCCGGCATGGGCCCGAAGATGATCCTCGCGTCGTTCGATTTTCCTGCGGGGACGCTTTTTTTCACGGAGGCGAGCACGAAGAAGCGCGCGTCCCTCCGGCTGGTGCGCGGCCGCTCGGGCGTCGCCGCGCTCGATCCCGGAGGGCTCGAACCGCTCGACGCGACGATCGATCAATTTTACGAGGCGCTGACGCGCGAGCAGCACACGCTGAAGCGCGCGCTCACCGACCCGCACCTGTTCAGCGGCATCGGCAACGCGTACTCTGACGAAATCCTGCATGCGGCCCGGCTCTCGCCGCTGGCGTTGACGCGGTCGCTCTCGCACGAGGAGACGGTGCGCCTGTTCGAAGCCACTCCGGCAACGCTCACGCGGTGGATCGATCGGCTGCGCGCGGAAACCGGCGGAGGGTTCCCGGAGAAAGTCACCGCGTTCCATTCCGACATGGCCGTTCACGGCCGGTTCAGGCAGCCCTGTCCCGTCTGCGGCTCACCCGTGCAGCACATCGTCTACGCGGCGAACGAGTGCAACTACTGCGCGACGTGCCAGACCGGCGGACGCCTCCTGGCGGACCGGGCGCTGTCGCGCCTGCTGCGAGAGGACTGGCCCAGGCGCCTCGACGAGAACCGGTGAACCTCCAGCCCGGCTTGCATCCGTAAATCTACGGATGTAGATTTATAGATATGAAGCAGGCCTCCGCCGTGTATCGGCTGCTCGGCGACGAGGCGCGCCTGCGCCTGCTGCGCGTGCTGGCGAACGAGCGGCTGAACGTGACGGAGCTGACCGGCGTGCTCGGCCTGGCGCAGTCGGGCGTCTCGCGTCATCTGGGCCTGCTGAAGGACGCCGGCTTCGTGCTCGAAGAAAAGGACGCGGGATTCACGTACTACCGGATCGCGCCGTCGGCCGGTGACGGCGGCCTGTGGCCGATGCTGACGGCGCAGTTCGAGGCGTCTGCCGCGGATCCGTCCGTCCGGGCCGACGAGGCGCGGCTGCAGGAGGTGCTGCGGCTGCGCAAGGAGAACTTCGACGCGCACGCGGGGCCCGATACGCGCGACGCGCGTCAACTCGTGCCGGGGCGCAGCTGGGCCGCCTGGTCGCGGGCGCTGGGCTTGCTGATGCCGCCGCTGAAGGTCGCCGATCTCGGCTGCGGCGAAGGCTACCTGACGGTCGAGGCCGCGCGGTGGGCGTCGCGCGTGATCGCCGTCGATCGATCGGCGGCCGTGCTCGAACGCGCCCGCGCGCTCGCCAGGCGCCGGCGCGTGTCGAACGTCATCTGGAAGCGCGGCGATCTCGAGAAGCTGCCGATGGCGGACGCCCGCGTGGATGTCGCACTGCTCTCGCAGGCGCTGCATCACGCCCAGCATCCCGCCCGCGCGGTCGCCGAGGCGGCCCGCGTCACCGTGCCGGGCGGCCGCGTGCTCGTGCTCGATCTGCGCGCCCATCAGGAAGAGTGGGTCCGCGCGAAGCTCGGCGACCGCCGGCTCGGCTTCGAAGACGGCGAACTGAAGCGGATGCTGGCCGACGCGGGCCTCGCGCACGTCCAAGTCGGCGTCGGCGCACGTAAGGCGGGCGATCCGTTCACGGTATTGGTCGCGTCCGGGGTGAAACCGCCACCGTCTCATCACGGAGACACGAAGAACGCGAAGGTCACGACGCAGGCCCAACGTACATGAGGATCCTCGTGGCCTTCGTGCACTCCGCGACTTCGTGATGAAAGTGTACCTATGAAGCCTGATACTCGAACAGCACTCGACGATCTACTCTCGCGCCGCATTCTCGTCCTCGACGGCGCGATGGGCACGATGATTCAGCGGCATCAGTTGACGGAAGCGGACTTCCGCGGCAGCCGCTTCGCCGATCACCCGCGCGATCTCAAGGGCGACAACGATCTCCTCGTGCTCACGAAGCCCGAGGTCAT
>DATATJ010000174.1:0-38349 GCA_036268855.1 Vicinamibacterales bacterium
CGCTGATCGACGCGTTCCTGCTGAAAGAAGACCGGTGGTTCTACTGGGACGCCGGAGTGAATCCGGTCGCGCTCGTGCGCGCGGCGTTCCGCACGTACCGCGGCGGCGCCCACCAGGGCGGTTCGACGGTTACCATGCAGCTGGCACGGCTGATCGACCACCTGAATACCAGAACGCCGGCCGGCAAGCTTCGCCAGATCGGCGCGGCGTTGTGGCTGGAGGCGCGGTACTCCAAGCGCGATCTGCTGGAGGCGTACCTCAACGTCGTGCCGTTCGGCGGCAACATTCAGGGCGTCGGCGCCGCGAGCCGAATCTATTTTGGCAAGTCTCCTGACGCATTGAGCCTCGGCGAATCGTTGACGCTTGCCGTGATTCCCCAGCGGCCGGCGAGCCGCGCCGGTCGCGCCGTGCCCGAAAGCCGTCTTCTGTCCGCGCGCGCACAGCTTGGCGAGCGGTGGCTGGCTCGCCACGGCAATGCCGCTGCCGACCGCCGCCAGATCGAGCTGCCGATCGTCGCGCGGCCGCGGTTCGCCATGCCGCAACAGGCGCCGCACCTGGTTGACGCGGTCCTCGCCAGTCACGCTGGCGGCGACGGCCGCATCGACACGACCATCGACGCCGGCATGCAGCGGCTCGTCGAGCGGCAGGTCCGGCGGTACTTGAATCAATACGGCGAACGAGGGATCCGCAACAGCGCGGCCCTCCTCGTCGATACGCGCGACATGTCCGCGAAGGCATGGGTCGGTTCGGCCGACTACTGGAACGACACGATCGACGGTCAGGTGAACGGCGTGCTCGCGAAGCGGTCGCCGGGCTCGACGCTGAAGCCGTTCGTGTACGCGCTGGCGCTCGATCAGGGCGTGCTCCATCCACAGACGATGGTGCGGGATCTGCCGACGTCGTTCGGACCATTCACTCCTGAAAATTTCGATGGACGGTTCTTCGGTCCTATCAGCGCCGAAGCGGCGTTGGTCCGCAGTCGCAACATCCCCGCGGTGTGGGTCGCGTCGCAACTCAAGCAGCCCGGCCTCTATCAATTCCTCCAAAGCGCCGGCATCCGCGGGATGAAGTCGGAATCCTTCTACGGTCTCGCGTTGGCGCTCGGCGGCGGCGAGGTCACGATGGAGGAGCTCGCGGGCCTGTACGCGATGCTCGCGAATCAGGGCGTGCTGCGGCCGCTCCGCGTGGAAGCGTCGAGCCCGCGCACGGCGGGTGTGCCGCTGCTCAGTCCCGAGGCCAGTTTCATCACGCTGGACATGCTGCGCCACAACCCGCGCCCCAGCGAGGATGGCACGGTGCCGCTTCGCACGCGCTGGCCGATCGCGTGGAAAACCGGAACGTCGTGGGGCTTCCGCGACGCGTGGTCCGCCGGAGTGATCGGTCCCTACGTGCTGGTCGTCTGGATCGGCGACTTTCAGGGCCAAGGCAATCCCGCGTTCGTCGGCGTTGACGCCGCCGCTCCGCTGTTCTTCCGCATCGCGGATGCGCTGAATCTGGCGCGGCCGGCCGAAGCGGTGCCGCCACTGACGCCGCCGCCTGGCGTCAGCAAAGTGGCGGTGTGCGCGGAGAGCGGCGATTTGCCGAACGTCTACTGTCCGCACACGATCGACACCTGGTACATTCCGGGGAAGTCGCCGATCCGCGTGAGCGAGTTGCACCGTGCCGTCGCGATGGATCCGCTGACCGGCCGCCCGAGCTGTCCGCCGTATCCCGCGGGCACACGATTCGAAGTGTTTGAGTTCTGGCCGTCCGACATGCTGATGCTGTTCCGTCAGGCCGGCGTCCCGCGGCGCACCCCGCCGCCTCTGCCGCGCTGCGCCGTCGACGATCCGGCCGACGCGCCCCGCATCGCCTCACCGCTTCGGAGTGTCACCTATGCGCTGCGCCTGTCGGCCCCAAAGGAAGTGATCGCGCTGGACGCGCGCGCCGGCGCCGATGTCCGCAACGTCTTCTGGTTCGACGGCAGCGCGCTCATCGGCATGCGGACGGTGGCTGCCGGGGCGCTGTCGTGGCGGCCGACGGTCGCCGGCATCCACCTGATTCGGATTGTGGACGACCACGGCCGCTCGGCCGAGCGGGACGTCGAGGTGCAAATCACGCCATAGCGACCGCGAGCGGCCCGGACTGGAGCGTGGCAGATTGCGCACCAGCGATTTCTGCGGCGACCGTGGCAACCCTGCCTGGCTCGCGTCCGTCCAAGCGTGCGTGACCACATCCAGCGGAGACTTGCGCCTCGCCTTGCGCGGCCTGCGCCGCAGCCCACTCTTCGCCACCGTGGCCGTCGTCTCTCTGGCGCTCGGCATCGGCGCGAACACCGCGATTTTCACGCTGATCGATCAGATTTTGCTGCGAAGGCTCCCGGTCAAGGCGCCTGAACAGCTTGTGATGCTGTACCAGGAGGGCGCGCACAACGGCAGCAACATGGGGGCGCGGATGCATTCGTATCCGCTCTATCAGGATCTGCAGCAGCGCGCGGAACCGCTCTCGGAAGTCATCTGCCGCCGCCTGGTGCCGGCGTCGGTCAGTATCGGCAACCAAACCGAACGGGTTCAGGCCGAGATGGTTTCCGGCAACTACTTCACGATGCTCGGGGTGAGGCCGGCGCTCGGACGCGTGTTCGCATCGGAGGAAGACGACCGCGTCTATCAAGGGCATCCGGTCGTCGTGCTCAGCTACGACTACTGGGTGAGACGTTTCGCGCGCGATCCGAATGCCCTTGGACAGAAGATTCTCGTCAACGACTATCCGATGACCATCGTCGGCGTATCGGCGGCCGGATTCATGGGACTCGACCCGGCGCAGGCGCCGCAGATCCGCGTGCCGATCCTCATGAAGCGAGCGATGCTGCCTGAATGGTCGTGGATGCGCGCCGACGACCGGCGCGCACGATGGGTGCAGGTCTTCGGCCGGCTGAAGCCTGGCTACACCGTCGAATCGGCGCGTGCGCCATTGCAGGGACTGTTCACGCAGGTTCGCCAGTACGAGATCACCTTGCCCGCGGCGGGCCAGTGGTCGGCGTACTCGCGCGATCAGTTCATGAAAGGGCGGCTGCTGGTCGCGAGCGCCATGACCGGCTATTCGTCGCTGCGCAACGATTTTTCGACAGGACTCATCGTGCTGATGTGCATGGTGGGGCTGGTGCTGCTGATCGCGTGCGCCAACGTCGCGAACCTGCTGATCGCGCGTGCGTTCATGCGGCAGAGGGAGCTCGCGGTCAGGCTGTCGCTCGGCGCCTCACGCGGGCGGCTCGTCCGGCAGATGCTCGTCGAAAGCTTCCTGCTGTCCACCGCCGGCGGCATGGTTGGCATCGCACTCGCGGTGGCGCTAACGCGTGGCCTGCTCGCGCTGGTGCCGACGAGCGGCCAGCCGCTTTCGATCGGCGCTCGCCCGGACGGGCGGATTCTTGGTTTCGCGATCGGCCTGACGTGTGCGACCGCCATCATCTTCGGGTTGCTTCCGGCGCTCCGCGCGAGCCGCTCAGATCCGTGGATCACGCTCAAGGACACGGTCGGCTCGATCGCCGGCACCGGTGGATCGCTGTTCCTCCGAAAAGGACTCGTGACGGCGCAGGTGGCGCTGAGCTTTCTCCTGCTGTTTGGCGCGGGCCTGTTCGTCCGCAGTCTGCAGAACCTGAAGACGACCGACACGGGCGTCGCGCTCGACAACCTCGTGACGTTTCAGCTGGCACCGCAGCTCAACGGCTATGACGGCCCGCGGACAGTGCATTTGTATCAGGAACTGCTCGACACGCTCCGCGCATCACCTGGCATCACCTCCGCGGCGCTCGCCGGCGTGCCCATCCTGAGCGGGGACGAATGGGACAATCGAACGGCAGTCGAGGGCCACAAGGCGGCCGACGGCGAGGACATGCAGGCGTTCATGAACGCCCTTTCGCCAGGTTACTTCGCGACCATGCGCATTCCGATTCTTGACGGCCGAGACTTCACGCTGATGGACGTGAAAGAGAATTCGAAGGTCGCGATCGTCAATCGCCGCTTCGCGAAGCATTTCTTCGGCGATCAGAGCGCGGTCGGTCGTCATCTCGGACAAGGCGGCGGCTGGCCCAATCCGCCGCTCGACATCGAGATCATCGGCGTCGTCGACGACGCCTTGTACGAGGGACCGCGTGAGGGCGTTCGCCGCCAGGTGTTCGTGCCGGCGTGGGGACGAACGGGCGCGACGTTCTACGTTCGCACGACGATGAGCTCGACGGCCGCGTTGGCGATGGTCCGTCGCGACGTGCAGCGGCTCGATCGCTCGCTGCCGCTCTTCGAGACGAAGACGGTGCAGGCGCAGCTCGACGAGACGTTGCTCACCGATCGGCTCGTCGCCCTGCTTTCGGCCGGCTTTGGTCTGCTCGCTACGCTGCTCGCGTCGATCGGCCTCTACGGCGTGATGGCCTTCGTCGTGGCGCGCCGGCGGAAGGAGCTCGGCATCCGGCTCGCGCTCGGCGCGCAGCGCGGCGTCATTCTCTGGTCCGTGATGCGCGAAGTGCTGCTGCTCCTGGCGATCGGACTGACGGTGGGGATTCCGACAGGTCTCGGTCTGGGCCGATTCGTATCCGCCCAGCTATACGGGATCGAGGGGCACGACCCGCTCATCGCCGTCGCGACCGTCAGCCTGCTGACCGTCGTGTCGGCATTGGCGGGATTCATTCCGGCGCACCGGGCCAGCCGCACCGACCCGATGCTGGCGCTGCGCTACGAGTGATCGCGACCTGATTGCCAGCCAACAGAGCACATCGTGACCATGTCAACGGTTACGCGTGCTGCCTGCCGACTTCCTCCGGGTTCTGGCGCTCACGAAACGATGTGCTCCGCAAACGAGATCGCGCAAGGCGTCCGCGCGAATGCGTGACAGCCGAACCAGCACGCACGGGTGGGCCACATAGTGTTCGGGCAGGTAGTATGTGCCCGGATCGTCCTCGAGTAGTGCATCGCGACCGGCGAAGTCGACGCGCACGACCAGCGAGTTCGCTTCCGCCGACTTGTGCGACGCCATGCACGCGAACATCTTCCCTCGCGTCTTGAGGGCAGGCTGGCCCCACGCGGTGGTCACCTCCACGTCGGGCAAGGTGCGGCCGACAGCCTCGACCGCCTCGAACGTGCCCCGTTGGCCGCGCGCCGCCGAAGCGGATCGTTTCGGCTTCACGACACCCTCTTCAATGACTACCAGGAGATAACCACCACGCCGTTGCCGGTGTGATCGCCCTGGGTGTGCGCGACGCCCGTCGCGCCAGGCGCGGTGAATGACGAGCCGCCGCCGCCGCCCGACGTCGGAAAGCTCAGGCTCGAACCGGCGCCGCCGCCGCCGAAGTAGCCGCCGCCACCGCCGCCACCCGCAACATTGCCGTCGCCGCCCGCTCCGCCGACTCCCAGGACGCCCGGGGCTCCTGCGGTACCCGGGCCGCCGGCCGATCCACCCACGCCGCCGGCGGACGGCGTTCCGCCGAGGCCGCCGGTGGAGTCGAAGGCCGTCCCGCCCGCGCCTGCAGTCAAGCCGCCGCCAGCGCCGCCGTTGCCGCCGTTGCTCCGGAAGCCGGCGCCGCCGCCACCTCCAGCGACTACGACGCGAGTGGCAAGCGTGCTGCCGCCTTGCCGAACATCGGACGCGCCACCGCCGCCGCCCGCCTTATTCAGGTCCGGCGGAGCGTTGCCGCCACCATTGAATCCGCCGAGTCCTCCTCCGCTGGTCGAGCCCTGGCCGCCGATGAACACGGCCAGCGACTCGCCGGGCGTGACGGCAATCGTCGCGGACACCGAGCCACCATTGCCGGGGAGCGTGCTGCCGAATCCGGCGGTGCCGCCCTGCGCCCCCGATGCCTGAACGGTGATGGAGGTCACACCAGACGGCACAGCGAAGGTCTGCTGAGCGCCCGTGAACGTGAATGTCTGAGACCCGTGCGGAACGACGACCACGGCCGCCGTTGCGGTGGCCGCGCTGCTCGAACCCGTCGCCGTGAGCGTGTACGTGACGTTCGCCGCCGGCGTGACGCTCGTGCTTCCGCTCGTGCAAGCAATGGTGCCGACACCATGATCGATCGCGCAGGTGGTGGCGTTGGTGATCCCGCTCCAGGAAAGCGTCGTCGGATGCCCGGTGACCACCGTCGTCGGACTCGCGCTGAACGCGCCGACCACAGGCGTCTGCGACTGCACCGTCACGCTGCACTTGGCAGTCGTCCCGCGGGCAACCGTCACGGTGTACGTGCCCGCCGCCGCGTAGGTCGTCGAAAACGTGGAACTGTCGGGCCCCGACACCGGGCCGCCACTTGGCGCCGACCACGAGAAGCTGCTGAATCCGCCGACCGCCGAGAAGCTCGCTTTCACGCCGACGCCTACGGTCTGCGTACTCGGGATGCAGCTGACTTGCGACGGCGACGTGACCGCGAAGGTGGCGGGCGCGCTCGTGCCGCCCGGTGTCGTCACCGTCACGTTTCTGGCTCCGAGGTCGGCGCCGCCGTCGACGACGAACGTGGCGCTCACCGATGTGCTGCTGGTGACCACGACGGCGCTCACGGTGACGCCCGAGCCGCTGACGGCCACGGTCGTCGCATCAACGACGAAATGCGTCCCGGTCAGAATCTGCAAGACGGTGGTTCCCGTTGCGCCGTCCTGCTGCCGGAGGCTGGCGATAGACGGTGACGAAACCGACGCTGCCGCGACGGAGAACGATTGCGGCCCGCTCGTACCGCCGGCTGTCGTGATCGTCACCGTTCGCGCGCCCGGTGCAGCCGCGGCATCGATGACAAAGCTCGTCGTGAGCGACGTCGCGCTCTGCACGGTCGTCGTGCTGGCCGCGACGCCAGATCCGCTGATGGCGATCGTCGTTGCGCCGGCGACGAAGCCCGTACCGGTGAGCGTGGCCGACACTGTCGCTCCCGCCGAGCCCGTTGCGGGCAGAATCGACGTCAGTGTTGGAGCGGTCGTCGGCGTCGATGGGGCGTTAGGGAGCGGCGAGTTGTTGCCGGTGCAGGCGCCTGCCAGGAAGATGATGAGGCCCGCGAGCGCGCAGGAGAGCCACGTCTTGTGTTGATTCGTATGGAGACCGTTGGGCATGCCGGCAGTCGCTCCCACTGATGCTGGATCGAAAGCAACGCAGCACCTGTCGATTGAAAGTCGCTCGGGGAGAACGACTGTAACTTACGCATGGCAGCGTGGCAATTGATCAGTTGTCATCTCTTGTACCATCGGACGCACTTCTCAGCGTCCGAACGTACTCTCGCGATCTCCCTTGCGTTTCATGTTGGCCGCGACCGGTCTCCACGCCGGCGTCCCGTCCTCCCACTGGTTGTCGGTCAACGGCTCGACGGCCGTCCCGTCGAACCGCATCACGAAGATCTCGCCGTACGGCTGCGGCGCGTCAGTGTAGATCGCTTCGTCCTTGAAGCCCATACGCGAGCTCGCGAAGACGATGTGCTCGCCGTCGGGGGACCAACCCTGGTGCGCGTCGTTGCCGCGAGTGAAGGTCAACTGCTTCGCTTCGCTGCCATCGGGCTTCACGGTCCAGATCTCGTAATTTCCGCCGCTGAGGCGCGAGAACATGATCAGGTCGCCTCGCGGCGACCACAACGGGAAGTTGTCGTAGCCGGTCGTCAGCGTCGTCACCGCCTTCGTCTCGAGGTTCATGATCTTCAGACCGCCGCCGCCCTCCTGCTCGAACGAGCGATAGACGAAGCGCGTGCCGTCTGGCGCCATGGACGGAAACGCGCTGTTGTCCGACCCGCTGGTAATTTCGCGAAAGCCGCTGCCGTCGGGATGGATGACGGCAATCTGTGCGCCGGTCTCGGCGCGCTGGCCTGGCTTCACGAACCGCGCATCGAAGCCGTTGAAGAACGCACCGAAATCGCCGACGCCGAAGATGATCGTGTCTCCTCGCGGGGACCACTGCGGCGCAATCACGTTCCGCGAGGGGTCCTGGTAGATGACATCGCCCTTGTCGGTGCCGCTGGCGGTGATGACGATGCTCGAGCCGAACGGTCGCGCGGGATTCGGCGGGCGGCCGGTCGTCGCGAATCGATCGCCGGAAGGGCTGAACGACGGCAGGATGCCAGTCAACGCGAGCTGGTAGGCAGGATTGCGGCTGAACGTCTGGCGCCACGTCGGCGGCGATGCCGCCAGCCGCTTGTGGAACACAACGCGCGATCCGTCGGGCGACCACGATGCCGACCGAATGTCACCCTTGGGCCCGCTCCGACCGTCGACGTAGTACATGCCCGCGCCGTCCGATGCGTGTGCAAACTTGCTGATGTAGCCGACCGTCGCGCCGACGAACGAAGGATTGAACATCGCGCCCGCCCCGGTCTTCACGTTCTCTGATGTGCCGACGCGCACGTCGAACGACACCAGGCGTGTGTCGGAGCCGCCGGGTCCTGACTCAGGGACCGCTCGGCGGTTGGACAGCGTCTGCTCGGCCGTCATGCAGTATGCGATCACGTGACGGCTGTCCGATTTCCATTTCGGGCTGCCGCAGAAGTTGCCGTGCTCACTCACGCGCTTCAAGCCGGATCCATCTGGGTGCACGATGTAGAGATCGGCTGGCTGCAGGCGTTCCCAGCGTCCGTAGGCGAAGGGCATCCCGCTGTCGCGAGCCGATGCGAACGCGATCCACGATCCGTCGGGCGACCAGGACGGACGAAAATCACCGCCGGACGCCGTCGTGAGGGCTTTCGCGCGCTTCGTCGTGAGGTCCATCGTCCACAAGCGTGCGAAGCCGCCCTGACGCGTGCTTACGAAGACCAGTTGCCTGCCGTCCGGGGAGAAGGCGGCCTGATCGTCGTAGGCGGGATCGTCAGTCAGGCGTTCGAGCGCGCTGCCGTCCGGTTTCACGCGGAACAGATCCGCCGAGCCCTCGCGTTCCGATGTGAAGACGATCGTCTGGCCGTCGGGGGCAAACGCCGGATCGTAATCGAGATCTGCCGCGCTGAGGAGCGGGCGCTCGTCGCTGCCGTCAGCCGCCGAAACGAACAGTCCGAGCCCGCCGGGATTGGGAGAGACCCGGGCGTAGACGACCTGCTGCGGCGGGGAACCGGCGGCCGACACGCCGAGAGCGGCAGCCACGGCCGCGAGGGCGATGAATCGCATAGTAGACGAATTGTAGAGCCGGTTACGTTCACGGCCCAGCAGGAACTGAATTTATTGCGTGCCGTCCAGGATCAGCACAGGCTGGGGACATGCCTCGCCCCGAACCGCAGCCCGGCGACCACGAAGGGCACGTGGAGCGCGCCACGCTTTTTCCAAAGCCCCACGGGAGCGATCGCGACGACGTTCCGCGCGATTCCACGCCTGGCCGCTTCGAGCGCCATGACGCCGCCGAGCGAATTGCCGGCGATGTCGACGGGCTCCTCGATCCCCATCGCACGCACCGACCATCGAAGGCCCTCGACGAGATTCGTGGCGGTCGGCGGCGTTTCCCGCGGCAACGGCGGCGTCATGCCAAAGCCGGCGACATCGAACGCGATCACGCGACGCGTCGCGCAGAGATGAGGCGTCACCGCATGCCACGCCGCGTGCGACATGCCGATGCCGTGCAGAAGAATCAATGGCCGTCCGGTGCCCGTCTCTTTGTAGTGCCACAACACTCGTTCGTCCCTCGCGATCTATCGTGTGCGTGTAGAATCTCTCGACTCGGGGCCGGTTGGTAAGACGCTGACAGAGGGAGGTCCGATGCCAACCTACGCGAACGGCAAGATCTGTTACATCGAGATACCAGCGACCGACATCGCGCGCTCGGCGGATTTCTACCGCAACACTTTCGGCTGGACCATCCGCCAACGGGGCGATGGAAGCACGTCGTTTGACGATGGCGTCGGCGAAGTCAGCGGTACGTGGGTGCTTCGGCGGCCGCCAGCTGCGACGCCTGGTCTTCTCATATACATCATGGTCGACAGCGTCGCGGCGACGGTCGGGTCGATCGTGGCGAACGGCGGCGAGATCGTCCAGCCAATCGGCGCGGACGCTCCGGAGATCACCGCTCGATTCCGCGATCCCGGAGGCAACGTGATCGGGCTGTACCAGCAGCGTGAGTGACCCGGGTGCCCTGCTGGTCAGCCGCGACATCGAGTGGCCTGCCCTGCCGAAAGCTTCGGCGGGGCAGGCCGGATCGAGACTCGTATGAGCGCTGACATTTTCGCCGCTCGAAACCTTCCGCAACAGCCCTTCCGATTTCTGACATCCAGATAGTTCTAGGAAATTCGCGCGCGCGGCTGTGGCATTTCCTATGCGTCTGCCGCATCCGCTAGGGAGCCGGGGTGTGCGCCGGAATGGCGCACCCGCCTGGCTTCAGCGACGTGAAATAGTCCACATGCTTCAGACGCGACACCTGCTCGCTGTACCGTTCCTCTGCGATCCGGCGTGCGCGCGCGGCCACGTCGCGATAGAGCGCACGATCGTCCCAGAGGGTGCAGACGGCGTTGTACCAGGGCTCGACCTCGCGTTCGCTGGGGAGCGTTCGCGTGTTCACTGTCATCCCGTCCGGGATGGGCAGGACGCGTCCACCGCCGCCGTCCGCGAAATCTCCGCCGACGACGTACGGCAGCGATCCGCGGTTGCTGACCAGCGGGGGAATGGCGTTGATCATCGCTTCCGCGGCGACCCGGCCAAACGGCTCTTCCCACACCGACGGCACCAGCAGGATGCGCGTCAGCGCAAAGTAGTCCGCGGGTGTCGGCACCGCTGGCGCGGCCATGATTTGCGGATACCTGCTGAAGTCGACCTCCGGAATCGTGTTCAGCGCCCCGCCGCTGTGGCCGGATTGCACGACCAGGATCGGGATGTCCGGCCGGCGGGATCCGATCATGTCGGCCAGGCGCGCGAACAGCAGCAGTCCCTTGTGCAGGGACGGGTTGACGAACGTGAGAAACGCGCGCGACTCCTCCGGCGCGAGCACCGACGACCAGGCGATCGGCGGCTCGATCGGCGTGCTGACAAGGCCGGCGTTGTCGCGGTAGTGGTCGGTCAGGAACTGGCTGCACGTGAAGGCGTGATCGACGTGCGCGAACCAGTGCGGGTCGTAGTAGCCGAAACCGCGCACGGCGAACGCGGTTGTGACGCCGCGCTTCCGCGCGCGCGACATCGCGTCCCGAATCATCGGATGCCCATTGCACGCGATCAACTGGTCGGGCGCGAACGCCTCGAAGATCGCGTCGAGCTGCGCCAGGTATTGCGCCGACTCGCGGCGATCGGGCCGCGACTCGTCATTGTGGCGCGTCATCGTCAACGTGACGGGCACGCGGCCCACCCTGTACTGCACGACCGGCCGGTCGGCCTTGCGTCCCTGTTTGCCGGACCGCCCGGACGGCCCCGGCGAGGCGAGACGCGACACGTCAACACCGCACGCGGCCAGATGCTCCTCGATCGTGAAGGTCACGCGGCTCTCGAAACGAGCCGTGGTCAGAATCTGGCACGCGTGTCCCGCATCGGCGAGCCACTCCATGATCGTTCGCAGGCTCTGCGTCACGCCCGCGGTGGGATCGCTGATGCAGTGATTGTTGACGAGGAGAAACCGCACAGCTGAGCGTACAAACCAGACCCCGGTGCGTCAACCGATACCGTCAACCGTCAAAAGGA
Organism: Vicinamibacterales bacterium; assembly: GCA_036268855.1. Classification (GTDB taxonomy): domain Bacteria; phylum Acidobacteriota; class Vicinamibacteria; order Vicinamibacterales; family CAVVIG01; genus DATATJ01. The sequence goes on from DATATJ010000174.1 coordinate 11,565, forward strand.
GCCAAACATGTCAGATGCTGTTGGTCAGATCGATCTGCAGGAGAAAACGCGGCAGTTGCTGGAGGGCCCGCTGAAACATATTCGCGTCGCGGCGCTCGCAGCGGCTCTCCTCCCATTGGCCTCCCTGGCGGCAACGCCGGCAGCGGCGCAGGACGTGTGCGCCTCCGGAGGCGTGTGCGGCACGGTCTTCAACGACACGAACAACAACGGCGTCCAGGATGCGGGCGAGCCCGGCATCGAGGGGGTGAAGGTGTTCGTCTGCCAGTTGTGCGACGGCACCGACACGATCGGGACCGAGACAGCGCCCGACGGCACCTTTTCCCAGTTCGTTCCGGGAGGCACGACGACGGTGTCGGTTTTGATTCCGACTGGCACGCAGGCGTCACCGCCCAACGTCGGAGACGATGCGTTCGACAGCGACGGCGTCCCGGACGGCAGCGGCTTCAGCGTCGCGACGAACTTGCCTGCCGACGGCCGCGCCACCGACTTCGGGTTCTTTACCCCGGCGGTGACACAACCGGGCACCGGCACGCCCGGGTACTGGAAGAACCATCCTGACGCATGGCCGGTGAGCAGCATCACGGTCGGCGGAATCACCTACACGGAGAACCAGGCGATCGCGTGGCTCGGAAAGGTCGGCAAGGACAAGAGCACGACGATGTTCAGCGCGCTCGTGCCCGCCATGCTGAACATCATGGTCGGCAACGACGGCAGCTGCGTGAACGGCACGATTGCGGCCGCCAACACCTGGATGACAGCACATCCCGTCGGCAGCAACATTGCGGGATCGAGCGATGCGTGGGCAGCGGGCGAACCGCTGCAGAGCACGCTGGACAGCTACAACAACGGCCTGCTCTGCGCGCCGCACCGGAAGTAGCGACGGACACGCCCGATGGTTCCGTCACCGGGGCCATCGGGCGGATCGCGGCCCGGCCGCTACTCGACGACCGTGAACACCTCGCGGCGACCGGATTTCACCAACGGCACCATCTTCTGATAGTTCGCCTGCCAGTCCTTGTCGCCCATCACCTTCGACATCGTACCGTCCAGGGCCGACAGGTTGGGCAGCGTGAGCTCCAGCACCAGCGTGTAGAAGTCGCCGGTGACATCGGTCAGGATCCGCTGGGAGACCTCCACGCCCAGGCGCTTTTGAATGGCCAGGCCATCCTTCATCACGGCCACGGCCTCACGCGCCTTTCCGAACTTCAACTGGAACACGTTGCGAATGACAATCATGGTGCAACTCCTTTGTGGGAGGGCGAACCCTCCGTGGCGCGGCTGGCGAGTGTAGCGCAACGCGCGGCTGTTTGAAGCTCTTCAGCGAGCGTCCGCTGGCCTGCGTGCTATCCTCCGGCTGACGGATCGCGCCGATGGCCCCGACCGGAATCCACACTCGTCTCCGCACGTCGCTGCTGACCGTCGCCATCCTCCTCTGCCTGATCGGCGTGGCGGCCGCGCAGCGGCGCTTCTTCTACGGCTGGAACTCGAGCATCCACAACATTCCGTACGACGGGCGCTTTACCTTCGTTCGTGTGCGCTACACGCCTGGCCCCGGCGGCTACTGGCCCGGCGATCGGCCGTCGTGGGTACACGGCTATCCGCTGGCCGAGCAGAACCTCATGAAAATCATGAACGAGATCTCGCTGATCGACGCGCATCCAGACGACATCAACGTCGTGACGCTCGACGATCCCGATCTCTTCAAGTACCCGATCGCGTACATCATCGAGGTGGGCTGGTGGACGCTGACCGAACGCGAAACGGCCGCGCTGCGGATGTACTTACAGAAGGGCGGCTTTCTGATCGTGGACGACTTCAAGGTCGCCGGATGGCGCGGGTTGCCGGGCGGTGGATGGCAGCCGTTCGAAGACAACGTCAAACGCGTCCTTCCCGGCGTGAAGTTCTTCGAGATGGATCCGGCAGATCCGATCTTTCATTCGTTTTTCGAGATCAAGACGCTCGACAATTTTCCGCAGGCCTACACGAGCGGCAAGGCGGTCTTTCGCGGCGTCTACGAGGACAACGATCCGACGAAGCGGCTGATGATGATCGTCAACTACAACACCGACGTCTCGCAGTACTGGGAATGGTCCGGCCGGGGCCTGCGTCCCTTCGACGACACGAACGAAGCCTACAAGCTCGGCGTCAACTACCTGATTTACGGGATGCTCCACTGAGCCCGTCGCCTGTGTAGCCCTCGTATGGCGGAACGCGCCGAGCACCACGTTCTCACCGTCGCGGGGCGCGACGTGGTCATCTCCAATCCGCGGAAGATTCTCTTTCCGCAGGCGGGCTACACGAAGCTCGACCTGGCGCAGTACTACGTCGCCGTGGCGCCTGGTGCCGTACAGTGCGCGGGCGGGCGGCCGAACGTGCTCGTGCGGTATCCGGACGGCATCGGCGGAGAATTCTTCTTCCAGAAGCGGGCCCCGCAGTCGCGGCCGCCGTGGATCGACGTGGTGACACTGCAGTTTCCGTCGGGCCGCACCGCCGAAGAAGTGGTGCCGCGCGATCCTGCGGCATTCGTGTGGATGGCCAATCTCGGGTGCCTCGAACTGCATCCGCACCCGGTGCGCGCGGACGATCTGGATCACCCCGACGAATTGCGCGTGGACCTGGACCCAGTCCCCGGCGTGCCGTGGTCGCAGATCCGCGACGTCGCCGGGATCGTGCGCGCGACGCTCGACGCGTTCGGCCTCGTCGGGTGGCCCAAGACGTCCGGCTCGCGCGGCATGCACGTGAACGTGCGCATCGAACGGCAGTGGACGTTCGACGAGTGCCGCCGCGCGGCGCTGGCGCTGGCGCGCGAGGTCGAGCGGCGAGCCCCGCAGCTCGCCACGAGCAAGTGGTGGAAAGAGGAACGCCACGGCGTGTTTCTCGACTACAACCAGAACGCCAAGGATCGAACGGTGGCGGGCGCGTACTCGGTCAGGCCGACGCCGGACGCGCGGGTGTCGACGCCGCTGGCCTGGGACGAAGTCGCAATCTGCGATCCGGCCGACTTCACATTGGCGACGCTGCCGGCACGATTCGCCGCGCTGGGAGACCGCCACGCCGACATGGACCGCCATCCGGGCTCGCTGGCGGCGCTGCTCGACCTGTCCGCCCGTCAACAGGCCGAAGGTCTCGGTGATGCGCCGTGGCCGCCTCACTATCGGAAGCAACCGGGCGAAGCTCCGCGGACGGCGCCGTCACGGCGGCGCGCGTCGACACATCCGCTGATCGAAATCGGGCGCGCGCGACAGAAAGAAGATGCCCTTGCGGGACTCGAGCGCTGGAAGGCGCGCAATCCCGCCGCCAGCGCGCACCTGCAACCGGCCGACGTGCTCGTGGACGCGATGCGTGGACGCTTTCGCACGTGGACGCGGGTCCGTGTGAACCTTCAACACGTGCCAGCGGATCTGCATCCCGCCCAGGAACCGCTCGACCCCGACGAGCGCATGGACGACGAGTGGAGTGGCGTCAGCCAGCGCGGCCCGCGCCGAACACGTTCTCGAGCTCGTAAGGAGTCGTGACCTCGAGCTGGTCGTAGCCGCAATCGATCGGCCGCTTATCGGGACGCCAGCGCTGAAAGATCGGCGGATGGCGAAATCGCGGCCCCTGCATGTGGTCGTACTTCACCTCGCAGACGCGCTCGATCCGAACGGGCTCCCAGGAGAGATCCTTGCCCGCGCTCCACCGGCTCTGCCCGCCCGGCATGCGGGTCGTCGCGCCGTCTTCCCCGGCCCACTCGCGCCAGGGATGATCCTCGAGCGCCCGCTTGCGCAGCGGCGCGAGCTCGACGGCGAGTTGTCTGCGCGCCGCCAGCGTGAACGACGACGTGACGCCGACGTGATGCAGTCGCTGCGACTCGTCGTACAGACCGAGGAGCAGCGAGCCGACGAGCTCGTCTTTCCCGGTCTTGTGCCAGCGGAAGCCCGCGACGACGCAGTCGGCGGTGCGCGCGTGCTTGACTTTGATCATGGCGCGCTTGCCTGGCTGGTACGTGCCGCTTGCAGGCTTCGCCATCACGCCGTCCAGACCGGCGCCTTCGAAGCGTGAGAGCCATTCCGTTGCCAGGGCTCGATCGCGGGTCATCGGCGTGAGGTGGATCGGCGGCCGTGCGTGCGCCAGCATCCGCTCCAGGTGCTGCCGGCGATGCGCCTGTGGGAGCGCACGCAGATCCGTGCCGCCGGCAGCGATGGCGTCGAATGCGACAAACGCCGCGGGCGTTTGCAGTGCGAGCTTCGCGACCCGCGAGGCAGCCGGATGCAGACGCATCTGCAGGGCGTCGAAGTCGAGCCCGCGCGGCGTGGCGATCACGATCTCGCCGTCGAGGACGCAGCCGTCCGGCAGCCCGGCGAGCAAGGCCTCGTGCACCTCGGGAAAGTACCGATCGAGCGGCCGCAGGTCACGACTCTGGATGAACAGCTCCGTTCCGCCGCGAAAGACAATCGCGCGAAACCCGTCCCACTTCGGCTCGAAGAGAAACGTGTCGCCGGTCGGGAGATCGGCGGCGATCTTGGCGAGCATCGGCTCGATCGGCGGTTCGATGGCGAACGGATGTGTGGCCATGGCTCCAGACAGGCGCCGCATGCGCTCAGGGCAACAACTGCTCGAGCGCGTCGGCCGCCGCGTCGGCTCCCCGCTCGCGATTCACTGCCGCAGCCACCGCGGCCGCACGTTCACGATACGCCTCGCCATCGAGCAGCCGCTGCAGTTCGCGAGCGACGCGAGCGGCCTGGTAGCGGCCGGGATACAGCGTGCGTGCGACGCCGAGGTTGGTGACGCGAAACGCATTATCCGGCTGATCGTGACTGTGCGGAACGACGAGCATCGGGCGTCCGCTTCGAAGCGCCTGGGCCGTGGTGCCGATGCCGCCCTGATGGACGACGACGCTGGCGCGCGGAAACAACCATTGATGCGGTGCGCGATCGACGAACAGGATCTCGGGACGCCGAGGACCGGGCGGCACGTTTTCCGGGAAGCCCCCCGTCAACAGCACCGCGCGCGCACCGAGGCGCAACGCCGTCTCGACGCTTTCGTGATAGAAGCGCCCCGCCGCGCCGACGGCCGACGTGCCGAGCGTGAAGACGATCGGCGCTGGACCCTCAGCGAGGAACGACTCGAGCGCCGCATCGAGCGCACCCGGGCCGTTGTAGAGCACGAACCCGGTCACCTGCACGTTCGGCGGCCAGTCGGGCTGCGGCTCGGCCATCACGTGTGAGAAGAGCGCAAGCGTCATCGCCGGGGAGAACTGCCCCTCGAACAAGGGATGCCCGCCGGCAGGGAGCCCGAGCGCCGCGCGAAAGCGCTCGACCGGCTCCATCCACGCGCGCGTGGCGCGGCGAGAGAGACCGACCATGGCGCGTCCGAACCAGGACCCGAGCGCACGCAAGTGCACCAGCTTCGGTGCAAGCGGCAGCACCGGCAGATCGGTCACCGAGAAGAACCCGAGCGGCGCGAGGACCGTGGACACAAATCGAAGTCCGCGAATCTGCGCCACCATCGGCGCGGCGAACGTCAGCGGATGACCCACGATCAGATCCGCGCCGTCCGACGCGCGCTGCAGATCGGAGTACGTCTGGCTCATGGCGGGCACGACCAGGTCGCGGACCACGGCTTCGGGACCCTTGACCGGGTGCATCGCACGCGCGAGCACCCCACGATCGGTCGGATCGACCTCCGGACCCGCCGCGGCAAATTCGATCTGCTCCTGTTCGACGGCCTGTCGATAGAACACAGGCGCCGCGATGACCGAATGGTGACCGCGGGCGTTCAGGACCTTCGCGAAGCCGACGTACGGATACACGTCGCCGTACGATCCCCAGCAAGTGATGACGACGCGCGACACGAGCTAGCCGATGCTCACGAGGGCGTAGCCGTGTTCCTGCGCCCGGGTCACCGCAACGATCCCCGCCGGGACGAACTGCGCACTGCCGATCGTCTTCGTCGTCAGCTCTTTGTAGATCGCCTCGGCTTCAGCGCCGGTTTCCTTCGCGATCATCTGCGTGTACGCTCGCGTCGTCAGGTTGCATGCCGCCAGCCGCACGCCCTGCTTCGTGAGGTTCTCGAGCCGCGCCGCGTGGATGTTCGGGGTGGGATTGGGATGTGCGAACGGCGTCGTCCGGTGCCGCACCACGATGACGACGGCGAGGTCGCCCCCCGGGGCTTTTCGGGCGCCTGGTCGAGCCAGTCGTCCTGGGAATGACGCATGGGACCTGCGGACGGTTTGGGTGCGGGGACGGCTGGTTGAGCTGCAGCGAATGCGACGGTGACGGCGGAGAATCGGGACAGGACAGCGCGTCTGACCATGTCGCATTGTGGCACGGGGCATCGGCACCGCGCTTCACCGCGTTATATAATCCACCGCCTTCCATATGGCTTACCAACCCAGGCTGCTCGCCGTGATCATGGCGGGCGGCAAAGGCTCCCGACTGCATCCCTTGACGCGCGATCGCGCGAAGCCCGCAGTGCCGTTCGCCGGCCGGTACCGCATCATCGACTTCGTGCTGTCGAACATGCACAACTCCGGCATCCGATCGATCTACGTGCTCACGCAGTACAAAGCACAGTCGCTCGTGGAGCACGTGCAGCGCGCGTGGGGCACGCGCACGACGTCGCATCTCGACTTCGTGACGATCGTGCCGGCGCAGATGCGCATGAGCGAAACCTGGTACCGCGGCACGGCGGACGCCGTCTACCAGAATCTGTATCTGCTCGAGGATTTTCGTCCTGAAGCCGTCCTGGTGTTTGGCGCCGACCACGTTTACAAGATGAACGTGCGGCAGATGGTCGACTTCCATCGCGAGCGGGACGCGGTCGCGACGGTCGCGTGCCTGCCGATTCCGGTCGGCGAGGCGTCGCAGTTCGGCATCGTCCAGACCGAAGCCGACGGGCGCATCGTCGGATTCCAGGAAAAGCCTGAGCGCGACGTGGTCACCATGCCGGGCGACCCGACGCAGGCGCTGGCGTCGATGGGCAACTACATCTTCGCGCCGCGCCCACTCATCGAAGCGCTGGCGACCGACGCCGACAGCGAGTCGCATCACGACTTCGGGCGCAACGTGATTCCCGCGCTCCTCAACACCGGCCGCGTCTACGCCTACGATTTTTCTCTGAACCGGATTCCCGGAGTCACCGACTCCGGCGAGCACGGGTACTGGCGCGACGTCGGCACCATCGAGGCGTACTACGAGGCCAACATGGACCTGAAGAACGTCGTCCCGCGCTTCAACCTGTACAACTGGGAGTGGCCGATCCTCAGCGCCAACTACCCGGACCCGCCGTCCAAGACGGTGTTCGACGACGCGCAGCGGCGCGGCATGGTGCTGCAGTCGATCATGTCGCCCGGATGCGTGGTCACCGGCGGGTTCGTCAAGGACAGCGTTCTGGGCCGCAACGTGTGGATCGAAGAAGGCGCCGACGTGCGCGACTCGATTCTGTTCGACAACGTGTACGTGGGCAAGGGCGCGCGCGTCGAGCGCGCGATCGTGGACAAGAACGTGCACATTTCCGATGGCGACTACGTCGGCTGCCACGACGTCACGCGCGAAGCGCTGCAATGCCATCTGAGCGACAACGGCATCACGGTCGTGCCGAAGGCGCGCGAAACGTGGCTCACGCGCGCGCGCGACTTCTAGCCGCGGTTGCGAGTTCAGCGCAGCTGCGCGGAGGTAGCGCGAGGGCTTTAGCCGATCCGTTTCGGCATACGGACGCAATCTGCCGCCATGGACGAACCCCGATCTTCCGTTCAGACCACGTCACCGGACCGGTCCGTTACCGTGGTCGTCAGGCGCCTCGTCAAGCCTGACCGGCAGCAGCAGTTCGAGGAGTGGGCGAAGGGTGTGATCGCGGAGGCCGGCAGATTTCCGGGGCACATGGGCGCGACGCTGCTGACGCCGGCGTTGACCGGCGGGCCGGAGAATCTCCTCGTGTTCCGCTTCGACACCGAGCCGCACCTCGCCGCGTGGAATCAATCAGCGGCAAAGACGGAATGGCTCGGCAAGATCGCCGACAGCGTCGTCGGCGACGCGGAGGCCCGGAGCGCGACCGGGCTCGAGTACTGGTTTCACCTGCCGGGCGTCCGGGTGAGCGGCGCGCCGCCGCGTGTGCGGATGGCGTTCGCGACGTTCCTGGGCATCGTGCCGTTGACGCTGGCGGCCGCGCTCTATCTGCCCGCGCCGCTGCTGGAGCTCCCGGTTCCGCTGCGCGTCGGCATCGTGTCCGCGATCATCGTGATCTTGATGACCTACGTCGTCATGCCGCTCGTGACGCGGATGCTCAAACGCTGGCTGTTTCCCGCGACGCGTTAGGCCGGTTCAACGATGTAACGCGCAGGCTTAGCTGTTCAACGATGTAGCGCGCAGGCTTTAGCCAAGCGTCTCGGCGCGAGCAAGCCGGAAACGGCTCTTGGATCGTCGTCTATGTCAGCGCGGGCGGATTCGCCTCGTCCACGTACCCCTGATTCAGCTCGACGATGTTGCCTTCCGGATCGGCCAGCCAGGCGACGCGCATGCCGGGAATGAACTGGCTCATGTCGAGTGGCCCGAGCGTCACCTTCGCGTCGGCGCCCATCTCGGCGATCTTCTTGTCGAGGTCGTCCACCAGGAACGCGAAATGCCGGAACCCCTGATACTCGGGGCCAGCACCGAGGACCGTCGGGCCCGGTGGCTGACCGGTCGCTGGAAAGAGCTCGATCGCCACGTCGCCGGCGGTGATCACGACCACCTGTCCTGGGCCGGGCAGGTACACGCGACCGCGCTTGAAGCCGAAGTGCTTCGTGTAAAAACGCTCGACGGCGATCGGATCTTTGCAGCTGAAGGCGACGTGCGAAAAGCGAAGTGTCGGCATCTTAGACCCCTGCTGGCTGTGCGGACGTACGCCCCAGGACGAAGTCGGCGGCGCGCTCGCCGATCATGACACAGGCCGCGTTCGTGTTCCCGGTGACGATATCGGGCATGATCGCGGCATCGGCCACGCGCAGGCCGTCGACGCCGTGGACCCGCAGCTGCGGATCCACCACGCCCATGCGATCGCGGCCCATCCGACATGTGCCCACGACGTGCCAGACCGTCGAGCAGTGCTTTCGGATGTAGTCGCGCACGCCTTCGTCGCTCGACGCGGTGCCTGGCGCCGACTCCTTGATCGTGAAGTCGCTGAACGCGCGCGTGGCCGCGAGCTCGCGCGCGAGCTTCACCCCGTGCACCAGCACGCCGAGATCGGTGTCCGACTGGAAATAATTCGGCGCGATGACCGGCGGCGCTTCCGGATCCGACGAGCGAAGCGAAACCGTGCCGCGGCTCTGAGGCCGCGACAGAATCGGCACGAACACGAAGTTCGCGTCGCTCACTTTGTAGTCGGGCGGGTTGAACGCCGGAATGCCGGCGCTGAAGTGATACTGCAGATCCGGCGCCGCAGCGGGCAGGCCGGGACGCGTGCGTGTGAAGAGCGACGCTTCGGCGATGAAGGACGCCGGCGGCATCTGGACCTTCGAGTCGTAGAAGATCGGGACGAGCACGTGATCCTGCAGATTCTGGCCGACGCCCGGCAGATCGACGGCGACGGCGATGCCTTTCTCCTTCAGGTGCGCGGCCGGACCGAGACCAGACAGCATGAGCAGCTTCGGCGAATCGAACGCGCCGGCCGAGACGATCACCTCGCGCTCTGCGCGGATCTGCTGCGTCTGGCCGTTCTGCACGTATTCGACGCCGACGGCCCGTCCCCGCTCGATGAGGATGCGCGTGGCGTGCGCGGCAGTTTCAACGCGGAGATTCGATCGGCCGAGCACCGGCCGGAGGAACGCGACCGCCGTGCTGCACCGCTTTCCTTCCTTGGTGATGTTCACCTGATAGAGGCCGCCGCCGTCTTCCTGCTGCTCGCCGTTGATGTCGTGCTCGGGCCCCTTGAAACCGAGGTCGACGCACGCATGCGGAAACGCCCGCGCCACCGGCGACGGATTGGGGATATCGCGCACGTCCAGCAGACCGCCGGCGCCGTGATAGCGCGAGGCGCCCCGCGAGTTGTTCTCGGATTTGATGAAGTAGGGCAGGACGCTGTCGTAACTCCATCCCTCGTTGCCCAGATAATTCCAATGGTCGTAGTCGCGACGGTTGCCGCGCACGTAGAGCATCGCGTAGATGGCGCTGCTGCCGCCGAGCACCTTGCCGCGCGAGATCATCAACTGGCGGCCAAACAGCTGGTCCTGTGGCTCGGTCAGGTACTTCCAGTCGACTTCCGAGCCCCACAACGACAGGACCTTCTGCGGGTCGTGAATTTCCGGCTTCGTGTCGGGACCGCCGGCTTCGAGGAGCGCCACGCGAGCCCCGCTCTCGATCAGTCGATTGACGACGACGCACCCGGCCGACCCGGCGCCAACGACGATGTAGTCTGCCGAATTGTCACTACTCATGGTGGGTTCTCCTCGGCGCCAGGCGCGTCACAGGAGCCGCGTGCGCGCCACGTTCTCTGTTGCGATTTCCACACCAGCGTAGACGTCGCGGGGCAGGCTTTCGCCGAGCGTTGCCGGCGCCGCGCGGCTGAAGCCTTCGCGCTACATCGAATCGGAAACCGCGCTAGGGGTTGTACTTGTACGGGTATGTCCGCCGATGGTTGTCGATCTGGTATTCGATCTTCCCGAACAGCAGCGCCCGCGAGTAGAAGCCAGGCAGCGCGGGGGTGCCGTACTCGAGCATCGGATAGGGGTACGGCCCTGCTTCGGGCATCACCGACGCCAACGCCGGCGCCGTGGCCCTCTCGATGGCCGTCATCTGGTCCGGCGTCAGCGTGAAGTCGCAGGCGCCGAGATCCTCTTTCGTCTGCGCGAGCGTTCTGGCCGAGAACACGGGAATCGTGACCACCTTCTGCTGCATGAGCCAGCGCAGCGCCACCTGCACGGGCGGACGCCCGATCTCGTCGGCGATCTTCACCACGCGCTCCATGATCGCAAGGTTCCGCATCGTCATGTCGTGCCAGAAGGCGTGCTTGGCAGGATCCACGTGATCCACGAGCCGCTGCAGCTCGCCGCTCGGATTCTTCTTGTTGTACTTGCCGGTGACCATGCCGCCGCCGAGTGCCGACCAGCAGACCATGCCGAGATCGAGCTCGGCCGCCATCGGCAGGAACTCAGGCTCGCACGACCGCTCGGTGAGGCTCCACTCGACCTGGGTCGCCGTGAACGGCGTCAGCGCGTGAGCCTCGGCGAGCGTGTTGAAGCGGGCGATCCACCACGCCGGGAAATTCGACGCACCGATGTACATCACCTTGCCCTGGCGCACGAGGTCGTCGAGCGCGCGGACCATCTCTTCGATCGGCGTCGTGTAGTCCCAGATGTGAATCCAGAGCAGGTCGATGTAGTCGGTCTGCAGGCGCGCCAGGCTGCCTTCAACCGATCGGAAAAGATTCTTGCGGTGATTGCCGTGGCCGTTCGGATCGGTGCCGGCCGTCATCCCATCGAAGAGCGAGTACTTCGATCCGATGACGAGCCGGTCCCGGTCTGCGTGAATCAACTTCCCGAGCCACTGCTCCGACTGCCCTTCCTGATACCGGTTGGACGTGTCGATGAACGTCCCGCCGGCATCGACGAAGGCGCCGAAAATGCGCGCACTTTCGGCTTCGTCTGAGCCGATCGGTCCCCAGTTGGTCCCGAAGGTGCCCGCGCCGAGGCACAGCTCGGAGACGCGCAGGCCGCTCTTGCCCAGTAACTTGTACCGCATGACGAGCTCCTGAGGAGTGCTTACATCTTGATGCGAACGCCAGCTTCGACGGCGTTGATTTTCACGCCGTTCGGCATCAGATCGCCGAAGGCCGTGCCCTTGAACAGCAGGTCGTTGCCGTGCAGGTACCGATACCCGACCAGCACGCCGACGTGCGGGGTGACCCGCGCTTCGAGGCCCGCCCGCACCTGCCACGCCAGCACGACACCGTCATTCGATCCGTTGGCGTCGATGCCGAACGAGTGCGCAATGGTGTTCGAGATGCCGTGCAGGTAGGACTTGTAGCCGCCGAGGCCGCCGCTGACGTAGACGTCGACGCTCGGCGCCACGGGCGCGTCGTAGCGCACGTTGCCCATGAAGAAGTCGAGCGAGACGTTGCCGAGCCCGGGCGCCGGACCGGTGACAGCAGACGCCGTCGTCTTGTCGTTGTTCTTCAAGTACGAGTACTCGCCTTCGAACGAGACCCTCGATTTCGTTTCATAACCCACCGCGGCGTCGATGGCGAAGCCATTGTCCCAATCCGTGTACGTCTGCGCGTTCTCGGCGGCGCGGGCGCGATGCTGAAACCCACCATCGACCCGGACATACGCGCCATCCTGCGCGCTGGCCACGGGTACGAATGCCAGGCTCATCACGCCAACCAAAATGGAATAGGCGACGGTCTTCAATCTCACTGCGGCCTCCTTTCGACAAAGCACGGACGTTGTTGCCCGCGTGTCATATCAAAGCCTCTCGTTGCGGCTTTGAACCGCTAACACTATATGCGAATTGCGTCGCCCCCTTGCGCATGGAGACACAAATTTTGCGCGCGTTCGACGGCCATTGCCGTCTTGACTCGCCGTGTACGCATACGGCAGTATCGCCGTGACACATGACGCAAGTTTTATGGGCTGCCCTGATTGTCACAGAGGGTCCCGGCATTGCACTGATCGGCCACTCCCCGACGCGTCATGCGCTCGCGGCGTTCGGAGCTTTTGACTCCGGATCGGTGCGCGAGGGTGCCCGGCACTTCCTGGGGGCCGCACGAAGCCACTCCGGCTTCTGACCGCCGCGCCGCACGTGCACGGCACCTCTTAATCCAGAGATGCGGTACTACTTCGGCTACGTACTCGCCATCGTCGCTCTCGTGATCCTGACGGGCGCGTTCGGCTTCTATTGGATCGAGGCGGGCCGGAACCCGAACGTCCAGAGCTTCGGCGACGGCCTCTGGTGGGCGCTCGTGACGATGACGACGGTCGGATACGGCGATATCGTGCCGACAACCACGTTCGGCCGCACGATCGGCGCCGTCCTGATGTTCGCGGGCATCGGAACGGTCGGCGTCTCGACCGCGGCTATCGCCGCTTACCTGATCCGGCTCGACCGGCTGGATGCCCTTCGTATACATGGGTTTCGCGATCACGTCATCGTGTGCGGGCTGGGCAGCGCGGGCCAGGTGCTCGCACAGGCGTTCGCCAAGGGCGGCTATCGGGTCCTCGCGATCGAAAAAGACGAGAACAACCCGCACATCTCCGCCTCGCGCGATTCGGGCATCGCCGTTCTCGTTGGTAACGCCGGCAGGTCCGAGACGCTGCGACGCGCGCGCCTCGATCGCGCACGGCACCTGATTGTGGTCTGCGGATCGGATAGCAACAACGTCGAGATCGCCGCGCAGGCGCGGGCCATTCCGCGCACCGTCACACCCGGGCTGTCCTGTTCGACGGAGATCCGCGATCCCGAGCTGTGGTATGCCCTCGGCACGTGGGAGCTGGGGACCCGAGACGCCTTTCGCCTCGAGTTCTTCAATCTGTCGGAGCTCGGCGCGCGCGCGCTCCTCGCGCGGTATCCTCCGTTTGCGAGGCCGCCCGCTTCGGGAACCGGCTTGACAGCATCTGCAGCCGATGGCGCGACGGCCAGGACCGACGCGCGCGTGCCTCACGTGCTCATCGTGGGCGCGAGCGCGTTGAGCCGGCATCTGATCCGGCACATGGTTCGGCAGTGGAAGGACGCGGCGCCGCCGGCCGATCCGCTTCGCATCACCCTCGTGGACGCCAACGCCGGCATCGTCTGCGAGCATCTGCTCCATCGGCACCCGGAGCTCAAGACCCTCGCCGCGATCAACGCGTTGACGATGGATCTCCAGTCCTCCCAGTTTCAGCACGCAGCGTTCCTGTTCGACGAGGGCGGTCAGTGCGACGTCACCCAGGTGTACGTCTGCGTCGAGGACGAGCGGCTGGGCCTGTCCACTGGCCTGCACCTGATGAATCACGTGCGGCGGTTCGGCATTCCGGTCGTCGTCCGAATGGATCGACAAGGCGGCCTGACGACGCTGCTGGGTGAAGACGGCGACGGCAAGCGCGGGCGGGCCTTCGAGGGATTTCACGTCTTCGGTCTGCTCGAGCAGGCGTGCCAGCCGGAGCTGGTCCTGCGCGGGACCAACGAGCTCCTGGCGCGTGCCCTGCACGAGGACTATGTGGCCCGGCTGCCGCCCGACTCCACGAATCCCGCCAGGGTGAAGTGGGACGACCTTCCGGTCGATATGAAAGAGTCCAACCGCACGCAGGCGGACCATATCGTCACGAAGCTGGAGGCGGTCGGGTGCTATATCGTGCCGCTGACGGCGTTCGAAGCGGACCCCTTCACGTTTGCGCCGGAGGAGGTCCAGCGGCTTGCGGTCATGGAGCACGAGCGATGGGTCGCCGAGCGGCGCGCGCTGGGGTGGACGGCCGGCCCGCGGGATCCCGGCAAGCGCACGAACCCCAACCTGGTCGCCTGGGACCAGTTGGATGAGAGCACGCAGAACATGAACCGCGACTTCGTTCGACAGTTGCCGACGTTTCTCAACCGCGCAGGATTCACCGTGCGCCGCTATCAGGTATGACACCCACCGCGTCTTCCGACCGGGCGACGGGGCCGCTTCCGATTGTCATCGGCGTCACCGGCCATCGCGGCCTGCGAGCCGGCGACCTGCCGGCGCTCGAGAACCTGGTGCGCATCATCCTCACCGACACACGGGACAAATACCCGCACAGCCCGCTGCTGCTGCTATCACCGCTGGCGGAAGGGAGCGACCGGCTCGTCGCGCGCGTGGGGCTCGCGCTGGGCGCGCGGCTGATCGCGCTGCTGCCTCTGCCGCAGGCGCTGTACGAGCAGGACTTCGCGACGGAGGAATCGCGCAACGAGTTTCGGACCCTGATGGCGGCGGCCGAGAGCTCGTTCGAGCTGCCGCCCATGGACGGCAGCACGCAGCACGAACTGAGTCAGCCAGGCGTCGAGCGCAACCGCCAGTACGCGCAGGCCGGCGCGTTCGTCGCCCGGTACAGCCACATCTTTCTCGCGCTGTGGGATGGAGTCGGCGCGGACGGGAAAGACAAGCTTGGGGGAACTGGCGACACCGTCGAGTTCCGTTTGAAGGGCGCACCTGGCCGGTACGAGTCGGCGAGCAGTCCGCTGAGTTTTGTGAGCTGCGGGCCTGTCTACCACATCGTCACGCCGCGTCCGGGCGCCGCGATGCCCGAGAAGGCGTTGACCACACGCTTTCTGGTGCCGCCGCGAGAGACCGCCGAATCGTTCGACGAGCGCCTTCGCTGGATCGACGAGTTCAACAAGGACGCGATCCACTTCGGCGCGATGGCGCCGGCAGCGCTGGCGGCCAGCCAGGCGCAGATGCTGCAGATCCCGGAACAGGAGTTGAGCCAGCAGATCGAGGGGCTGGCGCCATCGGCTCGAAGCACGCTGCACCGCTACGCGATCGCCGATACACTGGCACTCCATTTCGGTGGCCGCACGCGGAAGGCATCGCGTCAACTCTTCATCTGGGTCTTCATCGCCGCGTTCTTCTTCAATCTGTTTCATTCGCTGCCGTCTCCCCACGTGCCCGAGGACCCGACGTTTGCCGAGGAGCTGCTCGGGCTGCCGTGGCTGCTGCTGTGTTTCGTCCTGGCGTCGCTCACGGCCAAATTCTGGGTTCATGGCGCGTTCGAAGAAGGGGACTATCAGAACAAACATCAGGACTATCGCGCGCTCGCCGAGGCGCTGCGCATCCAGTTCTTCTGGCACGTCGCCGGCGTGCCCGAGGCGGTCGTCGATCACTATCTGCGGAAGCAGCGCGGCGCGCTCGAATGGATCCGTAACGCGCTGCGCGCGTGGGACGCCGAGTCGCGAGCCCACGACGGCGCCCACTCGTTCACGCGCGACGAGCGTCTGCGATTCGTTGCAAAGCACTGGGTCTGGGAGCAGCGGAACTACTACGCTGGAAAAGCGCGGCGCGAGCAGGCGATGCTCGAGCGTGACGAACGGCGGATCGAGACACTCGTGCGCATCAGCATCGGCCTCGCGATCGCGCTCGCGCTGGTGCTCACGCTCCCGGTGCTGGTCCCCCTGCACGCGCTCGAAGCGGCCAGAGAGATGCTCGAGAGCCACTGGGTGCACGGCCTCGTGATGGTGACGATTGTCACCCTGGGCGTCGCGGCCGGCCTGCTGCACGGCTACAACCAGCAGCTGGCGCGCTCCGAGCACGCGAAGCAGTTCGGCCGGATGAGCGAGCTGTTCGACACCGCCGCGCAGCACCTCGACGCGCTGCTGGCCGCCGGCGATCACCGCCGCGCCGCGGCGCTGTTGCGGGAGCTGGGCGAAGAAGCGCTCGAAGAGAATGGCGACTGGGTGTTGTTGCACCGGGAACGCCCGCTGGAGGTCCCGCACTCAGGATGACGCGCCCGCGCCTGTAGCACGAAGGCTTCAGCCGAGCGGCGTCTGGACCGCGTTCCACGCTTCGAGCACCTGCGCGGCGGTGTCATAGCGCGCTGAGGGGTCCCTCTCGATGCACCGCATGATCACTGGCGCGAGCGCACCGAGCTCCGGCCGGAGGGTCTCGACGCTCACCGGCGACGAGCCGAGCATCGTGCCGAGCAGCTCGGGAAACGAATTAGCGCGGAACGGCGGGCGGCCGGCCGCCATGTGATACGCGAGCGCGCCGATCGTGAAGACATCGGTTTTGGCATCGGCCGATTTTCCGGTCAGCAGCTCCGGCGCGACATACGACAGCTCGTTGGTCGACGCCTGGCCGCGAAGCGCCGCCTCGTTCATCGTGGACAGGATATCCTGCGCCGTGTGCACGCCGGCGGAGGAGATCGCCAGCCGCTCGTCGCCGTTCTCGCGCACCACGCGCACGATCTCGGGATGCAATCCGGAGATCAGGCCGCCCTTTCCGTGGACCACGACGGTCGCATCCGCCAGTTCCGAGACGAACCGCCGCAGCGTCGGGATCGGCAGCGTGCCCTCGCTCGCCAGCATCTCGCCGAGGCTGCACCCCGCGAGCAGATCCGTCACGATGTACATCACATCGTCCTGCTCGCCGAAGTCGCGGACGTGGATGATGTTGGGGTGCTGCACCTGGAGCGAGCGCGCCTCTTTCAGGAAGCGCTCGCGGACGGCGTTGCGGTCGCTGCGCGCGTCTGCGCGCAGCATTCGGACGGCGACTGCGTGGCCCATCAGCCGGTGCGTGCCGGCGTACACGGTGCTGCCGAAGCGGCCCATGCCGAGTACCTGACCAAGGTCGTAGTTGCCGAGCGTGGCCGGTGGGGCGGTGGAGACCGGCGCGCCGGGGGTCGGCGGCTGCGGCTCGGGCGCATGCGCCGCGGGCGCGGCAGGCGGCGCCGATGCCGCCGGGGGGGCGGGCTTGACCGCCTTCTTTCGCTTGGCCAGCCGACGCTCGCCCGGCCTCGACAGCAGGGCCTGCACACCCTGCGCAAGCCGCTCCATGTGCTGCACGAGCGGCGGATCGATGGCATCGAACCAGTGATGGCTGCTGATGAAGTATTCCATCGCCTTCGACGGCAGGACGTTCTCAATCCGCACCGGGAGCACCGGCACGTTCTTGTGGACCGCGCGCTCCACCTCGCGATGAATCTGGACCGAGGCGTTGGCGGCCTCGCTGAGCACGAGCACGATGACCCGGGCCGCGTCCAGCGCGTCGATGATCGATTCGGCCCAGGCGATCCCGGGAATGATGTCGCGGGGGGCCATCCAGCACGCGATACCCCGCTGTTCGAGCTCCGCGCAGATGGTATCGGCGGCCGTTTTATCCTTGGAGGAGTAACTGAGGAAAACGTCGCGTGACATGCTCGGCAGGAATCATAACCCACGAATGAAACGAGGCCGCCGAGAGAGCTCGGCGGCCTCGCGTGTCGCTCCCGAACGCCTGTCGCGGCGTTCCGGGCATCAGCCGGTGAAGTTCACCGACTCGCCGATCTCGGACTTCGTGAGCAGTTCCTTGATCTCGGGCCGGGCGCCGACGATCTCGACGTCCTCGTCGGTCCGCATCTTCTGCTTCGCGAACGTGAGGGCGCGAACGCCGGCCATCGACATCGACTTGAGGTCGTCCACGCGCAGGACGACGCGATCCGGCTGCGCCGTAACGGCCTCGTCGAGGCTGTGGATGAAGAACGGCAGCGCGACCTGGTCGAGGTCGCCGCTGAGCACCACCGTCGCCACGCCCTTGGCGATCGTGACGCGCGAGGCGAAGTGATCGATGCCCTGCGTCGGCACGATCCGCACCACGATCTTGACCGCCTCGGGCGTCTCCGGCACCTTCACGGTGAGGGCCGCCGCATCGAAGTCGCCGTAGTCCTTCCCGTCCACGGTCACCGACTCAATCTTGATGCTCCCCTTCGGCAACAGGTCCGGCGCCACGCGCAGGATGCCGTCCTTGAACGCGCCCGGCTGCGGCTTGAAGTACAAGTCGAGCGGCTGCTTCGTGATCATCAGATTGGTGTAGACCGCCGCCAGGTAGCACAACTCGAACGAGTGATAGCCGCTCATCGAGTGGCTGCCCTTGTTGCGCTCGGTGCCGAGCAGGAACGGCATGCCGTTGGCGAACACGTTGAAGTAGACCGCCCCCGAGTCGTGGTCCAGGAAGAACGTGTTGTAGAAGGCGGCCGACTCGCGCGCGAACTTCAGGTACTCCGGCTTCTTGAGCGAGCCGGCGAGGATCTGATACGCGAGAATCCCCTGCTCCTGCTGCCACCACGCCTTGCGGTCGTGGAACCCGAAGCGGTGAATGCTCTGCCCGGGCGTGAGCGCGCGCTCGACGACGTCGTACCACCCGCCGCGTTGCGGGTCGCCGCCGTGCGTCGGCATCAGGCCGGCGATCTTCTCCGCGAGCTCGATGTAGCGCGGATCCTGCTTGAGGTGATAGATCCGCATCAGGTTCCACGCGATCTTCAGATTGTGCCCGACGACGGCGCGGTTCTGCTGCCAGCCCCATTCGCGATCCGCGCTCCAGTCCTCGTGGAACTTCTCCTGGACGAAGGCGCTGTTGTCGTAGTCGGGAAACTTCGTCGCGATCGTCGTGGCCGTGTCGATCAGCATTTCCTCGTGCGCCTCTTCGCCTGTCGCCAGCAGCAGATTGATGAGGTACGCGGGCGCGTGGTCGCCCACCGAGTTCCAGTTCTTGCGCGCGCGGTTGCGGCCGAGCGACTCGGCCTTCGGGTCGAACATCACCGGGTCGACGTGCGAGAAGTAGCCGCCCTTGTCGTAATCGCGGTAGTGCTTGTTGAACATGTTCAACGTGCGATCGATGTCCTGACGGATCCGCGGGTCGCCGGTGATGCGGTAGGTCTGCGTCGGACCGGCCAGCGCGTAGATCTGCTCGTAGGCGGGAATCGCATCCCAGTCGTCGCCGAACTCGGACGACAGCATCTTCCGTTCGCGCGTGCCGGTCTGCTGCGCTTTGCGCATGCCCGGAATCTCGGGCATGTTGGACGCGAGGATCTTCTTGCCCTTGCTCTCGGCGAAGTCGACGGCGTGGTACCAGTAGCACGTGTTCTCGACCGCATCGACCGCGCAGAAGTGCTCGCGCAGGTAGTTGCTCCCGCCTTCCGCAGCGTCCAGGAACTTGTCGTCGCCGGTGAGGAGGTACGCGGAGGCGAATCCGAACACGAGGCGCGAGATCGTGTCGGTCTCCTGCCGGGTGTTCTCGATCTGGCGCCCGTACAGATCGAGCATCGTGCGGTAGTTGCGGTAGTCGACCGGACCGTCGCCGAACTGCGCCTTGTAATAGAAGTCGCCGAGCGAGTGAATCTGGCGCACCCACCAGTCCGGCTTCTCGAACACCCACTCCGTGGATCCGCGACCGACGAAGAGGATGTGCTGGGCCTCGGCCGAACCCGGCGTGTCGGGATAGAACGTGCCGTAGACGTACACGAAGCGGCCCGGCTGCAACATGTCCCGCATCGTCCCCGTGCAGTCGAGGAACCCCTCGTCCAGGTTGCGGGTGAGCTCGGCATATGTGGCCGCAGCGAAGCGGACGCCGAACTCGCGTCCGTCGGATGTCTTGAGCTGAAAGCCGTTGCGATCGGCGTCGATGCCGGAAACATAGCCGGCGATCGTGTCCGAAAACGCGAACTCGACCCCGGATACGGTGTTGATGGCTGCGCGAGTCCCATTCATAACTTGAGCTCCTTGCCCCGATTCCCCGGGGTCCCTTCTGCCGTTACTTGGAAATCAGTGCCACGATGCTTCTGCCGGCCACCCTCATCGTCGGCCCGGGCACGGGCCGCTCGGTGCCCGGCGAGGCGATGTCGCCGGGCGAAGGCGCCGCCGTGTCGACGACGAGGTGCCAGGTCCGATCTGCGATCGGCCGCAGCTCGAAGTCGAGGGCGTCCCAGTGCATGTTCATCATCACGTGGAGGTCGGGCTGATCGTCGAACCCGGCGAGCGTGAAGGAAACCGCGCGCGAGTCGGGATCGGTCCAGCCCGGGTTGCCGAGGGTGGTGCCGTGCCATTCGAGGTCGCGGACGCCTCGCGCGTTATGCGTGCCGGTGAAGAACCGCGCCGTATGCACCGCCGCGATGCTCTGACGGAACGCGATCATCATGGTCACGAACCGCAGGATGTCGGCATGCTTGTCGGCGAGCGACCAGTCGATCCAGCTGAGCGCCGTGTCCTGGCAGTACGCGTTGTTGTTGCCCCCCTGCGTGCGCCGCATCTCGTCGCCCGCGACGAACATCGGCACGCCGCGCGAGAGCAGGAGCAGCGCGAACGCGTTCTTCACCTGCCGGGAGCGGAGCGCCTCGATCGCCGCATCGCCCGTCTCACCTTCGGCACCGCAGTTCCACGAATTGTTGTCGTTGGCGCCGTCGTTGTTGCCTTCGCCGTTCGCCCAGTTGTGCTTCTCGTTGTACGAGAAGACGTCGTTCAACGTGAACCCGTCGTGGCACGTGATGAAGTTGATGCTGTTGATCGGGAGATGGCCGGAGCTCTCGTACAGATCCGACGATCCCGCGATCCGGTTGGCCACCGCGCCGACGAGACCCGGATCGCCCTTGAGGAACCGGCGGAGATCGTCGCGGTAGCGGCCATTCCACTCGGCCCAGCGGAAGCCCGGGAAGTAGCCGATCTGGTAAAGACCCGCCGCGTCCCACGCTTCCGCGATGATCTTCGTGTCGCTCAGGATCTCGGAGAGCTCGATGTTCCAGATGACGGGCGGATACGCGAGCACCTGGCCGTCCTGGCCGCGCGCGAGAATCGACCCTTCGTCGAACCGGAAGCCGTCCACGTGCATGTCCCGGACCCAGAACTCGAGACACTCGACAATCATCTTCTCCGTGATCGGATGATTGCAGTTGAGGGTGTTCCCGCACCCCGAGTAGTCCATGTAGTACTGCCGGTCGGAGTCCACGATGTGGTAGTAGAGGCTGTTGTCGAACCCCTTGAAGTTGATCGTCGGCCCCTGGTGGTTGCCCTCGCTCGTGTGGTTGAAGACCACGTCGAGGATCAGCTCGATTCCGGCGCGGTGCAGCGCCTTGACCATGTCGCGGAATTCCGTGAGGTGCGTGCCTTCTTCCGGCGACGTGCAATACGCGCGGTGCGGCGCGAAGAAGCTGATGGTGCTGTAGCCCCAGTAGTTGACCAGCGGCTTGCCGTCGGGGCCGTTGCGCACGACCTCGGTCTCGTCGAACTCGAACACCGGCAGCAGCTCGATCGCGGTGACGCCGAGCGACTTCAAGTACGGGATCCGCTCGGTGACGCCGCGGAACGTGCCGGGATGCTTCACGCCGGCGCTGGCGTGCTTGGTGAAGCCCCCCACGTGCATCTCGTAGATGACCGTGTCGCTCATCGGGTGGTGCAGCGGCTGATCGCCTTCCCAGTCGTAGTCGGCCGTGTCGATCACGACGCTGCGCAGTGATTTCGCGAGGTTGTCGTCGGGCCCGCAGGCGGCGCCGCGATCCCACAGATTGTTCGTGTTCCCTTTGGCGTACGGATCGATCAGGACCTTGTTCCGGTTGTACCGGTGTCCATGGGCCGGATCCCACGGGCCGTCGATGCGCAAGGCATAGTGCAGGCCCGGCTTCAGCCCCCGCACATCCACGTGCCAGAAGTGGAAGGTCTTGTTCGTCTCCGGGTACAGCATGATCCGCTGCGCCGGCTCGGGATCGTCGTGCTCGTCGAACAGCAGCAGCTCCACGCTCGTGGCGCGCTGCGAAAAGAATGCGAAGTTGACGCCCGACTTGTGGACGGTCGCGCCCAGCGGATGCTGGCGGCCGGGACGCGTCTCGTAGCGCACCGGTTGAGGCGGCGCGAGCGTGGTCGCCGGTTCCGTTTTGGCCGCAGCTGGCGCAGTCCGGCGTCCCTTGCCGGTTGCAGTTCCTTGAGTGCTCATTTGAAACTCTCCTCCCCTGAGCGGGTCTTACCGCGCCGACAGCAGCTCGATGATCCGGCGCGCAAAGAGATGGCAGTGCCCGCCAGTCCTGGCGGTCACTAGATCGCCGTCAACAACGACATCCTGATCGGTGTAGATCGCGCCCATGTTGCGCACGTCTCCCAGCAGGTTGATGTGCGCGACGACGGGCCGTCCCCGCACGAGCTCGGGCGTCGAGGCGATGAGCCACATGCCGTGGCAGATAATTCCCTTGAGAATGCCCGGCTCCGCGAACGCCCGCTTGACGAACGCCGTGGCCGGCGCCAGTTTGTTCATGTCCTCGGTGTAGCGCAGCCGATCCGAGACGATGCCCGACGGCACGATGATCGCCGAGTAGCTGCGGAGCTCCTCGTCCGACATGTTCTCGAAGCTCTCGCGGCATTCGAACGGCACCTTCCACTCGTGGCCGTAGAACGTGATCGCCTGCTGCCCCCAGAGGCGCGTCAGCCAGTGCAGCTCGATGCCCTCTTCGGCAAACCGGTGCTCGTAGTAGAAGATTTCCTTCTCGTAGTAGTCGCCTTCGATCAGAACGCCGATCTTCTTGCGGGGCGCCGTCATGTTGCTCTCCTATGCCAGGGAGCCGTCGGGGTGCTGGACCATGCCGGCGAAGTGAATCGCAATCTTGCCATTGCGGAGCACCCAGCTGTCGGCAAAGCGCATCCGGGCGTCGCCTTGTGCCGTCTTCATCGTGATCTGCTCGGTGATCATCAGCGTGTCGGGATTTTCGGTCTCGGCCCAGAACACGATATCGGTCTCGAGGCCCTGGATCCCGAGGATGCCCTGCATGTGCTCCCGCAGCTCCTTGCGGCCCCGGTAGTACAACGGCTTCTTCATGAAGCTGCTCACGAGCAGACAATCCTCGGTGTATTGATCGAGCAGCGCTTCGATGTTCTTGTCCAGAATGAGCTGGATGTGCTGACGGTACATCTTGCCGAGCTTGGTATCCGGGACGTTTGTCATAAGGTCAGTCTCTTCTCGGGCGCAGGCCGGGCTCGCGGCTACAGCCGCGCGAATCCGGGCGCGTATTTGAACGGTTCGACGGTCGCATTGTAAGTGAGGATTTCCAGGCCGTAGGCGTTCTTGTCCGCCTTCGCCCGGCGCACCGTCCATCGCTGCGTCGCGTCCATCGAGACGCGCTTGCTCTTCGCCGACGGCGCCTCCCACCAGCTGGCCTGCCACCCGACGACGACATCGACGACCGCCTCCTCGCCGGAGATCTTCGCGTCCACCGACTGCACGTTGTGGTTCTCGTCGAAGAACAGGTTCGTGACGCGGTCGTACCACTTCTTGAAGCTGGCGCGATCGTGGATGTCTCCGTCGGGAAACTGAATGCTCAGCCCGTCGTCGGCGAGCAGCTTGTAACACGCTTCAATCGGCGCGTGCTGGTCGAGCGCGAGGTACCACGCCGCCACGAGTTCCTTGATCTGGGGAAGAACGATTGGGCCGCTCATCGCGTCGCGTCTCCTTCGAGTGCTGAATGATCCTGCTGCGGTTACTGTCCACACGTGTTGCCGATGCGCTCGGGGTGCGTGTCGCCCGCGAGGACGACGTCGATCAGAAACGGACCCGGATGCGCCAGCGCCTGCCGAATCGCCGCCTCGACCTCCGACGGCTGTTCGACGCGAACGGCCGGCACGCTCATCGCTTTCGCCAGGTCCACGAATCGCATCGGCGGCTGCGAGAGATCGAAGCTGAGGGGAAAGTCGTGCTTCGGAATCGCCTGCTCCTTCCAGTACTGCTCGACGTTCAGCTGCAGCAGCCGATACGAGCCGTTGTTGCAGACGACGAACTTGACGTTGACGTTGTGACGCGCGGCCGACCACAACGCCTGAATCGTGTACATCGAGCCGCCGTCGCCGGAGAAGCCGACCACGGTCTTGTCGGGATTGGCCAGCTTGGCGCCGATCGCCCCGGGAAAGCCAACGCCGAGCGAGCCGCCGCGCGTCAGAAAGTACTGACCGGTGCGCGTCGGCGGGCGGTACCGCGAAACGGGCGGCGAGTTGGTGAGCGCCTCGTCGAAGATCACCGTGTCGGCGGGGAGCTGCGCGGCGAGATCTTCCATGAACCGCGACATGGTCAGCGGCACGACGTCGCGTTGCGCCCGATCCTTCGCGAGCTCCGCGGCCCGCTGCTTGTCCTTCGCCGCCGCAAACGCGTCGACCCGCCGCTTCGAGCCATCGCGTTGAGCAGCCGACGCCGACGTTTCCAGGGCGTCGCCGAGCATCCCCAGGGTGAGCTTCGGGTCGGCGACCACGCCGAGATCGACCGGATGATTCTTGGAGATCTCGTACGCGTTCAGATCGATGTGAATGACCTTCGAGTCGGCCGCGAACACATCGCCGAGCTCCGGGAATACTTCCGGGACGATGTACGTGCCGCAGACGAGCGTCACGTCCCCCTTCGAGAGAATGGGCAGACTGTGCTCGCCGAACATGTGCCCGGTCATCCCCTGATAGAGCGGATGCGCGTAGCTCATGTTCACTTCGCCCGCGTCGGCTTCCCAGACTTCGGCGCCGAGCAGCTCGGCGACGCGCGTCAGCTCGTCCTGCGCGCCCGAAAACGCCACGCCGTCGCCGACGATGATCACCGGCGTCTTCGCCGACAGCAGCATGCCGGCAGCGTCCTTCACCAGCGACGGTGGCGGGGCGACGCGGGTCGAGAGCCGAGCCGTGGGGCGCACCGGCTCGCGCGACGGCTCGTCGAGGACGTCCTGCGGCAGGCAGATGTAGACGGGACCCATCGGCGGGGTCGACGCGATCTTGATCGCGCGGCGCACGATGCGCAGCAGCGACGAAGGATGCATGACGACGGTGGACCACTTGGTCACCGGCCGGGTCATCGCCACGAGATCGCCGGCCATCTGCGCATCCATCGCCGCGTACTTGATGCCGGCATCGCCGCCGATGACCACGATCGGCGAGTGGCCGCGATTGGCCTGGTAGAGCGCGCCCAGACCGTTGCCGACGCCCGGCGTGCTGTGCAGCTGCACGAGCGCCGGCTTCTGCGTCGCGCGCGCGAAGCCGTCCGCCATCAACACCGCTACGGACTCCTGCAGCGCGAGGATGTACTTCATCTCCGGGTACTGCCGGAGCGCGTCGAGAAATCCCTGCTCGACGGTTCCGGGGTTGCCGAACATGTGCGTGATGCCATCGGCCAGGAACTGCTCGATGATGGCAAAGTGCCCCGATCTGGCAGGTGTGTTAGACATGATGAGTCCGCAGCGGCGCCGATCTGGAGCTACCAGCCGTACCGACGAATCCCTTTCTCGAGCACTTGCACCATGAGCTCGCCGACCAGATGCGAGTCCTGCGTCGAGCGCCCCGTGAGGAACGGGTAGTCGAGGATCGTCGAGATCGTCCGGCCGACGCCGCCATGGTATTGGCCGCCGGGCGCTGTCGCGTCGCGAAGGATCAGTTCCAGCGGGTACGGCGGTGGGCCCATGTTGAAGTCGGTGTTCAGGAAGCCGGTGCCATCCTTGTAGTCGTACTCGAGCGCGTGTCCCGTGACGTGCTTCCCGGCGATGATGCTCTTGCGATCGACCCAGTCGCGTGCAAACGCGAGCACCGCGACGCCGTAGCACTCGGCGGTGATCAACTTGTCCTGCGCGAGGAATCCGAGCACGACGTCGTGCAGACGCTGGTTGTTCACCATGTCCACGATCGGACCGCTGCCGCCGACCATCAGCAGCGCGTCGTACTTCTTGAGGCCTTCCCACGCCTTGTCGCGCGCGGTGTAGTACGCCTCGAGGCCATGGCCGAAGTTCGGCGAGTTGAAGTACGGCCGTTCGGGAAACAGCTCCGAGAGATTGATCGGATTATCGAGGCGCGTGGACGCGTCGATGTCGCGCGTCTTCTTCGCGAAGTTGGCATCCGTCACGCATTTGCCGAGCGGCGGATCCATGTAGCCTTCGGTCATGCTCGGTGGCAACGCGTGCGCGCGCTTGCCGTGCGACGTGATGAACGTCGACGTGTATCCCGCTTTGTCGAGCACTTCCAGCGGGCCGACGAGCTCTTCGCCCCAATAGCCCCATTCAGATAGAACGACCAAAATTTGCTTCGGCATGCCGCTCCTCGCGCAGGATTTGTGCGCCCTCGCTTCGCATCAGGCCTTGAAAAAGGGACGGAGGGCGAAACAGGTCGGACGCGCGTTTTGACTGAGGCCGGAATCTTACG
The DNA here is from genome assembly GCA_036268855.1 of Vicinamibacterales bacterium. Lineage (GTDB taxonomy): Bacteria > Acidobacteriota > Vicinamibacteria > Vicinamibacterales > CAVVIG01 > DATATJ01. The sequence continues at coordinate 38,108 of DATATJ010000174.1, forward strand.
TCGAACCGGGTAACGTTGGAAGGGGTTTCTCGCGCCGTGTCGGACGAATCCTTGACACGCTGCGCACTCCGACGCATATTCAGCCACGGATATTTCCTGCACGCGATCCTGGAAGCGCGCGTCACATTGTTGTCACACCGCGCGGGTCGTGCAGATCAATCTCAAACCTAGCTGAGCCGGGTGGCCCATGCCGACTTTTGAACAGACGCGAGCCGAACACGAAACCTTCGCACGCCGCTTTT
>DATATJ010000175.1:0-14900 GCA_036268855.1 Vicinamibacterales bacterium
CAGCGCGGCGGTCATTCTGGTCATGGGAGCCACCTCGTTGAAGGTCGCGCGTGCGCGGCAGGGAACCGATCGGGCACCTACGGAGTCTTAGGCCTGAGTGGCTGGCACACAAGTACCGATTCAGGCGTAATGGCGGAGCCACTTTAGGGATGTCGCGACGGACGACGCTGCAGCTCGCGGCGCTTCAGCCTGGCGATCCGACGTCCCTGATGCGGCAGCTCAGCGACGCGCTGCGCCGCGCGATCCTCGTCGGCCAGCTTCGACCGGACACGCGGCTGCCCTCGACGCGCGCGCTCGCCGGCGAGCTGGGCGTGTCGCGCAACACCGTGCTCGACGCGTACGAGCAGCTGGCGTCAGAAGGCTACTTCAGCGCGCGAACGGGATCGGGCACGTTCGTCACGGCGTCCCTGCCGGAACACGCGCTCGATCGACTGCGCGCCGCCGCCCGGCGGCCGCCTGCGCGAGGGATCGTTCCCCCGCTGCTCTCGACGCGCGGCGCGGCGATGGCGGCAGCGCCCCTGTCGGTGTCGGACGACCGGATTCGGGCGTTCAGTCCGGGGATTCCAGCGCTCGAACAGGGAAATCTGGACACGTGGAACCGCACGCGTTCCTGGCATCAGCGCCACACAACCGTCGATCTGCTGAACTACAACGACGCCGCCGGCTACCGGCCGCTTCGCGAAGCGATAGCCGCCTATGTCGGCCCGATGCGAGGCGTCATGTGCACCGCCGAGCAAGTGATCGTCACCGCCGGGACACAGCAGGCGCTCGATCTTGCCGTGCGGTTGCTGGTGGATCCGGGCGACTCCGCGTGGCTGGAAGAGCCCGGCTATCCCGGTGCGCGCGCGGCGCTCGCCGCCGCCGGCGCGATCATCGTGCCCGCGCCCGTAGACGAGGACGGGATGTGCGTGCAGGAGGCGCAGCGGCGCGCTCCCCGCGCCCGGCTCGCCTACGTCTCGCCGTCCCACCAGTATCCACTCGGCTACATCATGAGCGTGACGCGCCGCCTGCAACTCCTCGAATGGGCGCAGGCATCGCACGCATGGATCCTCGAGGACGACTACGATAGCGAGTTCCGCTACGGCGGCCGGCCGTTGCCAGCGCTCCAGGCGCTCGATCGCACCGGACGGGTTTTATATCTCGGCACGTTCAGCAAGGCCCTCTTCCCGAGCCTGCGGATCGGCTACGTGATCGTGCCGGCGACGCTGACGCCGGTCTTTCGAAACGCCTCCAGCGTCGCGTGGCACGGCGTAAACGCCATCGATCAGGCCGCTCTCGCAGATTTCATTCGCGACGGGCACTTCGAGCGGCACGTACGCCGCATGCGGCGTCGCTATCAGGAACGCCGTGCGTGGCTCGTCGACCTGATCCACGATCGCCTGCGCGACGAACTGACCCTCGCCGGCAGCACCGCCGGTCTTCATGTGACGGCGCGCTTCGTCCATCCGCGCGACGATGTCGAGGTGTCACGCCGCGGCGCGGCCGACGGGCTGACGCTGCCCGCTCTTTCCCAGTACTACATCCAGAATCCGCGCCTCTCCGGGCTGGTGCTCGGCTATGGACATCTCGGGCACGACGCGATTCGGGCGGGTGTGGACACGCTGGCCGCGATTCTTCGCGATATGACGCTCCGGCGATCGACTCGCCGCTGAGTTCCTGCGCCGCTCGAACCACACGCCTGTCGTTCGCGCTGAATGCACTCATGTGTGCGAGCGTGCGCTCGCGGCACACTGCGCGCGCCGAAATGTCTCACTGCACCGCGAGCCGACCGTGCCAATGGTCCAAATACTGAGTCTTCTCGCGCGAAGCCGAATGGCACTCCCAATGCGTTCGTCACGCCCGTCAGGAAAAGGCCACGGTCCCCCCCAGCACCGTGCGATTGCGCATGAGTGTTCTGAAGCGGTGTGCCTTGGCGCTCCAGCTCGGGGGCGTCGTTTGTCTGCTCTTCTCCGTCCAGCCCATCGAAGCCGCGACGCTGACCGTCGGATGGGATCCATCGTCCGCGCCAGGCGTGGCCGGATATCTCGTCTCGTACGGCTCGCAGCCAGGCCAGTACACCACCGTCGTGGACGCCGGCAACCAGACCGCCGAGTCGATTTCAGGACTGGCCGATGGCACCACGTACTATTTCGCAGTCCGCGCCTATGACGCCGCCGGTCTGAAGAGCGGGTACTCGGCGGAAATCAACGGTACGACGCCAGTGGCGGTGTCGGCACCGCAGCCGCCCGACACGCCCGGGCTCGTTTCGCCGCCGAGTGCTGCCACCGCCGTGGCGGCGAACACACCGCTGATGTGGAACCCTTCGGCCAACGCGCTGCGGTACGACGTGGCCTTCGGGACGGCGAACCCGCCGCAGGTGGTTTCGCCCGGACAAACGGGCACCGCGTATCAGCCACCGCTTCCGCTGATGGCGAACACCACTTACTTCTGGCAAGTCATCGCCTCGAATGCCGCCGGCTCCACGGTCAGCCCAGTGTGGACGTTCACCACTGCGCCCGCAGCGTCCGCGTCCCCGACCTCACCCGACGGAACGATCGTCTCGTATGGCGGGCAAATCGTTGACGCGACCGGCGCGATCTGGACGATCGGCTCCGGTCAGCAGATCCTGCGGAATGGTACGCAGGCCGCCAGTGGCGCTGGAACGAAAATTCTCTGGACGCTCAACACCATCTATGTCCTCGGGACCGACAGCAACTGGTGGAAGTGGAGCGGATCCGGTTGGACCAATTGCGGTCCGACTCAACCGGGCAATGCGACGGCGGTCACGGGCGCGTCGCCTGACGGCGCCATCGTGCCGCCCGCAGCGAGGATCGTGGACGCACAGGGCGCATCGTGGACCATCGGGCCAAACGGTCAGATTCTGCGCAATTCGACGCAGGCCGGAAACGGCGTCGGCAGCTCCATTCTCTGGTGGTCTGCAAACATCTACGTATTGGGAACGGACTCGAACTGGTGGCTGTGGCATGGAGACGTGAACAGCTGGACCAATGTCGGGCCCGCCAAACCCAACGGTAGCGGACCTGCCTCGCCTTCCGTTCCGACGCTGATCCTGCCAGCCAACGGCACGACATCGGTCAGCAGATCGGCGAGCCTGTCGTGGCTGGCATCCACCGACGCCACGGCGTACGACGTCGCACTCGGCGTCGGCAATCCGCCGTCCGTCGTGTCGAGCGGCCAGTCGGCCACGAGCTATCAACCGGGCGTCCTCTCCCCCAACACGACGTATTTCTGGCAGATCGTCGCGAAGGGCGCGGGCGGAACGACACCGGGCCCGATCTGGAGCTTCACGACGGTCGCACCGCCATCGGCGCCGTCGCAGCCCGCACCGGCAGACCTCGCCAGGAATACGCCGCGCGACACGACGATCACCTGGGCAACCGCGGCTGGCGCCACGCAATACGACGTCGCCTTCGGGACGAGCAATCCACCCGCGATCGTCGCCAGCGCCATCACCGGCACCACGTATCAGCCGGCCACGCTCAAGTTGTCGACGACGTACTACTGGCAGGTGATCGCAACCGGTGCCGGCGGCACCACGGCTGGACCGATCTGGAGCTTCACGACGCCCACGATAATGCCGGCGGCCGTCTTCGTCGGGACCGACGTGTCGACGCAGGGCGGTTGGAAGGGACTCTATGGCGGCGACGGCTACGCGATCGCCGCGGACGCCACGAGCCTGCCGAGTTACGCCACCGTCGCGCAGACAGGCCAGCTCACGTGGGTGTGGGCAGCGTCTACCTCCGACGCGCGGGGACTGGAGAAGAGCGCGGGCACCGATCGCATTGCCTCCGCCTGGTATGGCGGCAGCTTCTCGATGGACGTCGAGTTGACAGACGGCGTCGCGCACGACGTGGCGATCTACGTCGCGGACTACGACGCAAAGAGTCGCGCGCAAACCGTGCAGCTGGTCGACCCATCGACCGGCGCGATTCTCGATTCGCGAGCGATGACAGCGTTTACCGGCGGACAGTACTGGGTGTGGAACGTCCGCGGTCGCGTGACGATCGTCGTCACCGCCACGACGTCGAGCGCCGTCGTGAGCGGCATCTTCTTCGATTCGATCGGCGGATCGCAGAATCACCCGCCCGTCGTGGCCGTGACGAGCCCGACGGCGAACGCCACGTTCACGGCGCCCGCGACGGTAGTGCTGGGCGCCGCCGCCACTGACGCCGATGGCACGGTCGAGAAGGTCGCCTTCTATACGGGGTCCACGCTGATCGGCACCGTGACAACCGCGCCGTTCGTGCTCACGTGTTCCAACGTCGCGGCCGGCACCTACACCGTCGTGGCCGTGGCCACCGACAACTTCGGCGCGACGACAACGTCCGCCCCCGTGCAGGTGACAGTAAACGGCGCGAAGACCGCGACGACGGCAGCGTTCGTCGGCACCGACACCAAAACGGAAGGCACGTGGAAAGGCGTTTACGGGTCCGGCGGGTACGCGCTCGCGAACGACGCCACGAATCTGCCGTCGTACGCGGCGGTGTCGGCGCAGGGGATGCTCTCGTGGACGTACGCGACGTCGACGACGGTGGTGTCCGCACTGCAGAAGGCGACGCAGCCCGGACGAATGGCCGCCGCGTGGTATGGCGGCACGATGACGCTCGATCTGAATCTCCTCGACGGCGCAAAGCACCAGGTGTCGCTCTATCTTATGGACTGGGATTCCGGCAAGCGGCGGGAAACCATTCAGGTCGTGGACGCGGTCACGAAGGTCGTGCTCGACAGCCGCAGCGCGTCGAAATTTCAAAGCGGCCAGTACTGGACCTGGACGGTCAGCGGGCACGTGATCGTTCAAGTGATCAACGGCGGAGGCGCAAGCCCGAACGCTGTCTTCAGCGGCGTGTTCTTCGACAAATAACGCCGGGAAGACCGCAGATGTGCACGGCGAAGCAGCGGCAGGCGCGGACCGCTATGGCCGCCCTGGCTCCGCGGCGAACTGCACGTATCGCGCGATCGCGCGGTCTAACTGTTGATGCTCGGCCGCGGTCAGCTTCTCTCCGAGATTGACCGCGACGTTCGCCGAGCGCGGCCCGCGTGCGACCTTCCAGGTGCCAACAACCTGGCCGCGGCAGACGACCGCCTGGGGCAGCGCGCCCCACGAGGCTTTGCCGCGCGGAACGGCGTTCAGGTCGCGATAGGCGACGAGATATTCGTCGTAGACGGGCAGCAGGTAGACAGCAGCGTCAGGCCGTGCGATCGCCCGACGCGGCCCGACGGTCCAGTACGTCAGCCCGTCGATCGTTTCACTGCGTGCGCGGACGATATCCAGACCGCGTTTCGCATCCGCCGCCGTCACCCCCGAGCACCAGACGAAGTCCCGCACGGTCGCCGGACCGTGACTTCGGAAATATCGTGTGGTCAATTCAGCAAGCGCCTCGTCGCGCGTGTATCGCTTCGCCTCTGGCGCGCGCTGCGCGAGCAGCATGTAGGTCGACTGCTTGCCGCGGCGGGGTCCGCTGCAGAGGACGCCCTCGAGCTCCGCATGCATCATGATGAGTGCCAGCGGAGTGCCTTCCGCCGCGATGCCGGCGCGCGCGAGGCGGGCTGCCAGCTCGGCGCGTGTCAGGGACGCTTCCCGCTCCAGCGCCCGCTCGATCGCTCTGGTGGCGCGCCGCTGGAGCGTGTCGGTGAGGCCGAAGTGGCGGCCTCCGAACGCAAGCGCCCGATGGACGCGCGGCGCGGTGAGCTCGAGCAGCCACCCGATGTCGGCGGCGGCGACGAAGTGCCACGTCGGACGCATGACGTGGGTCCTCAGGATACGGCCGTCGTTGAACGCGCGCTCGATGTCCGCGTCCGTGATGGCGCCGCGCATTCGCTGAGCGAGCGCCCACTTTGCGGCACGGTAGTTCTGCGCCTGGACGGCGCCGAACCAGGCGACGAGGTCCGCCGCGTCGGCCGATCCGGGTTTCGTCAGCCGATGACGCGCCAGCCGCTCGGCCGCGACCCTCGCGTCGCTCACCACGGTAGATTGGCAGCGGTCATTCGGTTTCCGCGAGCACCCGCGCCGGTTGTGGGCGCGCGAACATGCCGTCGACCGCGGGCACCGCCATGAGGGCGAGCGCCACGCAGAACAGCGGCCAATTGAACGTCGTCGGGAGCATGTGTCGCAACGCGTCCGCGCCTTGGGCCGCCACCAAAAGCGAGTCGGACATGAACACGTACAGCGCGAGCGCGCTGCCGAGGCCACCCAGACACCGCGACCGCCAGCTGCACGTCGCAACAGAGCGATCGGTGACCTCGTCGATCAGCGTGCGTGCGCCCCATACGATCATCAACAACGCGATGCACACCGGCGCGAGCACCGGCCCCCACCACGGCAGCGGCAACAGGAAGAGAATATCCCAATCGAACAGCGAGTGTGGCCAACCGCAGATCATTTTCAGGAAGACGTAATACAGGATGTCCCAGATGCCGAACGCGATCGCGCTATGGGCCGCACGGCTTCGCCAGGTCCGCCCTGCAAGCAGGCCGACCGTGAGAATCATCACGAGCGTCGCACCTTCGCGGACCAGCTCGACCCACTCCAACGCGCCTTCCATCGGCAACGGATTCTGCTGAAATGGCTGAATCCGATCGGTCATGGTGCGCAGGTCATAGACGACGCTGGCCTCTGCCCAGGCCATGGCCGCTGCGAAGATCGCGACGACGAGCCAGCGTAGGTATTCGTGTCTCGTTCGTTCCATGCGTTGTCTCACCCCATGGCGTAGCGCGAAGGCTTCAGCCGAGCGCTGTGAAGGCTTCAGCCGAGCGCAGCCTAGCCCAGCTCGCGAACCCGCCGGTCGATCTGATCGATGACGTCATCGGGCGTCGACGTGCCCGCGGTGATGCCGACGACGTGAGCGCCGGCCAGCCATGCCGCGCAGAGATCGCTCGCCGTCTGGACCTGATGAACGCGTGAGCAATATTGACTGCACGTCTCGAGCAGCTCGCCCGTGTTGTTGCTGTGAGCGCCGCCGATCACGATGACGACATCGCATTGCTGCGCCAACGCGATGGCGGCATGCTGACGCTGTTTCGTCGGCTGACATACCGTATCGACGAAGCGGACCTCTGACCGCGGAAAGCGCTGCCGCAGAAGCGCGACGAGCCGCCGCACCCGGTCGATCGGCTGCGTCGTCTGGACCGCGATGCCGAAGCGCGGACGCTCCTCGAGCTGGAGCACGTCTTCCTCGCGCAGCACGACGTCGAAGTCGTCGAGGTCTCCGGTCAACCCGAGGACTTCGGCGTGATCACGCCTGCCAATGATCACCGGATGATAACCGTCGCGCACGAGCGCGGCCACCGCACGATGCGCGACGCGAACAAGCGGACAGGTGGCTTCGAGCACGTTCAATCCGAGTGAACGGGTGTGTGCCAGCGAGCGCTCGGACGCGCCGTGCGCCGTCACCATCACGGTGTGCGTTGTCACGCGCGCGGCCTCCTGCTCGATGGCAATTCCCTTTTCGCGAAGAGCGGCCAGCACCGTGCTGTTGTGAACCAGGTCGCCGAGAATCGTGAGCGGTCTGGCTTCCGCCTCATCGAGCGCCAGCGTGATCGCGTCACGGACGCCAAAGCACATGCCCAGGTGTTCTGCTCGTATGACTCTCATGCGCCGATTCTCCGTGCGCGAACACGCCGCTCCGGCGAGCGAGCAGTTCCGACCGATGCCGTCAGGACCGCTGTCCCTGCCCCGTCGCGCGCTCGCAGCAGCCACTGTCGCACGCGCGTCTTCCCGAGCGCGTTGACGGCAAAAGACAACACCACCATCCGAACGTCGAGCGATAGTCGCTGGCGCGCCACATACCAGCGATCCAGACACGCTGAGAGCGGCGCGGATGTCGTGCCCATCACCTGAGCGGGGCCGGTGAGGCCTGGGCGCACCCGCCAACGAAAGTCGTACCGCCGCGCGTTCCAGCCGAGCCGCTGGACGTCCGATTCCGTCAGCGGGCGTGGGCCGACGGCGCTCATGTCGCCATGCAGGATGTTGAGGAACTGCGGCAGTTCGTCGAGCCCGGTCGCGCGCAGAAATCTGCCGACGCGCGTGACGCCGCCGGCGCGCATGGAGCGGAACTTGACGATCGTGAAGGTCCGCCGCCCGAGGCCCACGCGTGCCTGACGGAACAGGATCGGGCGCCCGTCGTCCAGTGCAATTGCCGCGGCGATCGCCGCCATCACCGGCGAAAACGCCACGAGGCCGCCCACGGCGCCGACGACGTCGAACAGCCGCTTGGATCGGGGCGGTGCAAAGAATCGTTGTAACAAAGTACTTTTCACTGTAAAGTCAATTCCAACATATGCGCCCCCTGCATGTAAAGCTGATTCTGCCCGCGCTCACCGAAGCCACCAGCCCCTACTGGCGCCCGATCAAATACTCGCTCTTCCCGCCCCTCGGCCTGGCAACGCTCGCCGCGTTTCTCGCGCCAGACGATGAAGTTGTGATCGTGGACGAGCACGTGCAGCCGCTCGACGTGAACGACCGGCCCGACCTGGTGCTCATCCAGGTCTACATCACGAACGCGTACCGCGCCTATCGGATCGCCGATCACTACCGATCCCAGGGCGTCTTCGTCGCGCTCGGCGGGCTCCACGTCACGTCGCTGCCAGACGAAGCGGCGGCGCATGCGGACACGGTATTCCTGGGGCCCGGGGAACAGACGTTTCCCGAGTTCCTGCGAGAGTTTCGCGACGGCCGGCCCCGCCGCCGGTACCAATCGGGCTCCGGACGGACCCTGGAACACGTGCCGCCGATTCGCCGCGACCTGATCGCCAGGCGCCGCTACCTGGTCCCGAACTCCATCGTCGTGACGCGCGGCTGCCCCGAGCATTGCGACTTCTGCTACAAGGATGCGTTCTTCGAGCGTGGACGATCGTTCTACACGCAGCGCGTGGACGCCGCGCTGGCCGAAATCGCACGCCTGCCCGGACGGCATCTGTATTTCCTCGACGACCATCTACTGGGCGATCGACGTTTCGCGCGCGCGCTGTTCGACGGCATGCGGGGCATGAACCGGCTGTTTCAAGGCGCCGCGACCGTCGATTCCGTGCTCCGCGACGATCTCATCGAACGAGCGGCGGAGGCGGGCCTCCGGAGCCTCTTCGTCGGCTTCGAGACGCTGACGCCGGGCAATCTGGCGCGAAGCAACAAGCGGCAGAATCTCGGACGCGACTATGCGGCCGTCACCAATCGCCTGCATCGCCTCGGCATCATGATCAACGGCAGTTTCGTGTTCGGCATGGACGATGACGACGAGGACGTCTTCCGCCGGACGGTCGACTGGGCGATCGAGCATGGCATCACGACGTCGACCTTCCACATCCAGACGCCGTACCCTGGGACGAAGCTGTTCGCGAACATGGTCGCGCAGGATCGTCTGGTGACGCGCGACTGGGACCTGTACGACACGCGTCACGTCGTGTTCCGGCCGGCACGCCTCCGGCCGGAAACGCTGAAGGCCGGATACGACTGGGCCTACGAAGCGTTCTACCGGTGGTCCTCCATCGCGCGCGCCTCTCTGTCTCACGGCACGGTGAAGCACAAGGCCAAGCATTTCTTCTATGCGGCCGGCTGGAAGAAATTCGAGCCGCTGTGGAACCTGATGATTCGGGCGAGGCAGCTGCGGTGCATGACGCCGCTGCTCGAATCGGTGCTGTCGAAGGTGACAGACGACGAAGGCGACGACGAGGCGCCGATCGCGCCCGGCGTGAGCTTGTCACCAGCTAGCGCTGAAACGCGTGCGAGACCTTGACGAAGAATTGATGGTCGAGCGGCGCGAGCCGGCGCAGGTCGGTCAGTTCCCGGTCGTCGCCGTAGCCGACGAACATCACCGACTGCCAGTTGATCTTGTATGCGAGCAGCGCCGAGCCGCCGAAATCGCCGGCGCGCGGCATCACGGTCGTCGACACGTATAACGCCGGATCGCTCGCGGTGGACACGTACTGGGCGATGATGCGGACGAACAGCCGCGACGTAAAGGTGTACGTCCCCTTGAGACGCTGGACCTGCTGCGTGAAGAGCGGCACGCGCCGCCCGATCGGATCGTCCACCGACAGGCGGCGCACGTTCTCGATGATGTCCACCGCCAGGTGGTCCGTCGGCTGCAGCGTCACCTCGCCGTTGATCGTCGGGCCACGCGCGGGGCGCGCATTGTCGAAGTCGATGTCCTGGCCGAGCGTCCCGTTGACCGCGACGAGCGACACCTTTCTCGACGGGCTGAACTGGGCGACGTAGCCGAACTGCTTGCGGCCGATCACGGGGCCGCCCTCGCCGGCGCGCGTCCGGTTGTCGATGTAGCGGAGCTGCAGAAATCCACTCCACTTCGTGTCCATGCCGACGCCGGGCTCGACGTCGCGTGTGATCACGGCACCGGACGGCTCCGCCTGGTAGTCCACGTTCAGGAATGTCCGCTCGCGCGTGATCAATCCCTTGGGATACACCTGCCAACCGGTTTGCGAGGCGGCCTCGCGGTAGCCGACCTGGGGAATGAAGCCGGTATCGGCGCGAAACCCGCTGCCGACGTCCGCGTACTTCGCGTACGTGTCGAAATGCCTCGTGTTGTGATTCCAGTATGTCTGGAACGCGCTGCCGTGCAGCGTCTGGCCGTTCCACTCGTCCGCCAGGTCCGGACGGTTCGGGGTCCGTGTGTCGCTGGTCAGCCATTGGCCCGTGACGACATCGCTCGCCGACGGACGCCACTGAAAATCGGGGCCCGCCACGCGGTTGTGCGCATCGCCCTCGCGCGACTCGCGATCGGTGACCATCGCGCCGACAAAGGACAGACCGATGTCGCGTTTGGCGCGTCCCACGAACACCGTCGATGGGACATCCTGGTTGACCGATGAGGACGAGTTCGCGCCGGGAAGGATCACACTGCCGCCGCCCTCGTCTTCGGTGATGAGCGCCGTGTAGCGAATGCCCGCGTCCTTCCCCGTGATGCGTCCGCCCCACTCGGGCGACGTGATCGTCCGCGTGTAGACCGCCTGGAACGGCATCTGGAACAGATCGACACCCTCGAGAAAGAACGGCCGCTTCTCCGGAAAGAACAGTGCGAAGCGCTCGTTCGCCGAAATCTGCGCCGTGTCGGCTTCCACCTGCGAGAAGTCGGGCTTGATGGTCAGGTCCATCGCGTTGTTCGCGTTCGGTGTGTATTTCAGATCGAGGCCGACCTGCGCGTGCGAATCGCCGCCGAGCGGTTGATCCAGCAGCGGGTTGCCGTCGGCATCGTCGGGCACGCGCGCCTCGAGCGAACTGCTCACATAAGGCGCTACGACCAGGTGCCCCCCCGCCGGCAGATGATCGAGGCCGAGCAGGCGGTTTTCGCGGCAGACCAGGCAGTTGCCGTTCTTCGGCAACCGGGCGGAAAAGAATTGATAGCGCGACTGCCGCGGATAATTGCGGAACAGGATGATGCCCCACGTCTGCGGATCGACGTTCTTGTAGCGAAGGCTCGAGAACGGAATCCGGATCTCCAGCGTCCACCCGTGATCGTTGATCTTCGCGGCGGAGTCCCAGAAAAAGTCCGGCGACGGATTCTCTCCGGACGCGTCATCGGTCACGGCGTCGTACTGGACGTTGCTGGGCGACACGAAAAACTCGAGCGCCGTGCGTCCGCTGTTCAGGGGATCGACGAAGATGCCGGCGAAGTCGGTGCTGTTGCCGTTGATGTTGTCGTGATCGCCGAGCGGCGCGCGGATGGCGCGCGGATGGGGATCGTCGAGCTCGAATCCCACGTAAAGAAACCGATCGTCGAACGTGAGGAGCCCGACGTTGCGGACCGGCGGCTCGTTGTTGTCGCCGGGCTGAACCTCGTACCACTTCTCGATCCGCGTGGCGCCGCGCCAGCCTTCGTCGGACAGGTCGCCGTCGATCTTGATGGGTCCCGACGCCCGGGAAATGTGAAGTGTCTCGCCCACCAAGGAGGATTGCGCCGACGCCGGCGAGGGCCATGCGGCGACCAGGGCGGCGAGGAGGGCGAATCGCGCAGGCGTCATCGGGGTATTGGACGTAAATAGTAGCCGGGCTGGTGGGGGATGTTGGCCACCCGGCTTGGCGTACTTGTCTAAACCGCTGATGGCGCGCGACTTATTGGTCTGGAACGCCGGCGCCCCTGTATCCGTTCACTCTCCTTGACAGCCTAGGAGAGGCTCCCGTACACTCCTGGGCTTCCTAGGAGTGTACATGTCGCCGCACGCCCAGCTGCTTCCCGGGACGCTCGATCTGCTGATTCTCAAGGCCGTTTCGCTCGAGCCGCTGCATGGCTATGGGGTCCTGCTGCGGATCGAGCAAATCTCCGGGCGCGCCCTGCTCGTGGAACAGGGGACGCTCTATCCGGCGCTCTTCCGGCTCGTTCGGCAGGGCCTCTTGAAAGCGAGCTGGGGGACGTCGGAAAACAATCGCCGCGCCAAGTTCTACGAGTTGACGCCGGCCGGACGCCGGCGGCTGCGTGAGGAAACCGACGGCTGGAAGCGGCTCGTCGCGGCCATCGGGTCGGCGCTCGCCGCCAATCGGGAGGAAGTATGAGTCTCCTGCCGCTCGTTCGTTCCGTCGCCGCTCTCTTTCATCGTTCGCGCGTCGAGGACGACATGGACGAAGAGCTCCGCTCCCACATCCAGCACCGCGCCGACGATCTCGAGCAATCCGGCGTCGATCGCGCAGCGGCCGAGCGGCGGGCGCGCATCGAATTCGGCGGCCATCAGCGATTCAAGGAGGAATGCCGCGAGGCGGCCGGCATCGCGTTCATCGACACGCTGGTGCAGGATCTGCGGTTCAGCGTGCGTCTGCTGCGCAAGTCGCCGGGATTCACATTCACCGCCGTGGCGACGCTGGCATTGGGCATCGGCGCGAACGCGGTCGTGTTCAGCGTGCTGAACGCCTTCATCCTGCGCCCGCTCGATGTGCCCGCGGCCGACAGTCTCTACCAAATCGAGCGCGGGCCCGACAAAGCGGGCTCGCAGTCCTATCCTGACTACGTCGACCTCCGCGATCGCAACCGCACCTTCGACGATCTCGCCGCGTTCAGCTTCGCGCAGGTCGGCCTCGACACGGGCGACAATCCGGCGCGCGCCTGGGCCCAGTCGGTCACCGGGAACTATTTCGACGCGCTGCGGATTCAGCCGCAACTGGGCCGGTTTTTCCACGCCTCAGACGAGCATGGCTCCAACAGCATGCCCGACGTCGTCCTGGGCTACCGCTACTGGCATACGCATTTTCAGGACGATCCGACGGTCGTCGGCCGCGTCGTTCGACTGAACAAGCATCCGTACACGATTGTCGGCGTCGCCCCGCCCGGGTTCCACGGCACGTTGATGTTCTTCAACCCGGACGTGTTCGTGCCGCTCGTCAACGAGGAACAGCTCGAGGGCAACACCGATTTGAACAGACGCGGGGTCCACTGGATTTTCATGGTCATGGGGCATCTGAAGGCCGGCGTGACCACCTCGCAGGCCATCGGCGATCTGAACTCCATCGGGGCTTATCTCGAGAAGACGTATCCGAAAGACGATGGGCAGATGACGTTCGCGCTGGCGCGGCCTGGTTTGTATGGCGACTATCTTGGCCCGGTGGTGCAGGCGTTTCTCATCGGCTTGATGCTGCTGGCGGGGCTGATTCTCCTGGCCGCCTGCGCCAATCTCGGCAGCCTGTTTGCCGCGCGCGCCGCCGATCGTTCGCGCGAAGTGGCGCTGCGGCTGGCGCTCGGCGCGGGCCGGGCGCGGATTCTGCGGCAGCTGTTCACGGAAGCGGTGCTGATCGCGCTGATTGGCGGCCTGGCCGGCGTCTCGGCCAGCCTCGTCGTTCTGCGCGGCCTGAGCGTCTGGCAGCCGTTTTCCCGATTTCCGATCCACGTGCCGGTAACGCCGGACGGCACTGTGTACGCCGTCGCGCTACTCGTGACCGTCGCGAGCGGCTTCCTGTTCGGCGCTGTCCCGGTGCGCCAGACGCTTCGCACCGACCCCTACGAGGTCGTCAAGGCGGGAACGACGGGGTACGTCGTGCGGCGGATCGCCGTCCGCGATGTGCTGCTGGTCGTGCAGATCGCGATTTGTGCCGTGCTCGTCACCTCGTCGCTCGTGGCTGTGCGCGGTTTGCTGCGATCGCAGACCGTGTCGTTCGGATTCGACCTCGATCGCGCCATGCTCGTCGACACCGATCTCAGCATGGCCGGATACAAGGAAGGCACCGTCGCGCCGACGCAGAAGCGCATGATCGACGCGCTGCAGACGATTTCGGGCACCGAAGCGGTGGGCCTGATCGATCAGCCGCCGTTGTGGGCCGGCTCGAACACGGTCAGTGTTTACACCGACACGATGGCGGACCTCAGGCCGGCCAACGCCGTGGCGAACCCGGTCACCTACAGGATCTCGCCCGGATATTTCCAGGCGGCGGGGACTGCGGTTCTGGCCGGACGGGTGCCGACGTGGCACGACGACAAGGACGCGCCGCGCGTCGCGGTGATCAATCAGGAGTTCGCCCGCCGAATCTTTGGCTCCGTCACGAATGCCGTCGGCGGCTACTACAAGATCCGGGACGGCTCGCGCATTCAGGTCATCGGCGTTGTCGAAGACGGAAAATATACGAGCTTCGCCGAGAGTCCGCAGCCGGCGATGTTCTTTCCAATCCTGCAATCGCCCACGACATCGACCTGGCTCGTCGTGCGGTCGGCGCGAGACCCACGGCAATTGACGCCGGCGATGAGAGCGACGCTGCGTGATCTGGATCCGGCGATGCCGTTCACGATCGAAACATGGAGGAGCGAGTTCGACAGCGGCGCGACCATGTTCGGGCCACGGATGGCAACCGCGTCGCTCGGTGTGTTGGGCGCGATGGGCGCCATGCTGTCGGTGACCGGCATCTTCGGATTGGCGGCTTACTCGCTGAGCAAACGGAAGCGCGAATTGGGCATCCGCATGGCGCTCGGCGCGCA
>DATATJ010000176.1:0-5168 GCA_036268855.1 Vicinamibacterales bacterium
GATGTCCTTGGTGGAGACGTTCCGCTCGTCGCGCAGGTACACGAGGTACTTCACCAGGTTGCCGACCGTGAAGTAGGTCGGGTTGCACTGGCCGCGATTGCCGAATTCCTTGCCGAAGCGGAGCGCGTCGGTGTCCGGGACGTCGAGCGGTTGAATACGGTAGCCGAGGCCGCCGAAGGCCGCACGCACGAGCTGATCGTGCGCGACCGTGAGGCCGCCGAGGAGAATCGTCGTGCGGTCGCGCTGGGCGCGTGTGAACCCTTGGGGGTTGCGATCGACCCAGTGATCGACCGGGTGATCGTCCAGCCCCAGACGCCGGCGCTCGGCCTCCTCGAACGCGCGCACTTCCGCCTCGATGTGCTCGTAGCTCGGCACGTCGTGGTGTGTCTCTGAGGTCATGGCTGAATCTCCTTCATCCAGAGAATGGTCGAGCTGACCGCAGCGCCGGCAGACGCGGCATCCGCCGCGATCGGCGCCTCGGGGGCGACATCCATCAGGCGCCGCGCCTCCGAGAAGGCCGGCAGCACCGGGTCCTCCTGAAGATAGGCGCGGTACGCCCCGTTCATTTCATCGCGCCGCTGGCGGACGGCCTGATCGTGGGACGAGGCCTCGGCGAGCGCGACTTGCCGCTCGCGCATCAGCGCGTGGCGCTTCGCCTCGACCCGCTGCTGCAGCTCCGACCGCGCGGCGGCCAGATCGTGGAGCCGCTCTTCGTGCCGCGCCAGCGTGTGCGCGTAGGTCTTCACGCGGAGCTTGATCGATCCGGCGGGCTTGTTCGCGTCGATGTCGTGCAGCGCCGAATACGGCGTGCGGCTCGACGAGATGATGTTGTCGATCAGGCCGTACGTCGGTGCATCGTGCCCGCACTTGAAGCTCGACAGATCGAGCACGACCACGTTCGGATGGCGTGCGGCGAATTTGGCCGCCCACACCTTCTGCACACTGTTGGCCGAGTAGTTCTCGGGCCACACGTCCGACACGTCGAGCGGTGAGGTGACGAACCCGCGGTCGAGATCGTCCTTGAAGAACCGCGCGAGCCACGTCGGGTCCTTCGGCACCGATCGCATCGAGAGGATCGGATACCCGAGCGCCTGGAATTCGTCCAGCACGTCGTGATTGAGGCCGGGATCGAGGTGATAGGGACGCCCGAGCATCAGCACGCCGACCTTGTTCTCTTCCTCGAGGCTCTGGAGAATCTCGAGCCCCCGGCTCTGTAGGTCCTCGTCCAGCGCGCGCAGCGCGGCGAAGCCCTGCCGGCATGCCCAGTCGTTCTCGTCTTCAGTGAGCCCCAGCCGCTCGCCCCACATGCCGAACATCTGACGTGCGAAGTAATTGGGCTCGACCAGCGTCACCGCTGAATCGACGTATTCGATGCCGCGCTCGGCGAAAAAATCGACTTCCTTGGTGAATGCGGCGCGCACGACCTTCGGCGCACCGGCGACGATCGGGCACGACGTGTCGTCCATGGTGTTGACGACGAAGGTCGGCACGTGGGTGATGCAGGGAAAGAAGATGTAGTCGAATTTGTGCCGCGGCTGTCGGAACAGCAGATTGTGGATGTGCGCCTGGCACACCTTCGACGGGTAGCACGGGTCGATCGATCCGTACTTGCCGCCTTCGGCCCAGAGCTCCTCCGAGGTGTAGTCGCTGAAGACGAGGTTCTCGCTCTTCAGCCCGAGGGTCTCGAAATAGGTCCGCCAGATCGGTGCGGTCGAGTAGATGTTCAGGACGCGAGGGATGCCGATGTGGAGGTGTCGGCGCCGCGACTGCGCTGATTCGGCCGACCGCTGAAACGGCCGGCGGACAGGCGTCTTCTTCACACCGCCGAAGACCGTCTTCCTCACATCCACGCTGTCGATGAGCGCGCCAGCCTCCGGCAACGGCTCCGGAGCATAAAAGCTCCGGAAAAGGACCTTGCTCTCGTAGTCCACCAGGTTTGGATACCGGAGGCGCAGGTCGCGCCGGCGCGCCGTCAGCGTCTTGAGCGCCTCGGCCGATTCGACGGTACCTTTTTCGCAGCTGAACCCGGAGATATAACGGCTGGTCGCGCCGTCCGGCGTCCGCGCGTCGATGAACGTCCGCGCGCAGTCGTTCGGGCAGAAATGGCAGCGCGTCGTCTCGTCGTTTCGGGACGTGTACGCCAGATCGATCGCGGCGTCGAGGCCGACGAACGTGGAGCGGCCGCGCCGCGTGACCACACGCAGCGTCTCGAGCGCGGCGCCGATCGCGCCCGCTTCGCCCGGGTGCGGATGCACGTGAACCTCGGCGTCGGGCACGCGCGCCTTGATGTAGTCCACCTGCGCCTTGACGCCCGCCAGGTTGTACTGCGTACCGCCCTGCAGGACGTATTTCCGCCCGAGCGCGGCCATGCGCGGAATCTGCACCACGTACTGCCAGACGTTCTTCGGCAGCACCATCGCCAGCCCCGCGAGCAGCTCCTCCTTGCTGTAACCCTCTTTCTGGAAGTTCACGCGGTCGGCGTCGAGGAAGACCGCGCAGCCATAGCTGAACTTCGGCGTGAGGCCCGCGCGGAACGCCGTGTCGGCGTAGTCGGTCACCGGCACGCCGAATTGATCGGCCATCGCCTGCAGCAGCATGCCGTTGCCCGCCGAACATTGGTTCGACAGGCGGAAGTTCCGGATCTCGCCCTGCGCCATGAACAGGACCTTGATGTCCTGCCCCCCGATGTCGCAGATCACGTCCACGTCGCCGAAGTACTTCACGGCCGCGATCATGTGCGCGACCGTTTCGACGATGTTCACGTCGGCGCGCAACGATTCCTCGAGGACGTCCGCCGCGTACCCCGTGGCGCCGAAGCCGAGGACCTCGAGCGTGGCGCCCTGGCGGTGCACGGCCTCCTTGATTTTCGCGAGCAGCTGCTTCGTGTCGGCGATCGGATTGCCCTGCGACAACTGGTACTGCTTGACGAGAATCTGGCCGTCCTCGCCGACGAGGACCGCCTTTGACGAGGTCGATCCGCCGTCGAGGCCGATTACGCCTCGGACGAGCTGGCCGGGCACAAACGAGGCCGGCTCGAATCGGGGAATGGAGTAAGTGCGGCGGAACGCCTCGAGCTCGTCGCGGCCGCTGACCAGCGGCGGCCCGGCGGCCTCGCCGAGCTGCGCCTTGCGATCGCCGCCGATAAACGCCTTCAGCGGGTCCAGGCCGCGGTACTGCGCAACACCGTCCGCTTCGTGGAGGCCGTACATCACCGCGCCGTACGCGGCGTAATACTCCGCCTGCTCCGGCACGACGATCAGCGACTCGATCGCCGCATCGCCGGCGACGTGGAAGCCGCGCGACGCCCACGTCTCGGGAATGCGCTGGCGCCAGCAGGCCTGGAGAAACGGCAGGAACGCGTTCGGGCCGCCGAGCAGCAGCACCTTCGGCCGCAGCGTGTTGCCGCGCGTGAGGACCGAGAGATTCTGCCCGACGATCGCGTCGGCGAGCGAGCACATGATCTCCGGCGCCGGAATGCCCGACTTCACCAGGTTGACGATGTCGGTTTCGGCGAAGACGCCGCATTTGGCGGCGACGTGGTGCAGCCGCGAGGCATCCCACTGCAGGTGCTGCAGCTGGTCGCGCGGCATGCCGACCTTGATCAGGCACTTGTCGATCGTCGCGCCTGTCCCTGAGGCGCACTTGTCGTTCATCGACGCGATCGCGCGCTTCCCGCCGGTCGCCGTCTCCTTGTAGATGATGATCTTCGCGTCCTGCCCGCCCAGCTCGATCACGCTGCCCGCGTCCGGGTGCAGCGCATCCACCGCCATCGTCACCGCGTTGACTTCCTGGACGAACTTGGCGCCGAGCGGCGCGCGCAGCGGGCCGGCGCCCGAGCCGGTGATGAAGATCCGGATGTGTTCCAGCGCGATGTCGGAGAACTCGTCGCCGATCGCGACGAGCAGCTCCATGACCTTTTCCGCCTGGCGCGTTTCGTGGCGCTGATAGTCGGACCAGAGAATGTCGCGCGTGAGCGGATCGACGACGATCGCCTTGACCGTTGTCGATCCGACATCGACGCCGAGAACGAGATGCGAACCAGTGAGGCGGGCGCGTGAGCTCGGCACCATAAGAATCGCTGCGAATGTGTGAAGCGATTCGCACAATGACAGGTTCGCGGGGCGAGCGTCAACGCCTTTTCCGCTGTCGCTTTTCGCGGGCTCTTTGCGATCTTGATCCCGTAGGAGGGCATTCCCTGTGATACGCGATGTGTTCAAGTCGACGGTCCGCTGGTTGAGCGTCGGCTGGTTTTGGCCGCTGGTGATACTGGCGTTACCCAATTGTGGTTTTCAAGCGGGCGTCGCCACGCAGACGCAGAATCTGGTGCAGGGGCCGCTCCCGCATTCGGCCGCGGTGTTCTGCGACATCGAGCAGGCGCTGACGCGACACTGTGCGACGGAGACGGACAAGGCGAACGGCATTCGCCTGGCCGCGGGCGCGGTGGCGCTCACCGACGGATCGGCCAGCAACGTCGGGCTCGATTTCTCGGCCGATTCGCTCAATCGGTGCGGTGGACAGCCGGAGGCCGTCAGCTTCCAGGCCGCGTTTCCGACGGGCTCGCTCATCTGCCTGAACGACACCGTGATCGGCACGACCTATCCGGACGCCAAGGCCGCTTGCGAGGCGCAGTGCCAGGACGTCTTCAGCCCGTCGGGCGCCGAAGTGCCGCCCGATCCGCAGGTGGTGGCCTTCTGCCACGATCACTCGAAACCGAGCACGAATATGCCGACGAGTCCGGCGTTCTTCGCCGGCGGCTGCACGGATGCCGGCAACAGCAACGACGCGTTCGTCGATCCGCGGCTCAGCCCGGAGGCGGTGGTGTGGCAGAACCTGATCGGCGTCGCGGCGAGCGGCCCGAACGGCAACACGCTGACGCGGACCGGCCTCTCGAGCGGCCAGTTCGACGCCGGTGCCGTCGCGACGCAAGACATCACCGGCGGCGACGGGTTCGTCGAGTTCTCTGCGACCGAGACCAACACGTCGCGCCTGGGCGGCCTGTCCACCGGTGCGCCACCCGACACCGATCCGAGCTTCGCGACGATCGGTTTCGGCCTCGACCTGCTCGAGGATGCGCACGTGTACATCTTCGAGTTCGGCGCCATCCAGCCGGGCCCGACGCCCACCTCGAACGGCCCGTCGTTCGGCACGTATGCGCCTGGCGATCGGTT
>DATATJ010000177.1:0-12749 GCA_036268855.1 Vicinamibacterales bacterium
GTGACGAACTACGGGACGCTTTTTCGCTTACGCCTGATGGCGATGGCTCCGTTCTGGATGCTGCCGGTCATGATCCCGAATCGCGATCATGATCGGCCACATTCAGCCGCAGAAGCATTTCCCGCTTCGCGGTGACGCGGGTGCGGATCAGGGTGTCGTCGAGAGCTGCCAGCCCGTGGTCGCGGCTTTGACGTACGGCGTGCCGGTAATGGTAAATCCGCTCATCGTCCAGGCGACGAGTTGACCGGTTGGGCTTCCCCAGAAAAGATCCGGCTTGCCGTCTCCGTTCAGGTCGCCCACGCTGAGAACCCGCCAAACCGTGGCGACGCTGGACAGGACGTAAGCAGATGTCTGAGTCGGGCCGCGCATCGTCCAGATGACAACCTCGCCGTTCGGACCCTGCCACACCAGGTCGCCATTCCCATCGCCGTTGAAGTCAGCAACGCCCGCTATCCGCCACGAGGTAGCGACCGTCGAGAGATTTTCAGTACGCACGACGGTGAACCCGCGCATGTACCAGACCGCGACCTGTCCAGTCGGCGACTGCCAAATGACATCGGGACTACCGTCCTGATCCATGTCCGCCACGGCCACTACCCGCCAAACGGTCTCTCCGGTCCAGATGAATCCGTAAGTCGGCGCGGAGCTTCCATTGTTCAACCACACGGTAACCGCGCCGGTTGAACTTTGCCATACGAGATCGACCCGGTGGTCGCCGTTGAAATCGCCCGTGCCGACGATCGACCAGGCACTGGTAACGTTGTTATACGGCGACTGCACCTGGGTGAACGTGGTGCCACTTCCCAACGCCAGCGTCACGACGCCCGTTTTGGACTGCGCGATGATGTCGGGCACGCTGTCGCCGTTGAAGTCGCCGGCGAGCATGGCGCCCGTGGGGGCGCTCGCAGGCGTGCCGGTCGCCGGGAACGAGAACGTGCCCGTATCGTTGGCAGGCAGCGACACCGTCACGACGTTCGAGCGCTCGCGGAGCGACGTCACGGTGCCGATTCCGCGGGCATTACCCGCGGACACAAAGAAGCCCACCGTCTCGCCGGCGTGCGGCTGATAGCCGGATACCGAATACGACATCGGGCCCCAGCGCGCGTCGTACGCCCAGTTCTTGGCGAAGTTGTTGACGGCCGAGCCGGCTGGGATCGTGAGGAGCGGCGCGCCGGTGCTCGCGCGTTCGCGCCACATCTGAATGAACCCCGAGGTGTACCAGTGGCCGTTGACGTTCACGACCGCCCAGACGGTGTATTCAAGGGGGCCGTCCCATCCCGGCGGCGTGTAATCAGGCCACGTGGCCTTCTTCGTAAACTCGAACGAAAGACCGAAGTCGGGCGCGGCCATCGTGATCTGCGTGATCGCCGTCGTCACCGGCCAGCTTGCGATGTCGGACGGAGAGTTGTACACGCTGGCCTGGGACAGGTCGATGGCATCCGCTGGGACCTGCGCGCGCGCCGGCGAGGACGCGAAGAGGAGGCCGAGCGTGAGCGCGAGCGGTAGCCGGAGGGTGCGAAATGTCATGTTCATCAGTTCCTTAAAAGCGATCCGCCTCGACAGTCCCGGGTATTTTTGTCATATTCACGAGCTTTGGGCCATTCCGAAAGCATCATTGGTACCGTTGAAGTTATAAACAACAAGACGTTTATAGTCAATAAATTACGGCATATCGTCGAGCTTGAAACGGACTGTTGATTACAAAATTGTCTGCGCGTGCTGCGTTTCGGTACGCCTCGGCCGAGCCAGCTATAATCGACGGCGAATTGCCGCGCGGCCGGATCGACCCCTCGAGCCCAATTCGCGTCACCCACCTGATTACGGATCTCGATACCGGCGGCGCGGAGATGATGCTCGCGCGTCTGGTCGAGGCGTTCTCCGCGAACCGCCGCATCGAGAGCACAGTCGTCTCGCTCGGTGCCCCCGGCCCGCTGGCCGATCGCATCGAGGCGGCGGGTGTGCGGGTGTCCGCGTTGGGCATGCGGCCGGGCCGGCCCGATCCGCGCGGGCTCTGGCGGCTCGTTCGCCTGCTGCGCCGGGAGCGGGCCGCGCTCGTCCAGACCTGGCTGTATCACGCCGATCTCGCCGGTCTGCTCGCTGGCGCGCTGGCGCGTGTGCCGGTCGTCTGGAACATCCGCTGCGCGGAGCTGGATCCGCGCGATCACCCTTCGTCGTTGGCGACGCTCTTGCGTGCGTTGGCGCTGGCGTCGCGATATCCGGCCGCGGTGATTTGTAATTCGCAGGCCGGTCAACGAGCCCACGAGCGCCTCGGATACGCTCCGCGACGCTGGGCGGTGATCCCGAATGGATTCGACACCAACGTCTTCCGCCCATGTCCCGCCGCAACGAGCGAGCTCCGACGGGAGCTCGGGGTGCCAGACGCGTCGAAGCTGGTTGGCCTGATGGCGCGATTTCATCCCATGAAAGATCATCCGACGTTCGTTGGCGCGGCCCAGGTGGTGATCGCCGCGAAGCCGGACGTGCACTTCGTGGCGGCCGGCCGCGGCGTGGACTCGTCGCCGTCGCTTCAGGCGCTGCTCGACGATCGCGGGCTGCGCGCCCACGTCCATCTCCTGCCCGAGCGTCGCGACGCTCCGCGATTTCTCGCCGCGCTCGACGTGGCCGTCTCTTCTTCATACGGCGAGGCGTTTCCCAACGTCGTCGGCGAGGCGATGGCCTGCGGCACGCCGTGCGTGGTCACCGACGTCGGCGACTCGGCGCGGATCGTGGGCGAGGCGGGAGTGGTGGTGCCACCCCGCGATCCGGCCGCCCTGGCGGCGGGCATCGCCCGTCTGCTGGAGATGGCACCGCCGGCGCGTGCGGCGCTGAAAGCCGCGGCGCGCGACCGCATTGCTACTGAGTTTTCCCTCCAACGCGCGGCGGCGCAGTACGAAGCGCTCTATGCCGACGTTGCGCGACGGCCACTGCAGTCACCGGACGACACACGATGTGCGGAATAGCTGGACTCCTCCGGCGCGAGGATGATCGCGCCGCCCGGCGCTCGCTGGCGAGCGTCGTCCAGGGCATGATCTCGACGCTCGCCCATCGCGGACCGGACGATGAGGGGATTTGGACGTCGACGGACGGATCGGTCGCGCTCGCGCAGCGCCGCCTCGCGATCATCGACCTCTCGCCGCTCGGTCACAATCCGATGCCGTGGGATGGCGGCCGCCTGTGGATCACGTTCAACGGCGAAATCTACAACTTCCGGGAACTGCGGCTCGAGCTGGAAGCCAAGGGGCACCGCTTCCGATCGCAAACGGACACGGAAGTGATTCTCGCCGCCTACGATCAATGGGGCGTGGACTGCGTGCAGCGGCTCGTCGGCATGTTTGCGTTCGCTTTGTGGGACGAGCCGAACCGGCGTCTGTGGATTGCGCGCGACCGTGTCGGCAAGAAGCCGCTCTACTACGCTGATTCGAACGGGACGTTCCGCTTCGCGTCGGAGCTGAAGGCGATCGTCGCCGATCCCACCTTCGAGCGCGACGTCGATCCGGAGGCGATGCGGCTGTATCTGCGATACGGCTATGTGCCGTCGCCGCTGACGATCTACCGCGACGCGCGAAAGCTGCCAGCGGGCCATTACCTGGTGCAGGATAGTGGACGCGCGACGGTCGTGCGCTACTGGGATCCGATTCCGTTCGCCGAGGCGCCGCAGCCCACCTCGGACGCGGCAGCGCAAGCCGAGCTCGAAGCGCGGCTCGCGACCGCCGTCCGGCAGCGCATGATCGCCGACGTGCCGCTCGGCGCGTTCCTGTCGGGCGGAGTGGACTCGTCGCTCGTCGTCGCGCTGATGCAGGAACAGAGCACGGTGCCGGTCCGGACATTCACGATTCGCTTCGAGAACCCCGAGTACAACGAAGCCGATCATGCCGCGGCGGTCGCGCGCCATCTCGGGACCGAGCATCACGAGCACCTGTGCGACGAGCGCGAGATGCTCTCAGTGATCGATCGGCTGCCGTCGATGTACGACGAACCGTTTGCCGATTCGTCGGCCGTGCCGACGTACCTGGTCTCCCGAACCGCCCGGGAGCAGGTGACGGTCTCCCTGTCGGGCGACGGCGGCGACGAGCTCTTCTTTGGTTATCCTCGATACTTGTACCGTTCGCGCGCGGCGACGACCGTGCTCTCCATGCCGCGGTCAATGCGTCATGCCGTGGCCTTCGGGGCGGCCCAAGTGCCAACCCGGCGCTTCCACCGCATCGCCGACGTGCTGCGGAGCGACGAGGACGATCTGTATGCCCGATTCATCTCGTGGTGGAACCCGTCGGATGTCGAGATGATGACGGGACAGCGACCGATCGAGGGCCCGTTCTACGAGGATGCGTTTCGCCGCAGTGCCGGCTTCGCGCTCGACGATCGTCCGGGGCTGCTCGACCTCGTCTCCTATCTGCCAGAAGACATCCTCACGAAGGTGGATCGCGCGTCGATGGCGGTCAGCCTCGAAGTGCGCGCGCCGCTGCTGGATCATCGAGTCGCGGAATTCGCGCTCGGCTTGCCGTCCACCTTGAAGCGCCGCGGACGCAGCATGAAGTGGCTCCTGCGTCAGCTACTGTACAGGCGCGTGCCGCAGGCGCTCATCGACCGGCCGAAGATGGGCTTCGGTGTACCGCTGGCGGACTGGTTTCGCGGTCCGCTCCGCGAACGAATGGACGACTACTGCGCCGGCAGCGATCTCGAGGACCTCGGCATCGACCCGGCGCTCGTGCGCGCGATGTGGAGCGAATTCAAAGCGGGACGTCCTCACCGCACGGACAGGCTCTGGCTGACGTTTTCTTTGATCGCGTGGGCGCGTCGCTTCCGGCCCGCTCAGGCTGCCGTCGCCTCCTAGTGGACCTCGAGAGCCCGGAACCTCGCAACATCGACGACCGCGTCGTCGACGGATTCGGCGAGGAATGGACCCGTTTCGATCAGGCGGACGTCGAGGCGGCGGAGCTGCGGCGCACCTTCGACGAGTACTTTGCGGTGTTCCCGTGGAGCCGGCTGCCCTCGGATGCGATCGGCTTCGATCTCGGCTGCGGCAGCGGGCGGTGGGCGAGGTTCGTCGCGCCCCGCGTCGGGCGCCTGCACTGTATCGACGCGAGCGCCGCGGCGCTGCAGGTGGCACGGCGCAATCTCTCGGCGTTCGCGAACTGCGTATTCGAACAGGCAAGCGTGGACGCGTTGCCCCTGCCCGACGGCTCCGCACATTTCGGCTACTCGCTCGGCGTGCTGCACCACGTTCCTGACACGGCGGCAGGCATTCGCGCGTGCGCGCGGAAACTGGCCCCTGGCGCGCCGCTGCTCCTGTATCTGTACTATCGCTTCGACAATCGCCCCGGATGGTACGCTGCGCTGTGGCGATTGTCGGACATTCCGCGCCGCGTCATTTCGCGCTTTTCGGCGGGGCCACGCGCCGCCGCCAGCTCGCTGATCGCGCTGCTCGTGTACTGGCCGCTCGCGCGTTTCAGCCGCGCCGTGGACGCCATCGGCGCGCCTGGCCACCGCCTTCCGCTCCATTACTACAGCCGCCGCAGTTTTTACACGATGCGGACCGATGCGCTCGATCGATTCGGCACCTCGCTCGAGCAGCGGTTCACCAGGCGAGAGATCGAACAGATGATGCGCGACGCCGGACTGTGCGACATCGTCTTCAGCGACGGACCGCCGTACTGGTGCGCCGTCGGCATTCGAGAATGACGACGCCCGCTCGCGCCGGCCGATGAAGATGCTTCGCATCATCGCCAGGCTGAATGTCGGCGGGCCTGCCCGGCACGTCGTGCTGCTCAATCAAGGCCTGCGCGCGCGCGGCCACGACACGCTGCTCGTACATGGATCGATCGATGCCGGCGAGGCGAGCCTCGAACATCTCGCGCAGGAGAGCGGCCTGCGCACGCAGAAGATTCCGGAGCTCGGCCGCAGCATCAGCCCGCTCAGCGACGTCCGCGCTTTCCTGCAGCTCGTTCGCACGATCTTCCGCGAGGCGCCGGACGTCGTGCACACGCACACCGCGAAGGCGGGGACGCTCGGCCGGATCGCGGCGCTCGCGTACAACGGCACACGACCGCGCCGCCGCCGCTGCGTGATCGTTCACACGTTCCACGGCCACGTGCTCACTGGCTACTTCGGACGGACCGGCAGCCTGCTCGCCAGGCTCGCCGAACGCACCCTGGGCCTGGCAACCGACCGCATCGTCGTCATCTCGCCACTGCAGCGGGAGGAACTGGTCAACCGCCTGCGAGTCGCGCCCGCCGCACGCACCACGGTCGTCCCACTCGGTCTCGATCTTCGGCCGCTGCTGGAGCAGAAGCCGGATGCTCCCAACATGCGCCGCGCCCTGCAGATCGACGACGAGGATGTCGTCGTGGGCTACGTCGGCCGGTTCGTGCCGATCAAGAATATCGGGCTGCTCGTGCGCGCGTTTGCGGCGGTGTCGAAAGAGCAGCCGAACATGTGGCTGGTGCTCGCCGGCGACGGACCGCTGCGTGCCGAGCTCGAGTCGCTCGCACGGCAGGTCGGCGTTGGCAATCGTCTGCGTTTTCTCGGGTGGACCGAGGACCTCGCCGCTTTGTACGCGACGATGGACATCTGTGCGCTGTCGTCGGTCAACGAAGGCACGCCTGTGGCGATCATCGAGGCGATGGCGGCGGGTCGGGCCGTGGTGGCGACGGCTGTCGGCGGCGTCGGGGATGTCATCTCGGACGGCCGCACGGGGCTGCTCGTCGAGCCCGGCAGCGTCGAGGCGCTCGCCGCGGCGATCAAACGTCTTGCGGCGCATCCAGCAGAGCGGCTGTCACTGGGCATCGCTGCTCGACGCGAGGCCGCTCGGTTCTCCGCCGACCGGCTGGTTGACGATATCGATCGGCTTTATGCGGGCGCGCTGGTCGAGAAGCGGCAGGCTCGAGAAGAGCGGCCTGCCTCGTCTTCTTGACAGCGATGTAACGCGGCACGCGCCAGCTCTGCCGCCTGTTCACGCCTGATTACGCGTTGCGACCACCAGGGGTTCGTACTAGAATTTGTTGTCCCGGAATTTGCTGTCCGCCAGATGATGACGCTCGCCATGTACTTTCTGCTGTCGATGGCGGCCTCGCTGCTGTTGACGCCGGTCTGTCGCGCGACAGCTCATCGCCTGGGAATGGTCGCCAAACCCAAAGAGGACCGCTGGCATCAGCGGCCGACAGCGCTCTTCGGCGGGGTGGCGATCGCCGTCACCGTCCTGGTGGCTGGTACGATCATCCATCCATCCGGCCAGCTGTGGCAGCTGCTCGTCTGCGGCGCCGCCATCGCGGCCTTCGGCTTCGTCGACGACGTGATGTCGTTGAAGGCATCGACGAAGCTCATCGCGCAGATCACCGTCGCGTCGCTCCTGCTCTTTTTCGGATATCGGCTTCAGTGGACCGAGTCGCTGATCGGCGACTCGATGCTGACGGTGTTCTGGATTGTCGGCATCACCAATGCCTTCAATCTCCTCGACAACATGGACGGTCTCTGCGCCGGAACGGCGTTGATCGCCGGCGCGTTCCTGCTGATCGGCTTTGGGTCGGTCGGCGCCGCCGCGACGGCGCCT
Organism: Vicinamibacterales bacterium; assembly: GCA_036268855.1. GTDB lineage: Bacteria > Acidobacteriota > Vicinamibacteria > Vicinamibacterales > CAVVIG01 > DATATJ01. The sequence continues at coordinate 7,547 of DATATJ010000177.1, forward strand.
GCGATCTACCTCACCGCGCTGCTCGGTGCCACCGCCGGATTCCTCGTCTATAACTTCCACCCGGCGTCCATCTTCATGGGCGATACCGGCAGCCTCTTCCTCGGCCTCAACATCGCGGCGCTCACACTCGTCGCCACCCCCGAGACGATGGGGCGGTCGGGGCTGTTGACGGTGGTCGCCGCGCCGGTGCTGCCGCTGCTGATCCCGATCTTCGACACGACGCTCGTCACCACGCTGCGTCTCCTCTCGAACCGCCGTCCTTCACAAGGTGGGCGCGACCACATGTCGCACCGGCTCGTCGCGGTCGGGCTCTCGGAGCGCAGAGCCGTGGCCACGTTGTGGATACTGGCGGCTGGCGGCGGCCTGGTCTCGGTGTTGTTCCATCGGCGCGAGGCGGGCTGGGGTCTCATCGCCGCGATGACGTTCGTCCTGGCGATGATCATCTTTGCGGTCTATCTCGCCCGGGTTCGCGTATACGACGAAGGCAATCTCGCCGTGCTCGAGGGCGAAGCGTTCACGCCGCTCGTCGCCAACTTCATGTACAAGCGGCGAGTGGCCGAGGTCCTGCTGGATCTGTGCCTGATCCCGCTGGCCTATTACGTCGCGTACCGCCTGCGCTTCGAAGGCGGCCTGCTCGCGATGAACTACCGGTATTTCATCCAGTCGATGCCGGTCGTGCTCGCGGCGCAGCTGCTGGCGATCTTCGTCGCCGGCGGCTACCGCGGCACGTGGCGGTACTTCGGGATGATTGACGCGGTGGTGTTCGCCAAGGGTGTGCTCCTCGGCACGGCCGCGGCCGAGATCGTGATCGTCTATCTCTACCGCTTCGAGAACTACTCGCGATCGGTCTTCATCATCGACGCTGCGCTCCTGCTGCTCCTGCTGGCGGCCACGCGCGCATCCTTCAGGCTGATCGGCGAATTCCTGGTGCGGCGCACCGCCGTCGGCCGCCGCTGTGTGATCTACGGAACCGGCGGCGCCAGCATGGCGACGATTCGCGAAGCCTTCGGCGCCGGCGCGCCGCTCAAGATCGTCGGCTACGTGGACGACGATCCGCGGCAGCGGCACTCGCGGGTCGCCGGTTATTCCGTCATGGGCGGCTACAGCGAGCTTCTCGATCTGCTGGTGCGCGACGAAGTCGATTCGGTCGTGCTGAACGCCCACCTGATGGATGCGGCGCGGCTGCAGCAGCTCGAGGCCGCCTGCCGCGATCACAACGTGGATCTGCTGGAGCTCGACGTCCGCCTCACGCCGTTTTCCGCGGCGTCCTGAGCGTGGTCGTTCCCGAACGCCGGGCTCCCGCCGCCGCTGCCGTTTCGATCGGTCGCGTCACACGCGTCGCGGTCGTCACGTCGCTCGTCGCCGCACTTGCGGTACAGGTGAGCGTGGTCGCGCGCGGCGCTCCCGCGATTGAAATTCCCAGCCTCGTCGCCTTTCTGTCCGCGCTCCTCGTCAGCGTCGCGTTCCCCAGGCTGGGCCCGGCGCTCGTTCTCTCCTCAACCTACGTGGCGCCAGTGGCCATCGCCGCCGTCGTCGGCAGCCGCGATTCGTCGTTCCTCTGCGTCTGGCTCGCCGCGCTCACCGGTCCGATTGTCCCCACGGTCGTGTGGCGCGAGTGGCGGTTTCCGAATGCGTGGAAACGGCCGCTCGTGTTCTGGCTGCTCTGTATCGCCGCAGTCTGGCCGCTGATCATCTTGCGCGAGTGCAATTTCGATCCGCGCCTGTGGCGGTCCGACGTGGTGTCGACATCCAGCATCGGGATTTCTCCCGCCATCGAAGCTCTCGGAATCACGCACGACGTGCTGACGCTGGGCCTCCCGCTCTTATGGCTCGACTGGTTGTTCGGCACCTTCACGGCGGATCGACTGAAGGGGCTGATTCGCTGGGTGATCGCGCCGCTCGCCGCGAGCTGGCTGATCTGCGCCAGCGTCGGACTGTATCAAGGCTTCGTCGACGTGCTGTTCCTGAACGGCGGCCTGTTCGGCTACATGGGCCGCGCGTCGGGCACGATGCTGGATGCCAACCCGTTCGGCGTCATCTCGGCGATCTGGGGGCCGGCGCTGCTGGCGCTCGCCGTCGGAACCCGCCGACGGATGCCGATCGTTGGCGGCGTCGCTGCCCTGTTGCTGTCGTGGGTCGGCGTCTGGGCATCGGGATCGCGAACCGCGATTGCCACCGCCGGAATCATCCTGCTCTTTCTGGTGTGGCAGACCGTTCACGCGACGCGAGTGCGCCACGCGCGCGCGTGGCTGCTCGCCGGCGCGTCGGCATTGCTCGTCGCCGCAGGCCTGGCCGTCGCGGCGGGGTCGTCCACTCAGGTGAGCGGGTTCAGCCGCCTCCGCGCGACGGTGCCATCTCTTTCATTTCAGAGCATCAGGGCGTTTGGGACCGAGATGTGGAACCGCAACCACTACGGCGACGCATCCACACAGATGATTCTCGAGCACCCGCTCGTCGGCGTCGGCCTGGGGTCGTTCTCCACGCTGGTGGTCGACTATGGCAAGCAGTCCAACGGCGGCGAGTGGCTGACGCCCGACAATGCCCAGAACTGGTACCGCCACCAGTTGGCGCAGATGGGAATCGTCGGAAGCGTTGGCTGGATGATCTGGCTGGGACTGCTGGCCGCGTTCTTCCGGCGCACCGCGCGAAATGCCGCGCTGCGCGAGCGCCGCTTCGAGGCCGGTGCGATCACGGGAGCGCTCGTCGGCGTGGCGGTCGTGTCCCTGGTCGGCATGCCCACCGCCAATACCGCCGCCGCGTTGACGGCGATGGTGTTTGTTTTCTGGTATGCGGCGCTAGCGGATCCCGCCATTGACGCGCGGTCGTTGTCGCGGAGTTCGGTGCCGCGTATCGCCACGATGCGCCAGGGGCTCGCCGCCGGCGCACTGCTCGTCGCGTTTCTCGCCGGCACCCTCTTCGTCGGCTGGGCACGCTTGCGACCGCCGCAGCGTGCGCTTCGATTCGGCTGGGAATACGTCTCCGGCTTTTACGATCACGAGCAGCTATCACGAGACACGTTGTTTCGGTGGACCGCCGGCCATGCGATGGACGTGTTTCCCGTCCGGGATCGATATCTGCGCCTGCGGTACTGGGTGCATCATCCGGATGTCGAGCGGCGTCCGGTCCACGTGGACATCTGGCTGCAGAATCGCCACATCGTCGACGAAATGCTGAAGAGCGTGGCGCCGGTCACCGAGTACGTCAGGCTGTGGCCAGACGACCCGCGCATGATGCTCGAAGCGCGCGTGAGCCGCACCTGGAAGCCGAGCGACTACGGAGAGGGCGATACGCGGGACCTTGGGCTGGCGTTCGAAGACTGGGCCTTCGTCAGCGAGCCGCCGGCGGGCGCGAAAGTGATCACAGACGTTCCCCGATCGCCGCGTAGTCGCTGAAGCCGAACAGCAGCGCGTTCAGGCGATCGACGTTCTGGTTGAACGCGGCCGTGACGGCTGCGGCGCCGGGACCGTTCGCAGCGTCGATCGACAGGCGGGCCAGCTTGTGCTCGTCGCCCATCGGCGCGCTCGCGCGCATGTCCACCCGTTGAAAGCCGCTGGCGCGGAGCAGGTACAACAGCGTGTCGGACGGCAGTGGACGCACGTGCGTGATGTCCTTCAGGTACGGTCCGAAGAACGCCGACCAGGAGTCGACGTTGATGGTCTCGAGGACGATCTTCGATCCGGGCCTGAGGCGGTGGTACGCCAGTTCCAGGAAGCGCATCAGATAATCGGGCTCCAGATGCTCGACGACCTGGGCAGCGAAAAGGCCGCCGAGCGATCCGTCTGGCAGAGACTCCAGATATCCGACCGCGTCGCCTTCCGTCACGTCGAGCCCGCGCGCCCGGCTCACTTCCGCCATCTCATGGTTCAGCTCGAGCCCGCGCGCTGGAATCCCTCGAGCGCGCAGCAGCTCGAGGAACTCGCCTCGTCCGCAACCGATGTCGAGAACGTCGCGCGCTCCCTCGAAGTACGGCGCGTAGGCGGCCAATCGCTCCTGGATCGCCTCGGGTGCGCCTCTGAACTCGCGCTCGAATCCCACGTACTTGTACGCGTTCAATCGAGAGCTGCCGGCGCCGGACGTCGCTGCTGTGGCCGAAGGCTGCGCGCGCGAGTCGCTTGTCCGCGCGTCTGGTGTTTCGAGCTGTCGTTCGACCTCGCGCTTCAGCACGGCAATCTGCTGCTGCATCAGCCCGAGCGCGCTCTCGAGCCGACGAATCTGCTCGTGCGGATCGGTGAGGATCGCCGACGCCGCTTCGCGATCCCTGGTGTCGACGAACGCCGTGATCTGCTGCAGATACTGGACGAGCTGCGAGCGGAAGCGCCGAGCGTCCGCCTGCTCCCCGGCGATGAGCGCGAGCGTCTCGTTGACGGTTTCGCGCGCACGCCGTTCCGCCTCGATATTGCGGTTCAGGTGTTCGACGAGCGTGGCGTTGAATATCTGCTGCCGGTCGAGCGCCGGTCCGACGATGCGCCAGACGAAGCGGCCCAGACGACCGCGCCAGCCGGCGCCGAACTGGGGAGGCGTGGCGAGGATGTGCCACCTCTCGTTGATCGTCGCGACGACCGCCTCGTCCAGCGCCGGTACCGGCGAGAGCAGCGGCGTCGTGGGCGCGTCCGCCAGGGCGTCGAGCGCGGTCAACGCGTCGTTGTAGCGGCGGTCGGCGTCTGCGCGTTCGCGTTGGAGCCGCGCGCGATCGGCATCATCGAGGGCGCGTGCTGCTCCCATCGGGTTCATTCTGGTGGCGCTCCTCGTTCAGACCTTGCGCGGTCGGCGCCGTCCGCTCGGCGGCCGGGATCCGTCGCCGATGGCCGTGATGCGCTCGACGAGATCCTCGTGGAGGACCCGAGCGAACCGGCGGCTTTCGTCGTTCCCGTCCTGGATCTCCTGCCTGAGCTCTTCCCGGACTCGCTCTCCTGACGCCGTGATCTCCGTCCGGAGCGTGGCACCGAGCGTTGCGATCTCTGTTCGGAACGTCTCGCCGAGCGTGCCGATCTCCGTTCGAACGGCGGCGAATTCCTGCCGCGCCTCGATTCGGAACGCTTTCAGCTCGGTTGCAACGGTCGCGAGACGCGATTCCACGTCGTCCATCCCCGCTTCGAGACTGCCCACACGCTGGGTCAACGTCGCCTGCGGCATCTGCCTCTCCTCACGCTGCGCTCCGTACCGAAGAGCAAGGCAGGCGGGCTGCCAACGGCGTGCCGACGGC
>DATATJ010000178.1:0-12668 GCA_036268855.1 Vicinamibacterales bacterium
GGCGGCGGAGTCCAGGGGTGATGTCGACGTGACGGCCGGTGAGTTCGAGTCGCATAGGGTTCGCTCGGTTGGCGCTGTCCGACGCGCCAGTTCGCTTGCTGAAGCTTCGCGCTACTCGCGAAGCGCGGCTGACGCCTTCGCGTCCACGGGATCGGACGGTCCGGCCAGCACCAGCTAGTACAACACCTTGCGCTGATTGGAGGTCGGGATCTTGAGCTCCTCGCGGTATTTCGCGATCGTGCGCCGCGCCAGGACGAGCCCCTCCCGCTGGAGAATATTGACGATTTTCGAGTCGCTCAGCGGCTTGCGGGGATCTTCGTTCTCGATGATCTTCCGGATCCGCTGCTTGATCGTCACGGACGACACGCTTTCGCCGTACGAGCTGCTGATGCCGCTGTGGAAGAAGTACTTCATCTCGAACACGCCCTGCGGCGTGTGCATGTACTTGTTCGTGACCACCCGGCTCACCGTCGACTCGTGCATGCCGATGTCGTTGGCCACGTCGCGCAGCACGAGCGGGCGCAGGTGCTCGATGCCGTGATCGAGGAAGTCGCGCTGAAAATTGATGATGCTGTTGGCGACCTTGTGAATCGTCTTCTGCCGCTGCTCCACCGACTTGATCAGCCAGAGCGCCGAACGGAACTTGTCCTTGACATACGCCCGCGTCTCGTCCGTGTTGTCGGCCGCGCTCTTGTCGAGCAGCCGGCGGTAGACCGGGCTGATGCGCATCTGCGGCAGGCCGTCCTCGTTCAGCACCGCAACGTACTGCTCCTCCACCTTGATCACGTAGACGTCCGGGATCACGTACTGCGACTGGCTGGGGTTGAAGCGGCTGCCCGGCTTCGGATCGAGGTGCCGGATGATCTCGATGTGCTCCTTGAGATCGTCGATCGTCATCCCGAGCTTGCGCGCGATCTCCGGCACCTGGTGGTTCTGCAGCAGGCGCAGGTGCTCGGTGACGACGCGCTCGGTCGGCGTCCCGACGAGCCCCAGCTGGCGCAGCTGCAGCAGCAGGCATTCCTGCAGATCGCGCGCGGCGACGCCGGTCGGATCGAAGCCCTGAATCAGCCGCAGCGCCCGCTCGACGTCGTCCACCGGCCACGGGCCCATCGCGGCCAGCTCCTCGAAGGACGCCACGAGATACCCGTCGTCGTCGAGATTCCCGATGATGGCGGAACCGATCTCCCGCAGGGAGGCTTCGTCGGTCTGCATGGAGAGCTGCCACATCAAGTGGTCGGCCAGCGAGCTCGACGTCGAGAGCGTGTTCTCGATCGGCGGCAGCTCCTTCACCTCCTGCGGCGCGCGCGGGCGGTAGCCGTCGTCCAGGTAGTCGCCGAAGAAATACTCGTAATCCTGGTCGTCCCAGGTATCAGTCTTGTTCGCGGCCTGTTCGGGCTCGGTCTTCTCCGGTGTCTGAGCGGCTTCGGCCGGCTGCAGGTCCTCGGTGGGTACCTCTTCCAGCATCGGGTTCTCGACCATCTCCTGGTTCAGGAGATCCGAGAGCTCCAGCGTCGACATCGGCAGGAGCTTGATCGCCTGCTGCAGTGACGGCGTGAGAATGAGCTTCTGGACGAGCTTTGTGTGAAGTTTCTGCTGGATGCCCATGTCGCGGTGCGTGCGTCAGCTAAGTAATTGTGAAATTGATACTTGCACGAACCTGTGTCTTGTCGATGACGTTCGATCGCGAACGCCCGAACCTCGGCTGATGCAATTCCTACGCCCAGTTTAGTCCAACCGGAACTCAGTCCCCAGATAAATCCGTCGGACCTCCTCGTCGGCCGCCAGGGAGTCCGGGGTGCCGCTCTTGAAAATCACACCGCCGTGAACGATGTAGGCGCGATCGGTGATGCGCAGCGTTTCGCGCACGTTGTGGTCGGTGATCAGCACGCCGATGCCGCGCTCTTTCAGGTGGAAGATGATCTTCTGGATGTCGGTGACCGCAATCGGATCGATGCCGGCGAACGGCTCGTCGAGGAGGATGAACTTGGGCGAGACGACCAGCGCGCGGGTGATCTCCGCGCGCCGCCGCTCGCCGCCCGAGAGTGTGTACGCCGGCGACTGGGCCAGCGGCGTGAGATTCAGTTCGGCGAGCAGCTCGCGCAGCCGCGCCCGGCGCGCGGCAGCGTCGAGCGGCATGGTCTCCAGGATCGCGAGGATGTTCTGTTCGACGGTGAGGCCGCGAAAGATTGAGGGCTCCTGCGGGAGATACCCGATGCCCTTCCGCGCGCGGACGTACATCGGATCGTCGGTGACGTCCTGGCCATCCAGCTCCACGCGTCCCGAATCGGGCGCGGTCAAGCCGACGGTCATGTAGAAGGTGGTCGTCTTGCCGGCGCCGTTGGCGCCGAGGAGGCCGACAATCTCGCCGGACGTCAGCTCCAGGTTGACGCCGCGGACGACCGTGCGCCCGCTGTACGACTTGGTGAGATCATGCGTGCGGAGAGTCGCCATGCAGTGAAAACACTACCCCCTCCGCGCCAGCCTTCAACCCCCCGTCCCCACCGCTGCGCAGAGCTCCGATGGTGCGATCCACGTCAGGGACACGCCCCGCCGCCCTTGGTTTGGGTCCGGAAGCCCTTGCCGTCGATGACGATACTATCGGTCGCTTTGTGGAAGGTCAACGTGCCGCCGGTCGTCTCGCGGCCGCACTGATCGATGATCGTCACGGGCTTGCCGGTGACCCGGTACTGGTCGTCGGCCGCCGTATACGTCATGTGCACGCCGGTCGTCGTCCGGCTCTGCTCCCGGAGCGTCATCTTGTTCGTATCGTCGTGCGACTCGGCGCGTTCCACCTCGTAGCCCGACGGCTTCAGGTAAAGCTCAATCGTGGCGGCCGTCATGTCGCCCTGCGGTCCGCTCATGTGCGCATCGCCGGTGTAGGTGGCGCGGCGGAGCGCGTCGTCGTACTTGAACGCGCCGGCCGTCGCCACCGAGCGAACACGCTCCTTCTTGTCGCCGTCGTTCTGCGCCAGCATCGTCGTCGTCGTGACCGGGCCGGTGGCGCTCAGGTCGCCGGTTCTGTCGTCGATGGTGATCGACGCACCCTTGACGGAGGTGTCCGCCTGCCACAGCTGCGCGGCGCCGGTGTAGACCGCATGCGACGTCGTGCCGTCGTAATCCAGTTCGTTCGCCGTCACATTCACCGCCTGATCCTGCTTCAGCATCGAGGGGAGCTTGCCGGCGGCGCTGCCCGCATTGGCCTTCGGCGGCTGCAGCTCGCTCTTGACGCTGCCGGCCGCCTTCATCTTGGGACCGGCGAGCGTGACGTCGATGTGCGTCGCGTCGATCTTGATCTGATCGTTCACCACGTGCGGCGCGCGGGTGGCCGCATCCGTGCCGCTCAACTCGAGCGTCCCCTTGCTGACCAGATATCGCCCTTCGGCGGCGGTGGCCGCCATCGTGCCCTCTTCGAATCGCACGTGGCGCGAGAACTTGGCGTCGTCGATTTCACTCATGCCCGGCTTGAGGAGCACGTCCAGGCGATCGGACTTGGCGGCCCGATCGACTGCGCCGCCCTGCTCGCGATAGTCCACCGCGCCGGCAAACAGCGCCTGTGTGAGCCCGCGGCCCGGCGCACCGGTGGCGTCCAGGCTGTCGGCGCGAATGATCCGCCCGGCCACGCCCGCTTCCGGCGGAAACGTCAGCTGGACGGTCTGACGCCCGGTGAGCGCGACCGGCGTGGAACCGTCTGGCGCCAGCGTGATATCGATGGTGCGTGCGGTGACTTCGCGTCCGGCTTTGCCCGCCTCGCCGGCAAGCTTCAGCACCGAGTTGCCCTCGATCGTCGCGCGCTGCAGCACGTCGCCGTCGCCGGCGTACTTCAGGTTCATCGTGTCGCCGGTCAGCGCCTGGAGGCCGCCGGCTTCGGGGTGCGATCCGGTAATCCGAGCAGTACCGTGGAGCTCGATCGTGTCTACGTGATTGCCGTCCGGCGTGAGAGACGCCACGCCGTTGTCGGCGTCAATCACCTGGCCGCCGCGCTCCACGTGCATATTGCGCTCGAACCTGACGAGGTGATCGCGCCGCGCGAACGTGGCCGCTCCCGAGGTGATCTCCACGCCGCCGCTGCCCTGCGCGTCGGGCGCCACACGGACGACTGCCTGATCGAGCATCGTGAGCGCATCGGAATTCTTGTCGTAGGTCATGCCGACGCCGCGGCCGGCGAGCCGCGCACGGGCGAACTCGACCGGTCCCGCGGCCCGGACGATGCCGTCGTTCTGTCTGTAGGTGGCGTGCTCGGTATGCGCGGTGAGGCCGTCGCTCGCCGCGAGCCGGACGTCGCCGTCGAGCATGATGATCGACTCGTCCTTCCCGAGCTGTCCTTCCTTGCCGGTGACGGTAAAGGTGCGGCTGCCGCTCTTCTCGGCCGTGACCACCGTCACGTTGATCATCTTCGTCGAGCCGTCGCTGAACGTGGCCTGCTTCTCGTAGTCGATGCGCACGTCCTCGCGCGAGGAGCTGAAGCGCGCGATGTGGCCGCCCAGCGTCTCGACCACCGCGCCGGGATCGGTGCGCACCACAGGAATGGAGGTCGTGGGAGCCGTGCGCCGCCTGAACGCAAAGAAGACCACGATCGCAAACACGATCGCGAACAGGCCGACGAACAACCGGGCGCGGCGCAGCCACTTGGTCATAAAGATTTGAGGAGTTGAGAATTTGAGGATTTGAGGAGTTGAGGATTTGTGAAGTTGAGAAACTCAAGTCCTCGGCTCCTCAGCTCCTCAATTCCTCAGCTTTTTTCAGGTCGGCGAGTGTCAGCTCGACGTAGGTCTCGCCGTTGTACTGATTCTGCTCCAGCGAAAAGGCCACGTCGAGTGCGGCCTTGTGCTCGGTGAGGAAATCGTGGCGCTCGGCGGCCCGCCAGGCGATCGCGCGGAAGATCCGGCCCTCCTGTTTCAGGGCCATTTTCAGGTGGCGCTCCTTCAGTTTGCGTGGACCGTCGACAATCGCGACGCCGCGCGCGGCGAACACCGGCCGCGGATTGCCGGCGCCGAACGGTGCCAGGGCCGCGACGCCGGCGGCGACGCCCCCGGTGATGCTCCGAAACGTCAGGTCGCCGTCCACGCGCAGGCGCGGCATGAGGTCGTCCGGCCCCAGCGTCTCGTCCGCGACGGCGTTGACGGCGGCGCGCAGCTCGCGGATGCGCGAGGCGTCGAGCGTCAGGCCAGCCGCCTGCTTGTGGCCGCCGAACCGATCGAGCAGCGGCGCGCACCGTTCGAGCGCGCCGAGCATGTCGAAACGCGCGATGCTGCGGCAGGATCCCTGCGCCACGCCGTTCTCGATCGACAGCACGATCGCCGGACGATGAAACGCATCCACGAGCTTCGATGCGACGATGCCGATGACGCCGCGATGCCAGGCGTCGCCGGCGACCACCAGCACCGTCCGCGCGCCGATGTCGGGATCGGTCGTCACGATCTTCTTCGCCGCCGCAACGATCTCCGCTTCCTCTTCCTGGCGGCGCACGTTCTCGCCGTCGAGCTGCTGGGCGAGCGCCCGCACGTCGTCGCCCAGCGCCTCGTCGCTGGCCAGCAGCAGCCGCGTCGCGATGTCCGGCGTGCTCATGCGGCCGGCTGCGTTCACGCGCGGCGCCAGCATGAACGAGATATGAAAGCTGTCGATCGTCTTGCCGGTGAGGCCGCACACGTCGAGCAGCGCGCGCAGCCCGACTTTGTGCGGGCCTTTCGTCAGGAGCTCCAGGCCGAGCTTCGCGATCACGCGGTTCTCGCCGACGAGCGGTACGACGTCGGCCAGCGTGCCAATCGCCGCCACCTTGATGAAGCCCGGCAGCCAGCTCTCGCGGCCCGACTTGCGCAGCAGCGCCTGCACAACCTTCAACGCCACGCCGACGCCGGCGAGGTTCTTGTCGGGATACGCGCAGTCGCGCCGCTTCGGGTTGATCACGGCCAACGCTGGCGGCAGCTCCGCGTCGGGCTCGTGATGATCGGTGACGATCAAATCGACGCCGAGCTCGCGCGCGCGCCGTGCGGCGTCCGCCCCGCGGATGCCGCAGTCGACCGACACGATGAGCGCGACCCCTTCCGCCTGCAGCCGCTCCACCGCCACCGGCTGCAGGCCGTAGCCGTCCTTCAGCCGCTCCGGAATGAAATGAACGACGTCGGCGCCGAGCATCTCGAGGGCGCGCCGCAGGATCACCGTCGAGGTGATGCCGTCGACGTCGTAGTCGCCATGGATGGCGATGCGCTCCTTGCGCGCGATTGCACCGAGGATGCGATCGACCGCCGCGCTCATGCCCGCCAGCAGCGCCGGGTCGTGCAGATGATCGAGCGACGGGTTGAGAAAACGGGTCGCCAGCTCGGGGTCGTCGAGCCCGCGCTGACACAGCAGCTGCGCCACGATCGGCGCCACGCCAATGGCCGACGCCAGCCGCTCGCGGGCGTCGGTGTCGCAGGAGGTGTGGTCCCATCGGGGGCCGATCATGCGCCGACGCCCACCTGGCTCTTCGGTTGCTTCAGCATCAATTCACCACAAAGGACGCAAAGGACACAAACGTCAATCCCTCAAAGACGAAGGTTCGAGACATGGGTCCCAACGAAGCCAGCCACATCGTCATCGGCGCAGCCATCAAAGTGCACAGCGCGCTCGGCCCAAGGCTGCTCGAAAGTACCTACGACGCCTGTCTCTACTATGAGCTGGCGCAGGCCGGCCTGCATTTCGAGCACCAGCTGCGGCTGCCTGTCGTGTACAACGGGATCGCGCTTCCGACGGCCTACCGCGTCGACTATCTGGTCGAAAACTGCTTGATCGTCGAGATCAAGTGTGTGGAAAAACTGCTACCAGTCCACACCGCACAGTTATTGTCATATTTGAAGCTCAGTGGTCGCGCCCTCGGTTTGCTGATCAATTTCAACACTGTTCATCTGCGCGAGGGGCTCCGTCGGATCATCAATGGGCCTGCCTCTGAACTGTGATTGGCATGGACCTTCGTGTCCCCCTTGTGTTCTTTGTGTCCTTTGTGTCCCTTGTGGCTAAGCTCCCTCATCCACGAAATCGATCCCCACTCGTCCCATATTCCTGAACTTCTCGTAGCGCAGCGCCAGCCGGGTTTGCGTGTCGAGCGCGCTCACCTCCGCGAGCACCCGGTCGAGGACCGTACTCACCAGCGCGGCGGCGGCGGCGGCGTCGGTGTGCGCGCCGCCGATCGGCTCCGGGATGATCTCGTCGATGATGGCCGCCTTCAGCAGGTCGGGCGCCGTGATCTTCAGCGCTTCGGCCGCCTCGACCTTCTTCGCCGGATCGCGCCACAGGATCGCGGCGCAGCCTTCCGGCGGGATGACGCTGTAGATGGCGTACTCCTGCATCAGCACGCGATCGCCGACAGCGATGCCGAGCGCCCCGCCGCTCCCCCCTTCGCCGCTGACGATGACGACGATCGGCGTGTCGAGGAGCATCATGTCGCGCAGGTTGACGGCAATCGCCTCCGCGACGCCGCGCTCCTCCGATTCGATGCCCGGGTAGGCCGCCGGCGTGTCCACGAAGACGATGATCGGCCGCCGAAATTTTTCGGCGAGACGCATCGCGCGAAGCGCCTTGCGGTAGCCCTCCGGCCTCGCGTACCCGAAGTTCCGGAAGATCTTGTCCTTGGTGTCGCTGCCCTTGACGTGGCCGACGAGCAGCACCGGCTGCGTGCGGTACGTGGCGAAGCCAGTGATCATCGCGTGATCGTCGGCGAATCGGCGATCGCCGTGAATCTCGACGAAATCCGGAAACAGCCGCGCCACGAAGTCCTCGAGACCAGGCCGGCTGGGATGGCGCGCGACGAGGACGCGCTGCCACGGCGTCAATGACGCGTAGAGCTGCGCCCGCACCGATTCGATCCGGCGGCGCAACGAGTCGAGCTCGCGCTCGCGCGCGTCGGTGCGCGGCAGCTGCGCCAGCGCGTCGATCTCCTTCAGGAGAACGCCGATCGGCTCTTCGAACTCGAGGATGTCAGGCGGCATACGCTCCCACGACGCACCACGGGGACGAGAACTTCACAATGATCTTGCCACACAGGCACTGAGACACGGAGCGACGCGTCCTCGAATCCTCACGTCGCGCTCGCTTGGGCTGCCAACATTGCTCGGTGGCTCTGTGGCTCTGTGGCTCTGCGTCTCTGTAGCACGGTAGCTCTTGGCTCTGTGGCTCTGTGTCTCTGTGGCACGGTAGCTCTTGGCTCTGTGACTCTGCGTCTCTGTGGCACGGTAGCTCTGTGGCTCTGTGCCTCTGTGGCAAAGCCGATGCTCACCGCAACGACACCGCGCCCGCGCCGACAATCTGTTCGACCTCGGCCACCAGCGCCGGCGACGGACGCACCCGGATCTGCGACGACACGTCCGCGCGGACGCGCAGGTGCTTCGGATCCAACGCCAGCTCCATCTCGAACGTCACCCGGCGATCGCCGCGGTGGCGCGAGAACACCTCGCCGAGCTGTTCGAAGACGGCGCGGCCCGCCGGCATCTTCACCCGAATGGCCACTTCTCGCGCCAGGCGCTCGCGCACGCTGTCGATCGGCACGATCTCGGTGGCGAGCACCCGCACCGACTCGTCGTCTCGTTCGAGCTTGCCGCGGACCAGCACCAGGGTGCCGGTCTCGATCAAGGCCACGCTGCGGGCGAATGTCTCCGGGAACGCGATGATCTCCACGCCGCCGAGCGCGTCCTCCAGCGTGAAAACCGCCATGCGATCACCCTTGCGCGTCTTCAGCTGTCGCACGGCGGCGACGATGCCGCCGACGCTGGTGTCGGGCTCCATCGGCTTGCGTCCGCCGGGGCCCCACGACTCGGCCTGCGCGGCCGCGACCGGCGCATCGGCGAGCTCCACCGTGCTCCGCGCGCCGAACTCCTTCAGCTCCGCCGCATAGCGATCGATCGGATGTCCGCTCCAGTACAAGCCGAGCGTCTCCTTCTCGAATCCCAGCTGCTCCGTTTCGCTCCATGGCGCCACGTCGGGCAGTGAGGCCAGCGCTCCCATGATGCCTGCGGTCTTGTCCTCGACGCCGCCGAAGAGGCTGTCCTGGCCGCTCTCGCGCGAGCGCTGGATACGCGCGCCGTGCTCGCACGCGCCGTCGAGCGCAGCCAGCAGGCGCGGCCGGAGCGCCAGAGTCGGCAAATCCCCGTAGGCCGTGCCGCGCGCGAGGATATCGAACGCGCCGGCTTTGGTCAGGCTTTCGAAGACGCGCTTGTTCGCGAGGCGCAGGTCGAGATTCTCGCACAGTGCGTACAGCGAGCCGATGCGCCCCTGCTTCGCGCGCACGTCGAGCAGCGACGCAATGGCCCCTTCGCCGACGTTCTTGATCGCGGTGAGCCCGAACCGTACGCCCTTGCCCACTTCGACGGTGAAGCGGAGCTGGCTCTCGTTGATGTCGGGCGGCAGCACCGGAATGTTCCGATCGCGGCACTCACCCAGATAGAGCGCGAGCTTGTCGGTGTTCGCCGCTTCGATCGTCAGAAGCGCCGCCGCGAAATGCCACGGATAGTTCGCCTTGAGGTACGCGGTCTGATACGCGAGATACGCGTAGGCGGTCGAGTGCGACTTGTTGAACCCGTAGCCGGCGAAGTGCTCCATCAGATCGAACAGGTGCGCCGCCTTCTTTTCGGCGTGTCCGTTCTTCTTGGACCCCTCGACGAACTTCCCGCGCATCTTCGCCATGACCTCGGGATTCTTCTTGCCCATGGCCTTGCGCAGGAGGTCCGCCTCGCCCAGCGTGAATCCCGCGACGACGTTCGAGATGCGCATCACCTGTTCCTGATACGCGATCACGCCGTACGTGTCGGCGAGCACCGGCTCGAGCTGCGGCAGCTCGTAGGTGATCTCGGTCTTCCCCTGTTTCCGGGCGATGTAGTCGTCGACCATGCCGCTGCGCAGCGGGCCAGGCCGGTAGAGCGCGTTCAGCGCGATGAGATCGTCGAGCCGCTGCGGCTTCGACTTGCGCAGGATGTCGCGCATGCCGCTCGACTCGAACTGGAAGATGCCGTACGTCTGGCCATCCTGGAAAATCTGATACGTCTTCTCGTCGTCCAGCGGGATATTGTCGATGTCGAGGTCGGTGCCGGTCGTTCGCTTGATCTCCGCGATCGCGTCGAAGATCAGCGTCAGCGTGCTCAGCCCGAGGAAGTCCATCTTGAGGAGACCGACGCGTTCGATCTCCTTCATGGACCATTGGGTCACGATTTCGTCGCGCGCCCCCTTGTACAGCGGCGCGAACTCGGTGATCGCGCGCGGCGCGATGACCACGCCGGCGGCGTGGACCGACGCATGTCGCGTCATGCCCTCGAGCCGCCTGGCCACGGCGAGCAGTTCCTTCACCTTCGGGTCGCTCGCCTCCATCTCGCGCAGGACCGGGTTCTCCTCCAGCGCCTTGTCGAGCGTCATGTCGAGCGCCGGCGGCACCTGCTTGGCCACCTTGTCCACGTCGGCGAACGACATTTCGAGCACACGCCCCACGTCGCGGACGACCGCCTTCGCCTTCATCGTGCCGAACGTGATGATCTGTGCCACGTTCTCGCGCCCGTATTTCTGCGTGACGTACTCGATGACCTCGCCGCGGCGGCGCTCGCAGAAATCGATGTCGATATCGGGCAGCGACACGCGCTCGGGGTTCAGGAAGCGCTCGAAGATCAGATCGAAATCGATCGGATCGACGTCGGTGATCCGCATCGCGTAGGCCACGAGGCTGCCGGCGGCCGATCCGCGCCCCGGCCCGACCGGTATCCCTTTTTCGCGCGCGTACCGAATGAAGTCCCACACGATCAGGAAGTACCCCGGATACTTCATCTGCTTGATCATGTCGAGCTCGTACGTCAGCCGCCGTTCGTATTCGTCGATCGTATGGCGCAGGGCGCCCGTCGACGCCAGCTGCTGCAGCTTCGGCAGGCGCTCGTTGAACCCTTCGCGCGCGACGTGCTCGAAGTAGCTGTCCACGCTGAAGCCGGGCGGCACGTCGAAGTCCGGCAGGAAGTTCTCGCCGGACGCGAGCCTCACGTTGCACCGCTCCGCGATGCGCATCGTGTTGGCGAGCGTATCGGGATACTCCTTGAAGACCTCGGCCATCTCCTCGGCGGTCTTCAGGAAGAACTGCTTCGCGTCGTAGCGCAGCCGCTTCGGATCGCTGAACGCCTTGCCCGTGCCGATGCACAGCAGGATGTCGTGCGGGTGCGCGTCGGCGGCCTGCAGGTAGTGCACGTCGTTGGTGCAGATCATCGGGAGCCCGAGGTCGCGCGCGATCTTCGGGATGCCGCTGTTCACCAGCCGCTGCTCCTCAATGCCGTGCCACTGCATCTCGAGAAAGAAGTTGTCCGGCCCCAGGATGTCGCGGAACCGGCCGGCCGCTTCGATCGCCTTGCGCTCCTGCTGGTGCGAGAGCCCCTCGGCCACCTCGCCCTTCAGGCAGCTGCTCAGGCCGATGAGCCCCTTCGCGTGCTGCGCGAGCAGCTCCTTGTCGATGCGCGGCTTGTAGTAGAAGCCCTCGGTGTAGCCGGCCGACACCAGCTTGATCAAATTGTGGTAGCCCTCGTTCGTCTCCGCCAGCAGCACTAAATGATTCTGCGTCTCGCCCGGCACGCCGCTCTTCGTGCGGCGGTCGCCCGGCGCGACATACACCTCACAACCCAGAATCGGATTCAGCCCGCGGGCTCGCGCGTGATCGTGAAAGATCACCGACGAAAACATGTTCCCGTGCTCGGTGACCGCAATCGCCGGCATCTTCAGCTTGACGGCTTGATCGAGCAGCTCGTCGATGCGGCACGCGCCGTCCAGCAGCGAAAACTCCGTGTGCAGGTGCAGATGGACGAACTCAGACATCAATGCGATGTGCCGCATGTGAGGATTTGAGAATGTGAGGATTTGAGAATCCGAGGGCCCGGTGCCTCACCATCCCACCTCCTCAAATTCCCAAATTCCCAAATCCTCAAATTTATCGACCCTCATTCCCATTCTATTGTCGAAGGCGGCTTCGAGCTGATGTCATAGACGACGCGATTGATGCCGCGCACGTCGTTGACAATGCGCGAGGAGATGCGCGCGAGAAGCTCGTGCGGCAGGCGCGCCCAGTCGGCCGTCATGCCGTCGCGGCTCTCGACGGCGCGGATCGCGACGGTGTACTCATACGTGCGCTCGTCGCCCATGACGCCGACGCTCTGCACCGGCAGCAGGACCGCGAAGCTTTGCCAGAGCCGCTCGTACCAGCCCGCGCGCCGCACTTCCTCCGAGACGATCGCATCCGCGCGGCGCAGCAGCGCGAGCCGCGGCGCCGACACCTCGCCGAGAATGCGAACCGCCAGGCCAGGCCCCGGGAAGGGCTGCCGCACGACGAACTCTTCGTCGAGCCCGAGCTTCCGTCCGACCTCGCGCACCTCGTCCTTGAAGAGCTCGCGCAGCGGTTCCACCAGCTGCATACGCATCCGCTCCGGCAGCCCGCCCACATTGTGATGGCTCTTGATCATCGACGACTGGCCGACAATCGCCACCGATTCGATGACGTCCGGATACAGCGTGCCCTGCGCGAGGAAATCGACCTGGCCGAGCGTCGCCGCCCGCTCCTCGAACACGTCGATGAACGTGCCGCCGATGATCTTGCGCTTCTGCTCCGGGTCGGTCACGCCGGCCAGCCGCTGCAGAAACAGATCGCTGGCGTCGGCGAACACGAACGGAAGGTGCAGGCGCTCGAA
>DATATJ010000179.1:0-14510 GCA_036268855.1 Vicinamibacterales bacterium
TGGGCTGTGACAGCCACAGCTGCGCGTCCACCTTCTCACCGGGTGCCGCGGGCCGATTGAGCTGCGGTACGAGCGCCAGCGGCATCGACACGTCGGGCGCGTCGGCCACGGCCTGCTGTTCGCCGGTGAACTCGGGCGCGAGCACACCGACGATGGTCACCGCGACGCTGTTGACCTGCACCGATGTACCCACCACGTCCGGAGCGCCACCGAACCGCGTCGTCCAGTACTTGTGGCTGATCACGGCCAGCGGCGCCGCCGTCGGCCGGTCGTCGCCAGGCAGGAGCGTCCGGCCCAGACGCGTTTTCACGCCAAGCAGCTGGTAGTAGTTCCCGGACGCCAGAAACCCGGTCGCAATCTCGGCCTGCCCGTGGACGACGACGTTGACCCGGCCGAACGGCGCGCCGGCCAGCACGTCTGACATCGTGCGGTTGTCGGCGAGGAACTGCAGGTACATCGGATACGAGAACGTGGGGACCACTTCGCGTCCGCGGGCGTCGGGCGCGCTGAAGCCATAGCTGCTGGAATCAGTGGCCATCTGATTGCGGCCTGCGTAGCGCAGCCGCACGAGCGAGTCCGGATCGCTGACGGGCAGCTTCGCGAGCAGCAGGCCGTCGATCGCGCTGAACAGCGCCGTATTGGCGCCGATACCGAGCGCCAGGGAGACGACGATGACCGCAGTCCACGCTTTCGACTGCAGCAGCATGCGGGCGGCGAGCCGGAGATCTCTGATCATGGGTCCGCACATTAGGCCCGTCACGCAGTCGCGTCAAGGGCCGGGAACGACGTGTCGAGACGGCCGTGCTTACTTGCTGGGCGCGGAGGTTCGCGCGGTGGACGGCGGAACGTGCCCCTTCAGCCTCATGTAGGTGACGATGTTGCCGTAATGCTCGTTGTCGTGGCTGATGTTATCGAGCAGCAGCATCGCCCGCAACGCGTCGCCTTTGCCCGCCGCCACCAACTCCAGTGCGTTCTCCGCCGTCGTCTTGCCGTAGGCGTCGTCGCATTTCGCCATCGACGCCCTCAATGCATTGACCATCACCGTCTTCGTCGGCGTGCTGGTCTTTTCGACGGCGTCCGAGTACTCCGGGTTGGCTCCTCTCGCGACGCCGCAGAAGAAATTCTGCGAATCGGCGATGTGTCCGATCAGCTCGCCGAAGCTGCGCACTGCGGGTGTTGGCTTGAACGCGTATTCGCTGTCGGGCACGGCGTCCGCGGCGTCGAGGATGTCGCGTTTGATGCTGTCGAAGCGCGCCTTGATGGCGCGGCTGAACCGCGTCGTGTTGCCAGGACCGCTGGATGCAGGCGCAGTCTGAGCCCGCGCGGACCCGGACGCCGAGAGACCGGCGGCGACGATGACGGCGAGAGCGATGCGTGTCATCTGCATCTCCTTCGTGGACAGACCGTGAATGGGGGTGTAGACGGGGCCGGCGCACGGATGGTTCGTGCGTGCGATATCGAACGACGAGATCCCAGCGGCGGACGCTCAGCTGAGATCCGTGGCGGTAGACCACGCTGATGGTTTGGCGAAAGCAGGAAAGAGCCGGGGCGCGTTTCGCGAAGCGAGACGCGGCACTGGTCTGCTCTACACGCGGCCAGAAGGCCTGGGCTCTAGAACCCTCGTCTGCTGCTGCGACCAGGTTCGGCGGTCGTTGCGGCGGACTGGCGTGTCGATCCAACCGTGCCGGGCATCCCCGCCCGGGCGTGGCCCCGACCCCGCGTAGCGCAGCAAACGGTACGCCAGTCGTGCGCCATGGGCCCAGCCGGAGCAATCCGGGCCGGATGTGCTAGTGTCTCGCCGTCATGAAGAAATGTGTGTACGTTTTTGCGGCACTCGTCGCGGCAACTGTCGGCTTTCGAGCTCAGGCGCCGGGTGCCGGTGCAGCGGCGCAGCCCGCGCACGTCGTGCTCGTCACGATCGACGGCATGCGGGGCGACTATCTGGGTGAGGCGGATCGGTACCACCTGAACATTCCAAACCTCCGCCGCCTCATGCGCGAAGGAAGCTTCAGCGGACGGACGCTCAGCGTGTTTCCGACGCTCACCGGCACCGCGCACACGTCGATCGTCACCGGGACCAGCGCGTCGAAGCACGGCATCCTGGGGAACAACCGCTTCGACCCGTCCACCTGGGTGTATCGGGCGGACAATCCGGACAACTACGACGGCCAACCCGCCTACCGGGACTATTCCGAGATCAAGGTCGGCACGCTGTGGAGCGCGGCTCATGCGAAGAGCCTCAAGACCGCCGCGATCGGGTGGCCGCAGACGACGGGTGCGCCGATCGACTACCGCATCGACGTCCTCATGGCGGCGACTGGTGCCGAATCGCACGCGCGCACGTCGCGCAGCGCGTCGCCCGGGTGGCTCGACACCATCGAGCAGACGCTCGGCCCCGTGCAGGCGGTCGATCTACGAATGGTCGATCACGTGAAAGCGCTGGTCGCGGTTCAGACGCTGAAGCATTTTCATCCGGCGCTGCTGGCGGTTCATTTCACGCTGACCGACGCGGTGCAGCACCAGAACGGTCCAGGCACGCCGGCCGCGCTCGCCGCGATCGAGGAAACCGATCAGAACATCGGCGATCTCGTCGCCGGCATCACCGCCAGCGGGCTGGCCGACAGCGCGACGCTCATCGTCACCGGCGATCATGGGTTTCTCCCGATGCACACAGAGCTGGCGATCAACCTGCCGCTCGTGGAGGCGGGCTTGATCACGAAGGGGGCCGACGGCCATCCATCGTGGACCGCGATCATCGCGCCGAACCGCGGCCTCGGATCGGTATACGTAAAGGACAAGTCGGCGGCGACGACGGCGAAGGCTCGCCAGGCGCTCGAACACTATGCCGCGCGGTATCCGCGCCGCTTCCGCATCGTCGAGCGCGCGGAACTCGATCAGTTCGGTGCCGACGCCGCCGCGGTGTTCGGCGTCGAGCCGACGCCCGGCTACGTCCTCGACGGACGCCTGGCCGCGCCGTTCGCGCAGCCGCACTCGCGCGCCGCGGGGCACGGTTACCGGCCCGACACGCCGGGCATGGAGACCGGCTTCATCGCGTATGGCGCCCGCATCCGCGCCGGGTGGGTGCTGCCGGTGACGAACACGATCGACGTCGGCCCGACGATCGCCGCCATCCTCGGGTTGGATCTGCCGGATGCTGAAGGACAACCGATCGTCGGGATTTTCAAGCCCGCCAGACTGGCGAAGCCGGACTGAAGGTAGAAGGCAGAAGGCAGAAGGCAGAAGTACGCGCTATACGTTGGCCAGCGCGTATTGCTCGATGGCGCGCGCGAGGCCGTCTTCGTCGTTCGTGCCGGTCACGAGGTATCCGCGCTGCTTGAGGGCGTCGGTGGCGTTGCCCATGACGACCGCCGTGCCGGCGAAGTCGAGCATCTCGATGTCGTTCAGGTTGTCGCCGACCGCCATCACATCGGCTGCAGCCCACCCGCGGTGGTGGGCCCACCGGGCGAGCGTGGCGCCTTTCGAGCAGCCGGCGCGATTGACGTCCACCAATGAGAAGTCGCGATGCGCGTACTCGGTGACGGCGACGGTGTATTCGCCGGACCATTCGGAGGTGCGCAGCGCCTCGACGAGCGCACGCATCGGTTCGACGCGGCCGTTGAACATCACCTGAATGGGATCCTCGGTGAGCATGTCGGCGAGCGGCGCCGGCGCCTCGGCGATGAACGCCTTGTTCTTCTCGTAATACGCGCGGCGGTTCGGGTGCGACCAGTCCATCCGTTCGAACACGACCTGGCGCTCGTCGGGCCGGTCGAACACCACGGCGACGCTGTCCTCGTAGCCACGTGTGTCCGAGAGGACCCGGCGTGCCACATCGCGCGGCAACAGGTGGCGCATCCGCGTGACGCCGTCGCCGCTCTTCACCAGCGCGCCGTTGCTGACGATCAGCGTGAGCGGCAGCGTCAGGCGCTCGACGATCGGCGTGGTGAAATGAAAGCTGCGCCCCGTGGCGAGCGCCACGTCGAGGCCCGCGGACACGGCTGCTGCCAGCGCCATGCGATGCGCGTCGGGCAGGTTTCCACGGCTGTCGAGGAGCGTGCCGTCGATATCGACGGCAAGGAGGCGGATCACTTCGCCGGTGCCCGGCCGGCAGTGCCGGTACGGTCCACCACGACGGCGCCGCCTTTCATCACCCATCGGACGCCATCGATCAGCACGGCGACATTCGTCAGCGGGTCGCCTTCTACGGCCACGATGTCTGCGGCATAGCCCGGCGCGAGCGCGCCGAGTGTTTTCTCTTGACCGAGCAGCTCGGCGCCGCCGGCGGTGGCCGCATGCAGCGCCTGCGCCGGCGTCATGCCCGCCCGCACCAGCTGCGCGAGCTCTCGCGTGTTCTCGCCGAATCCGGAATACA
This sequence comes from Vicinamibacterales bacterium, assembly GCA_036268855.1. GTDB lineage: Bacteria > Acidobacteriota > Vicinamibacteria > Vicinamibacterales > CAVVIG01 > DATATJ01. Next base: position 4,373 of record DATATJ010000179.1, read on the forward strand.
CGGCGTCGGATCCCATCGCGACCTTCACGCCCGCCGCGATCGCTTTGCGTGCCGTCTCGAGATTCCGCTCGACGAACGCGCGCAGCGCGGCGACGGCGGCCGGGCTGAAGCCGTACTCGGACGCGTGATCCGCGTAGTAGCGGTTGTGATCGATCGTCGGCACGTACCAGGTTCCGCGGCGCGCCATCTCCGCGATCGTCGCCTCGTCCATGTCGGTCGCGTGCTCGATCGAATCCGCGCCGGCGCGCACGGCGTCGCGCGCCCCCGCCGGTCCGTAGGTGTGGATCGCCACGTGCTTCCCGAGGGCGTGCGCGGTGTCGACCGCCGCCTTCATCTCCTCGAACGTGAACGTCTCGAATTGCGAAACGTCCTCGAAGCTGCCGGTCGATCCAAACAGCTTGATCCAGTCCACGCCGGCGCCGACCTGCTGCCGCACGCGCAGCATCACTTCGGCCACGCCGTCGGCGGTGCCCGGCCCCGGCACGGCGCCTGGCCGATACGGCTGCCGCGTGATCCCGAGCCCGTACCCGACGACGAACATGCGCGGGCCGGTGAAGGCGCCCATGCGGATGAGATCGCGCATGGCGACGTCGGTGTACTCCGCGGCGTTCATGTCGCGCACGGTTGTGACGCCGGTCTCGAGCGTCCTCTTGAGGTTCGCCTGCGCGAGGACCATCGAGACGGCGGGCAGCCGGTTGCCGCCGCGCGGCCGCGTCCCCGGCGCGCCATCCCAGTAGTACGTCATGTGCGTGTGGACGTCGATCATGCCGGCGACGACGGTGTAGCGGCTCAAGTCGACGACCGTGGCGCCCGGGGGCGGCGGGGTCGTGCCGATCGACGTGATGCGATCGTTGTCCACGACGATGACGGCGTTGGCGATCGATCGGCCGGATGGGTCGATCGCGTGGCCGGCTCGAATCGCCGTCGTCGCGGCAATGGCCGGTCGAGGCGCGATGAGCATCAAGGCCGCGACGATCGCGCGAGCGCACGAGCGCGAGACGCCCAGGTGGAGAAGAATCCGCTTGTCGCGCGTCATCATGCGTACCTCGCTCGTGCCTCTTCGAATTGATCCGCAATGGCGCGCGCCAGCCGCTCGGGCGCGATCACCCGGGCGAACGGGCCGAAGCTGAGAATCCAGCTCTGGAGCGCGCGATCGACGCACACGTCGAGCGCGAGGGTCACGCCGCCCGCGCCGGCGTCGGCGACGCGCTGGCTCGGATGCCACTCGCGCGCGCGTACCCAGTCGGCGACCGCCGGCTCGAACGCGATCTCGATCCGCTCTGGCGGCCCCGAATGCACCCCGAGCGAGTGGGGGAACGCTGCATCCGGCAGCTCCTCGATGGGGACGAAGCGCTCCTCGAGCAACGTCAGTGCCTGGATCCGTTCGACCGCGAAGGTGCGGACCTCGCCGTACTCGGGCACGTAGGCGAGCACGTAGAGGCCCCCCTGCGCGTACGCGAGGCGGTACGGGTGCACCGTGTACGTCTTCGTGCGCTCGCTCGATTTCGAGTAATAGGTGATCGACGCCTGGCGCAGGTTCAGCGTCGCCTCGAGCGCGCGCGCGATGATTGGCTGTTGCCGCGGGTCGTCGCGCTTCCGCGGATCGCCCTTCGCGGCGATCACGCGCGGCAGCTGGTCGAGAAACTGGCGCATGTGCGGGGTGAGCGCCGATCCCAGCTTCTCGAACGCGCTCTCGACATCGTCGCGAAACGGCGTGCCCGAGAGCGATTCGAGCAGCGTGCGGCTGAAGTAGAGGGCGCAGAGCTCCGACAGCGTCAGCCCCGCCGCCAGCCCCTTGAATGCCTGGCCGTTGATGCTCCACCGCGTGCGGCCGTCGTCGTGTGCCTTGTTGTCGTAGAGAGGAAAGCCGGCTTCCTCGAGCGCCTGCAGGTCGCGGCGGATGGTGCGGCTCGTGACGGCGCAGAGCGCCGCGAGATCGTCGATCGTCACGCCGATCGCGCGCGCCCGCTCGATCTCGCGCAGGATCGTCCACTGGCGGATGACCTCGGCATTCCGTGGCACGAGAGGATTCTACATCGTTGAAATTTGAGAATTTGAGAATTTGAGGATTTGAGGATTTGAGAATTTGAGGATTTGTCAGAGGTGGGCGCGCATGGTTTTCAAGGATTGGGAGAAAATGGCGCGCAACTCGCCGGCCTCTCGCAAGAGCTGATCAACAGGCAGTCTCGGCGCCAATTCGCAGACGATCAACGCCTCCAGCCAGAGCTCAGACTCATCCGCCTCTTCCAAAACGACACCCAACTTCGCGATGAACTCGCGCCGTGAACGACCGCGGCAGGCCGCACGGTGATTCGACGCAACCCCTGTCCCCGCCCGGATCAGTTGACGCGCGACGCATTCCGCGGCGACGTTACGCGGGAGCTGCTTGACCAGATTGATGACGTCGAATCCAAACCGTTTGGTTCTGGCGCGGAGAAGATCGGCGCGAGTCGGCATGCGGCGGACAGTGCACGCTCAGTGCCGCTCTGAAACCGCCTTGACGCCACCAGGGCGGCCGAAAAGTACGAAATTCTCGCCCAGGTCCAAGGCTCTTCGCCTGTCAAATTCTCATTAGTCCAACGAGATTCTCCGCAGCAGATCGAAGTCCGACAGCATCATGCCGGCGCCGAGGACCACCGACGACAGCGGATCCTCTGCCACCTGCACCGGCAGACCGGTCTCGTCGCGCAAGCGCTTGTCCATGTTCTTCAGCAGCGATCCGCCGCCGGTGAGGATGATGCCGCGATCGAAGATGTCGGCCGACAGCTCCGGTGGAATCCGCTCCAGCGCGTCGTGCACGGCCTGCACGATGGCGCGGATCGGCTCGCTCAACGCGCGGCAGATCTCCTGATCGTTCATCGTGACGGTGACCGGGCGTCCCTCGGTGAGGTGCCGTCCCTTCACTTCCATCGTCATCGGCCGGTCGAGCGGGCACGCCGAGCCGATCTCCATTTTGATCTGCTCCGACGTGCGCTCGCCGATCAACAGGTTGTGGTGCTTTCGCGCGTGCAGGATGATCGCCTCGTCCAGCTCGTTGCCGGCGACCCGCACGGACCGGCCGTAGACGACGCCCGCCAGCGAGATCACGGCGAGGTCCGTCGTCCCGCCGCCGATATCGACCACCATGTTGCCGGCGGCTTCCGTGATCGGCATGCCCGCGCCGATCGCCGCCGCCATCGCCTCCTCGATCAGGTGCACTTCGCTCGCCTTGGCGCGCATCGCGCTGTCCTTGACCGCCCGGCGCTCGACCTGTGTGATCTCGGACGGCACGCCGATGACGACGCGCGGACGCAGCCAGCCGCTGCGCTTGTGCGCCTTGCGGATAAAGTGCGTGAGCATTTTCTCCGCGGCCTCGAAGTCGGCGATGACGCCGTCCTTCATCGGCCGGATGGCGGTGATGTTGCCCGGTGTCCGGCCCAGCATCTCCTTGGCCTCGTCGCCCACCGCTTCGATGCGGCCATTCACCTTGTTCAGTGCCACGATCGACGGTTCGCTGACCACGATCCCCGTGCCGCGCGCGAAGATGCAGGTGTTGGCCGTGCCGAGATCGATCGCGAGATCGTGCGAGAAGCGGGACAGCAGGGACGAGAGCACGTGGGGAGCCTTTCCTTGGGTGTGACCGGTCGATTCGACTCGGGCTTCGGTGGAGCGACAGGCAACGATGGTGCCGGAAGAGGAGGACGAAAAGTGTGAGAGAAATGGCGGAAAATGCGGTCTATCGCGATGTCGCCGGCCGCTGCTGATTACAATTTTGTCGCAGGATTACAAGGTCGTCCGCGCGCTAGTGGTACACTCACGTGCTCGGCCCGAATCCGACACCACATCCAGAGAGTCTTAGACGCATGTATCTCAAGAAGGGCGCAGTTCTGGCGATGATCGTGCTCACCGCCAGCGCGTGCAATCGTGGCCAGGCTCCGCCGCCGGGCGCGCAGGGCATGCCGCCGGCCGCCGTGGTGTTGGCCGCCGCGCACGCCAAGCCGATCGAGGACGCGACCGAGTACGTCGCGACCCTCAAGTCCCTGCACTCGACCACCATCCAGCCGCAGATCGACGGTCAGATCACGCGAATCTTCGTGAAGTCCGGCGACCGCGTGAAGCAGGGCGCGCCGCTCCTCCAGATCGACCCGCGGCGCCAGGAGGCGGCGGTCTCGAGCCAGGAAGCCGAGCGCGCCTCGAAGGACGCGAACGTCACCTACGCCCGGCAGCAGGCGCAGCGCGCCGACGCGCTGCTCAAGGCGGGCGCCATCAGCAAGCAGGAGCAGGAGCAGGCCGAGACGGCGCTCCGCACCGCGGAAGCCGACCTGCAATCGCTCCAGGCGCAAGTGCAGCAGCAGGAGGTCCAGCTGCGCTATTTCACCGTCGTGGCGCCGACCGCCGGCATTGTCGGCGACGTCCCGGTCCGCGTCGGCAATCAGGTGGCGACGACGACGCTGCTCACGACGGTCGACCAGAACGAGACCCTCGAGGTGTACGTGTCGGTGCCGATCGAGCGCGCCGCCGAGCTGAAGATCGGCCTGCCGATGCAGGTGTTGACCGGCGACGAGCAGGGCCTGGCCGCCTCCGCCATCTCGTTCGTGTCGCCGCACGTCGACGACCAGACGCAGACGGTGCTGGTGAAGGGGCAGGTGAAGAATCCCGACGGCACACTGCGGGCGTCGCAGTTCGTGCGGGCGCGCATCATCTGGAAGACGGGCAATGGCCTGACGATCCCGGTCACCGCCGTCCTTCGGATCAACGGCCAGTTCTTCGCGTTCGTGGCGGAAGGCGCCGGGGGCAAACTGGTCGCCCATCAGCGCGCGCTCAAGCTCGGCCCGATCGTGGGCGACGACTACGTGGTGCTCGACGGGTTGAAGCCGGGCGAGCGCGTCGTCGTCTCCGGCGCGCAGAAGCTGGCCGACGGCGCGCCGATTGTGGAAGCTCCGGCGCAGGCGCCGACGGCGCCGCCGCACTAACCGCCACGTGGCCACCGGCACCTGGCACTCAGCAATTGTGAAGCGAACCCGTGTTTGTTGACACTTTCATCAAACGTCCGATTCTCGCGAGCGTCTGCTCGCTCGTCATCATCCTCGGCGGGCTGATTGCGATTCCGACGCTGCCGATCGCGCAGTTTCCCGATCTCGCGCCGCCGACCGTCAACGTAAACGCGTTCTACAACGGCGCGAGCGCGGAGACGGTGGAGACGGCCGTCACGACGCCAATCGAGCAGGCGATCAACGGCGTCGAGGGCATGATGTACATGACCTCGTCGAGCGGTAACGACGGCTCGTCGACCATCACCGTCACCTTCGACATCAACCGCAACATCGACGTCGCGGCGGTCGACGTCCAGAACCGCATCTCCCAGGTCACCGGGCGCCTGCCGAACGAAGTGAACGCGGTCGGCATCTCGGTGACGAAGGCCTCGAACAACTTCGTGCTGGGCGCCGGCGTGTACGCACAGAACGGCGAGTACGACGCGCTGTTCATGAGCAACTACATCGACCGCTTCATCAAGGACGACCTGAAGCGCGTGCCTGGCGTCGGCGACGTCATCATCTTCGGCGAGCGGAAGTATGCGATGCGGCTCTGGCTCGATCCCGAGCGGCTCGCCGGCCGCGGCATCACCGCGGACGAAGTGGCCAGCGCGCTGCGCGAGCAGAACGTGCAGGTCGCGGCGGGGCAGGTGGGCCAGCCGCCGGCGCGCGAGGGGCAGACCTTCCAGATCAGCGTCCGCGCCGTGGGGCGCCTCACCGAGGCGTCCGAGTTCGACAACATCATTCTCAAGCGATCGCCCGACGGCACCCTCGTGCGCGTCAAGGACGTCGGGCGCAGTGAGCTCGGCGCGGAAACCTACACGTCCGACCTGCGCTACAACGGCCATCCCGCCGTCGGCTTCGGCGTCCTGCAGCTTCCGAGCGCCAATCAGCTGAACGTGTACAGCAACGTGATGTCGGAGCTCGCGCGGCTCAGGACGCGCTTCCCGCCCGGGATGAAAGCCGACCTGGCGTTCGATACGACGAGCGTCGTCTCCGAGTCGATCCGCGAGGTGGTCACCACGCTGCTCGAGGCGATCGGCCTGGTCATTCTCGTCATGTTCCTGTTCCTCCAGAACTGGCGGACGACGCTGATTCCGGCGATCACGATCCCCGTGTCGCTGGTCGGGACCTTCGCGTTCGTGAAGCTCTTCGGCTTCTCGATCAACACGCTGACGCTGTTCGGCATCACGCTCGCCACCGGCCTCGTCGTGGACGATGCGATCGTCGTGATCGAGAACATCGAGCGCCACATCCACGAGTACCACCGTCCGCCCGTCGAGGCGGCGTCGAGCGCTATGAGCGAGGTGACGAGCGCGGTCATCGCGACGGCGCTGGTGCTCGCGGCCGTGTTCGTGCCGGTGGCCTTTTTCCCAGGCACCACCGGGCGCCTGTATCAGCAGTTTGCGCTGACGATCGCAGTGTCCATGGGCATCTCGGCGTTCAACGCGCTCACGCTGACGCCCGCGCTCGCCGGTCTGCTGCTCGCCAAGGTGGAGAAGCCGAAGGGCGCCTTCTTCCGCGGCGTCAACCGGGTGATCGACGGGAGCACGTCGGGTCTCGTCTCGATGCTGCGTGTGCTGGTGCGGGCGCGCATCGTGGTGACGCTCGTGTTCGTGGCGCTGCTCGGCCTCACGTACTGGGTGTACATGCGCGTGCCGACCGGCTTCGTGCCGGACGAGGACCAGGGCTTCATCTTCATCCTCGTGCAGGCGCCGACCGGCGCGTCGCTCGACTACACGATGAACGTGATCAAGCAGGTCGAAGGGGTGCTGGGGAAGACGCCGGAGGTGCAGAACACGTTCGGCGTCGGCGGCTTCAGCTTCAGCGGATCGAGCCCGAACGCGGGCGTGATGTTCATCATGCTCAAGGATTTCGACCAGCGCCCCGGCGACGAGCACTCCGCCAAGGCGGTCGTCGGGAAGCTCTTCGGCGCGTTCAGCCAGATCACGACCGCGATGGTGATTCCGTTCCTGCCGCCGTCGATCAACGGCCTCAGCACGTTCGGCGGCTTCCAGTACGAGCTGCAGGACGAGTCCGGCGGCCCGATCGAGGGGCTGGCGGCGGCGTCGCAGCAGCTGATCGGTCAGGGCTATGCGACGCCCGGGCTCACCGGGTTGTTCACGCAGTTCACGGCCAACGATCCGCAGCTCATCGTCACGATCGATCGCGAGAAAGCGAAGAGCCTCGGCATGTCGCTCTCCGACGTCACCGACACCATGCAGGTGCTGCTCGGATCGGTGTACGTGAACGACTTCGACTTCAACAGCCGGTCGTATCGCGTGTACGTGCAGGCGGATAAAAGCTTCCGGGCGAACCCCGACGACATCCGGCAGTACTACGTGCGGACCAGCGGCGGCCAGATGATGCGGCTCGGGAATGTCGTGTCGATTCGCGAAGGGACGGCGCCCAAGACGATCTCGCACTACAACCTGTTCCGATCGGCGGAAATCAACGGGTCCTCCGCGCCCGGCTACAGCTCCGGCCAGGCGATTCAGATCATGCAGCAGCTGTCGGATCGCGTGCTGCCCCAGGGCATGACGTATTCGTGGTCGGGCCTGTCGCTCGAGGAAATCAAGGCCGGCAAGCAGGCGGTCGTGATCTTCGGCCTCGGCCTGCTGCTCGTCTACCTGACCCTCGCAGGCCAGTACGAGAGCCTGACGCTGCCGTTCATCATCCTGCTGTCCGTGCCGCTCGCCATTCTCGGCGCGCTGCTCGCGCAGTGGGGCCGCGGCCTCGTCAACGACGTGTACTGCCAGATCGGCCTCGTGATGCTGATCGGCCTCGCGGCGAAGAACGGGATTCTCGTCGTGCAGTTCGCCGAGGAGCTGCGCGATCGCGGGATGTCGATCGTGGATGCGGCGATCGAAGCGGCGCGCATCCGGCTCCGGCCGATCCTGATGACGTCGCTCGCGTTCATTCTCGGCGTGATGCCGCTGGTCGTGGCGAGCGGCGCCGGACGCGAAGCCCGGCACTCGGTCGGCACGGCGGTGGTGGGCGGCATGATCGCGTCCACGTTCCTCAATCTCGCGTTCATTCCGGTGTTGTATGTCGTCGTCAAGAGCTTCGGACGGAAGAAGGAGAGTCGTGGTACCGCTTCGTAGGGGCCGGCCGGCAGCGGGAGGTGCTGCAGTGCTGCGCGCGGCGGTGCCAGGTGCTGCAGTGCTAGGTGCTGCGGTGCTGTGTGCCGTGGTGCTGGGTGCGCCGGTGGTGTCTGCGCAGGCGCCGGCGCCCAGCGAACGCGTGTCGTTCGACGAAGCGGTGCGGCGCGCCATCGAAAAGAATCCCTCGTCCGCGATCGCCGCCGCTGGCATCCTGCGCGCGCAGGCGCTGCTCACCGAAGCGCGTGCGAGCACGCGCCCGCAGATCAACGGCACCGTGACGACGACGACACTCGCGCGGACGGTCGAGTTCGAGGGCACGACCGTGACCCCGCGAAACAGCGTCACCGCGCTCCTCGACCTCCGCACACCGCTCTACGCTCCGGCGGCGTGGGCGCGGCAGGCGCAGGCTCAGGATGCGGCGCACGTCGCGGACCTGAGCGCGGCCGACACTCGCCGCCAGACGGCGCTGGCGACAGCCGACGCGTACCTGACGATCATCGCGCGGCGCCGAGTGGTCGACGCCAACCAGCGGGCGCGCGACACGGCCGGCGCGCACTTCGATTTGGCGCACGAGCTGGAGCAGCGCGGCAGCGGCAGCCGCCTGAACGAGCTGCGCGCGCAACAGGAAGTGTCCACCGACGACAGCCTCGTCGAGTCCGCGCGGCTGGCACTTTATCAGGCGCAGGAAGCGCTGGGTGTACTGCTGGTGGCTGACGGCCCCGTGGACGCCGCAGACGAACCGGCCTTCGATCTGTCCAGCGTGCTCGGCGCCGATCTGTCCACCGCCGCCGGCGCCCCGCCGGCGGCGCCGTTCCAGCTCTCCGCCGACGTGCTCCACGGCCGTACCGACATCAGGCTCTACACCGCCGAACAACAGGCCGCCGAACGCGTCCTGCACGACAGCTCGAAGGACTACTACCCGTCGCTCGAAGGTATTTTTCAGCCCCAGTCCACCTATCCGGCGCAGTTCTTCTCGCCCACCAACACGGCGCAGTTGCTGTTTCAGCTGTCGGTGCCGATTTTCGACAGCGGCCAACGCAAGGGGGCCCGCGCCGAGCGACTGGCGGCGCTGAATGTGTCGAAGGCGAACGTCGCGGCGGCGATCACGCAGGCGAGCTCCGAGGTGCGGACCGGGCGGGAAAACGTGCTCAGCGCGCAGCGCGGTCTGGAGAGCGCGCGGGCGGCGGCGGAGCAGGCGCAGCAGGTCGTGAACATCGTCAACATCAGCTTCCGCGCCGGCGCGTCGACCAACATCGAAGTGATCGACGCCGAGCGCAGCGCTCGGGACGCCGATACGGCCGTTGCCGTTGCGGAGGACACGCTGAGGCGCGCGCGGCTCAATCTGCTGAACGCCCTCGGCCGCTTTCCACAATGAGCGCCGCCATCCGCCTGACGACCGAGGCTGCTCGCCAGGCCCTGCACCGGGCGCCGCGCGGGTTCGGTCTGTAGCTTCCACCCGGTGTTCCTCTTCTTCGCCGCACTCGTCGGCGGCGCGCTCAACTCGGTAGCTGGCGGCGGCTCGTTCATCGCGCTTCCGGCGCTCCTGTACGCGGGCGTCAACCCGGTCGCGGCCAACGCGACGACGACGCTGGCGTTGTGGCCGGGGTCGGTGGCGAGCGCGTTCGCCTACCGTCGCGACATCGCCCTGACGGGCGGTCGCCTCGCGGTTCTGACCGGCGTGAGCCTCGTCGGCGGGTTGGTGGGCGCCGTGCTCCTCGTTCGGACGTCCGACACGAGCTTCATGCGGCTCCTGCCGTGGCTGATGCTGGCGGGCGCCGTCACGTTTACGTTCGGCGGCCGGCGGGCCGCCACGGAGGCACAGAGGCACGGAGAGAAATTCGCCACAGAGGCACAGAGTCACGGAGATCGATCCGCCACAGAGCCACAGAGACACAGAGGCCAATCCGCTACACAGGCACAGAGCCATAGAGATCAATTCGCCACAGAGGCACAGAGTCACGGAGATGAATCCGCCACAGAGGCACGGAGTCACGGAGATGAATCCGCCACAGAGGCACGGAG
>DATATJ010000180.1:0-10473 GCA_036268855.1 Vicinamibacterales bacterium
CATGGTAACAGAACAATGCTTGTTTTGCACTTATTGATGATCGAAAAGACATATCTAGCCGTATGACTGGCACGTTTACGCACTATTTGTGCAGTCTATGCACATAAATGGTGACACGGCTGGCATCGCGAAACGTTCGAAATCCGTGTGGTACGATGAGCTTTTTCGCGAGGAATGCCCTCCATGCCCACGCTGAACAGCTTCAAGACTCGCATCGGCCTCCCGGCGGGAACGGCGGATCACGCGCAGTTCTACAGCCTGCGTACCTTGGAATCGCGTGGCTTTCCTGGCGTCGCGCGCCTCCCGTACTCGTTGAAAATCCTCCTGGAAAACCTGCTGCGCCACGAGGACGGCCGCTTCGTGAAAGCCGCCGACATCGAGGCGCTGGCCACGTGGGATGTCGCCAGCGCGGCGCCGCGCGAGATCTCGTTCGCCCCGGCGCGCGTGCTGCTCCAGGATTTCACCGGCGTGCCGGCGGTCGTCGACCTGGCCGCCATGCGCGACGGCATCGTGCGGCTGGGCGGCGATCCGAATCGCGTCAACCCGCTGCAGCCGGTCGAGCTCGTGATCGATCACTCCGTGCAGGTCGACTCCTTCGGTCAGCTCAATTCGTTTCAGCTGAACGCCGACCTCGAGTTCTCCCGCAATCGCGAACGCTACGCCTTCCTCCGCTGGGGCCAGGATGCCTTCCGCAATTTCCGCGTCGTGCCCCCGGACACCGGCATCGTCCATCAGGTGAACCTCGAGTACCTGGCGCGCGTCGTGATGACCGGCGAGTCGCCCGACGGCCCGTTGTGCTATCCCGACACGCTTGTTGGCACTGATTCGCACACGACGATGGTGAACGGGTTAGGCGTCGTGGGCTGGGGCGTCGGTGGCATCGAAGCGGAAGCGGCGATGCTCGGCCAGCCGATCTCGATGCTGATTCCGCAGGTGCTCGGCTTCCGCCTCACGGGCCGGATGCTCGAGGGGGCGACGGCGACCGATCTGGTGCTCACGATCACCGAGAAGCTCCGCAAGCACGGCGTGGTCGGCAAGTTCGTGGAGTTCTTCGGCGCGGGGCTGCAGCACCTGACGATCGCCGACCGCGCGACGCTCGGCAACATGTGCCCGGAGTACGGCGCCACGATCGCGATCTTCCCGATCGATGCGATGACGCTCGATTACCTGCGTCTGTCGGGCCGCGAGCAGGCGCAGATCGATCTCGTCGAGGCGTACGCGAAGGCGCAGGGCATCTTCAACGAGCCCGGCGCCGCCGATCCGGTCTATACCCAGATGCTCGAGCTCGATCTCGCGTCGGTGGAGCCGAGCCTCGCCGGCCCCAAGCGTCCGCAGGATCGCGTGTCGCTCAAGCACGCGAAGAGCAGCTTCCAGGCGGCGCTCGGAACGATGCAGGCGGCCGCGGCGAAGGCGAGCTCCTCGACGGCCGCGAGCGTGGCCGCGATGGCCAGCGAAGGCGGCGTCGCGGTGCTGCCGGTCGTGGCGCAGCAGCTGGACCACGGCTCCGTCGTGATTGCCGCCATCACCAGCTGTACGAACACATCGAATCCAAGCGTGATGATTGGGGCCGGTCTCCTGGCGAAGCGCGCGGTCGAGCGCGGGCTGTCGAGCCAGCCGTGGGTGAAGACCAGTCTCGCGCCCGGATCGAAAGTCGTGACGGAGTATTTGAACAAGGCCGGGCTCACGCCGTATCTCGAGAAGCTCGGGTTCAACCTCGTCGGCTACGGCTGCACGACCTGCATCGGCAACAGCGGCCCGCTTCCCGACGACGTCTCAGTGGAAGTCGAAGCGCGGAACCTGGTCGTCGCGTCGGTGCTGAGCGGCAACCGGAATTTCGAGGGGCGCATTCAACAGCAGGTGCGCGCGAACTACCTGGCCTCGCCGCCGCTGGTCGTCGCGTACGCGCTGGCCGGCCGCATGACCATCGACCTGACAACCGAGCCGATCGGCATCGACAAGAACGGGGAGCCGGTCTACCTGCGCGACCTGTGGCCGTCGGAGCGCGAGATCCAGGCGACGATGCTCGCCGCGGTCACGTCGGACATGTTCCGGGAGCAGTACGCCGACGTCTTCAACGGCGACGCCCGGTGGAAAACGCTCCAGGTGCCGGAAGGCGATCGCTTCGCCTGGGAGCCCGACTCCACCTACATCCGCAACCCGCCGTTCTTCGACGGCATCACGCTGCAGACGACGCCCATTACCAACATCGCCAGCGCGCGCGTGCTCGCTCTGCTCGGCGACAGCATCACCACCGATCACATCTCGCCGGCCGGCGCGATCAAGAAGGACAGCCCGGCTGGGAAGTACCTCCTCGAGCACGGCGTGGATCACAAGGACTTCAACTCCTACGGGTCCCGCCGCGGGAATCACGAGGTGATGATGCGCGGCACGTTCGCCAACGTGCGGCTGCGCAACCAGCTCGCACCTGGCACCGAGGGCGGCTGGACGACGTACCAACCGGCAGGCGCGGTGATGACGATCTTCGACGCTGCGATGCAATACAAAGACGCCGGGGTGCCGCTGGTCATCCTCGCCGGCAAGGAGTACGGGTCGGGATCGTCGCGCGACTGGGCGGCGAAGGGCACACTGCTGCTCGGCGTGAAAGCGGTGATCGCGGAAACCTACGAGCGCATTCACCGCAGCAACCTCGTGAACATGGGCGTGCTGCCGCTGCAATTCGCCGCCGGCGTGTCGGCGGCCGGTCTCGGCCTGACGGGCCGCGAGGAGTACGACCTCACGGGCATTGCCGAGGCGCTGAAGCCTGGCGCACCTGTGGCGGTCCGCGCGCGCGGCGCCGACGGCAAGACGATCGCGTTCGAGACGATGGCGCGCATCGACACGCCGGAGGAGCTGGTGGCCTTCCGCCACGGCGGCATCCTGCCGTACGTGTTGCGTCAGCTCGTCAATCGATCCTAGATTTGAACCGCGAAGGCCACGAAGGCACGAGGCACGATCCGATCAATAAGGGTCGAACGATCAACGCAAAAATCGCGGAACCCGCGGAGCCATTTCTGAATCTCGGGAAACTCAGAGCGCTCCGCCGTGAACGGCGTCACCGAATCAACGCAGAAACTTCGTGCCCTTCCTGAGCTTCGTGGTTGTATGACGTCCGAGGACATCAAACGTCGCGCCCAGGAGCTCGGTTTCGATGCGTGCGGTATCGCACCGGCCATCGATCACCCCGAGCTCCGCTTCCTCAACGAGTGGCTCGCCCGCGGGTACGCGGGTGAGATGTCCTATCTCCATCGCACGGCGGATCGCCGTGCCGATGTTCGACGCACGATGCCGTCGGCGCGGACGGTGATCGTCACCGGCACGCTCTACAACACGGATCGTCCCTATTCGACCGAGTGCAGCGACCGCGCTCGGGCGCATGTCGCCCGATATGCGTGGGGCGACGACTACCACGACGTGATCGCGAAACGTCTCGACGCGCTCGTCGGCTGGATGCACGAGGCATGGCCGCAGACGTTCGAGGCGTGCGCCTATGTCGATACCGGGCCGGTGCAGGAACGGGTGTACGCGCAGCACGCCGGCATCGGTTGGATTGGCAAGAACAGCTGCGTGATCGATCCGGCGCTCGGATCGTGGCTGTTCCTCGGCGCGATCATCTGCAGCCTGCCGCTCGCGATCGATCCGCCGGCGCTCGATCAGTGCGGCACGTGCACGCTGTGCCTCGAGGCGTGCCCGACGCAGGCGATACGCGCTCCGGGCGTCGTCGATGCGACGCGGTGCATTTCGTACTTGACGATCGAGCAGCGCGGCGACATGCCCGACGCGCTGCGCGCCGGCGTCGGCACCCGGATCTACGGCTGCGACGTCTGCCAGGAAGTCTGTCCGTGGAATCAGGCGGCGCCCGTCTCGGACGATCCGGCGTGGCAGCCGCGTCCGGCCTGGGACGCGCGCCGCGTGGCCGAGCTGAGCGACACCTCGGACCTCGATTTGCAGCACGCATTGCGCGGGAGCGCGATGAAGCGTGCGAAGCTGAGCGGCCTGCGCCGCAACCTGGCGGTGGCAGAGAAGAATCTCGCGTAGGTGGGAGCATGTCCAAGCGCAGGACGCCGGCGCGCCGCCGGATTCCTCTTCGCCCGACGCTGCCCGGCGCCCGTGCGGCGTCCAAAGACTGCACGGCCTGCGATCTGTACAAGCGCGCCACACAGACCGTGTTCGGCGAAGTCCCGCGCACCGCAACGATCCTGTTCGTCGGCGAGCAGCCAGGCGACCAGGAGGATCTCGCGGGCCGCCCGTTCGTTGGCCCCGCCGGTCAGCTCCTCGACGGCGCGCTCGCCGAGGCCGGCATCGATCGCGCCGCCGTGTACGTCACCAACGTTGTCAAACACTTCAAATGGGAGCCGCGCGGCAAGCGGCGCATTCACAAGAAGCCGAGCGCGGGTGAAATCGCCGCGTGCCGTCCGTGGCTGGACGTCGAGATTCAGATTGTCCAGCCGCGCGCGATCGTCTGCCTCGGCGCCACCGCCGCGCAGGCGCTGCTCGGTCGCGGGTTCAAGGTGACAGCGCACCGGGGCGAGCTCATCGCGTCCGATCTCGCGCCCGTCGTCCTGGCGACCGTGCATCCCTCCTCGCTGCTGCGAGCGCCGGACGCCGAGACGAGACGCCGGGAAACACGGCGCTTCATCGACGACTTGCGCGCCGTCGCGCGAGCGTTAAGATCGTAGCCATGCCTTCGGACGCCTCGCTCGCCCCAGCGCTGCTGCTCTCGATGCCGCAGCTCGTCGACCCGAACTTCAACCGTACCGTCGTCCTGCTCTGCAAGCACAGCGAGGACGGCGCATTCGGCCTGGTGGTCAACCGGCCGCTCGTCACCAGCGGCCGGGTCGTCATCAACACCGAGCCTCCGGTCGAGACCGAGCGCGAACTCGATGTCTGGGTCGGCGGTCCGGTGGAACCGCATCGCAGCTGGATGCTCGTTGGCGAGGAGCCGGATGCGAACGAGGAGCTGCGCGGCTGGCGTATCGCCGAGGGGCTCTATCTCTCCACCTCACCCGATCTGCTGCAACGGCTTCTCGAGCCGTCGCCTCCCGAGCGGACACGGCTCATCGTGGGGTATGCCGGATGGGGCGCCGGCCAGCTGGAAGCGGAGCTGGCGGAGTCGGCGTGGTTGATCAGTGACGTGAGCGCAGATCTGATCTTCAATTCGCCGGCCGACTGCATGTGGGAGGCCGCCATCCGCCGGCTGGGCGCCGATCCGGCCATGCTGCAAATGTCTCGTGGCGTGCATTGAACGGAGGCTAGGGGCTGGAGGCTGAGTGCGCCTTCTGCTCCGTCGTCAGATACCCAAGTCGCGCGACGACCTCGATGTAGGTCTCCAGCTCACCATGTGACCCGAGCGCGATGCTGACATGGTGCGCATACGCGCCACTTGTGCGACGACAATGGCCCTCGGCGAGATTCGCTGGTATTGATACGGCCGCTCGTCGCATCTGACTGGTGATGCCGTATTGTTCGGTCCTCGGAAACGCGGCAGTGAAGGTCGAGGTCATGCGCAGTGGCAAGCGGTGTTCGTGCCGAGCGATTTTCCTCGGATTTTCGCGACCGTCTGCCACGGTGAGGCAGAAGTTTCTGCTCGCCGCGTAATCGAGGTCGCGTTCCTTGCCGATCACGCTTCAGCGCACCTGGCGCCGGTGCGTTGCACCACGAGTCCACCCCCGGCCCCTAGACCCCAGCCTCCAGCCTCGAGCCCAAAGCCTCCAGCCTCCAGCCTTCGGTCCCAAGCCTCCAGCCCCCGCGAAGCTGGATACAATACGCGGATGACCGCTCTCAAAGTCGCCGCGGTGGCCGCGGGTATGGCGGCCGGCGTGCTGTCGCTGTCCGCCCAGGAGGCGCGTGTGCCCGACACGGTGAAGCTGCAGCGCATGGCGGCGCGATTTGCGCCGACGGAGATTGGCGCCGATCTCTCCGCTCTTCCCGCGGCCGACCGCCAGGTGCTGGCGAAGCTGGTGGAAGCGTCCAAGGTCATCGACGCGCTCTTCCTCCGACAGGTCTGGGCGGGCAACGATGCGATGCTGCTCGATCTCGTCAAGGATCGCTCGGCCGAGGGCCGTGCGCGGCTGCACTACTTTCTGATCAACAAAGGCCCCTGGTCGCGGCTCGATCACAACGCGGTCTTCGTGCCCGGCGCTCCGCCGAAGCCGGCCGGCGCGAACTTCTATCCGCCCGCCGCGTCCAGAGCCGACCTGGAGACGTGGATCCAGACGCAGCCGGATGCGGCACGCACCAGTGCCACCGGATTCTTCACGGTCATCCGCAGCAATGGCAGCGCGGGCGGCTTCGCCGTCGTCCCCTACAACGTCGAGTATCAAGGCGAGCTGGCGCGTGCGGCGGCGCTCCTGCGCGACGCGGCGGAGCACGCCACAGAGCCGACGCTGAAGGCCTTTCTCCTCGCGCGCGCCAAGGCGTTCCTCACGAACGACTACTACGACAGCGACGTCGCCTGGATGGAGCTGACGGGCAAAATCGAGCCGACGATCGGCCCCTACGAGGTGTACGAGGACGAGCTCTTCAACTACAAGGCGGGCTTCGAGGCCTACGTCACGGTGCAGGACGATGCCGAGACCGCCAAGCTGCAGCGTCTCGCCGGAGAGCTGCAGGACATCGAGAATCATCTGCCGATCGATCCGAAGTACCGCAACCCGTCGCTCGGCGCGCTGGCGCCGATCACCGTCGTGAACGAGATCTTCGCCGCAGGCGACGGCAATCGCGGCGTGCAGACCGCAGCCTTCAACCTGCCGAACGACGAGCGTGTCGTTCGCGAGAAGGGCACCAAGCGGGTCATGCTGAAGAACGTGCAGGACGCCAAGTTCGCCAAGACGCTGCTGCCGATCTCCAAAGTGGTCCTGAGCCCGTTGGATCAGAAGGATGTCTCGTTCGACGCGTTCTTCACGCAGATCGTCGTGCACGAGCTGATGCACGGATTAGGCCCGCACACCATCACCGTCGGCGGCCGCCAGACGACCGTGCGCCAGGAGATGAAGGAGACCTACAGCGCGCTCGAGGAAGCGAAGGCCGACATCTCGGGGCTGTTCGCCATCCAGCACATGATCGACAAAGGCGTGATGCCGAAGACGCTCGAGCGGCCGCTGTACACGACGTTTCTCGCCTCGGCGTTCCGGTCGATCCGCTTCGGCGTGAACGAAGCGCACGGGCGCGGGATTGCCGTCCAGCTGAATTACCTGCTCGATCACGGCGGGTTCACCGTTCGTCCCGACGGCACGTTTGCGGTCGATCACGGCAAGATCAAGGAAGCGGTGGCGGGGCTGACGCGGACGATCATGACGATTCAGGCCGAAGGCGACTACGCGCAATCGAAGGCGCTCGGCGAGCAGCTCGGCGTGGTGCGTCCGCCGGTACAGAAGGTGCTGGACAAGCTCAACGGCGTGCCGGTGGACATCGAACCGCTGTTCGGCGCGGCCGATCGCCTCATCGCCGAAGTGGAAGGGCGCGCTTCGGCGGCGGCCACGCCGAAAAAGCGCTGAAATCCCGGCGGCCCGGCGGTCTTTTCAGCCAGTTCCAAGAGACAAACGATGACAACGCGGCGCTCAGCCCGTGTGCCGTCGTATACTCTCTTTTTATAGCCCCGCGCGCGGTTTATCCGAAGTACAAGGCCCCAGCATCTCTATGCGTCGAAACGTGTTGACTCAACTCTGCCAACTCGCGGCGGCGTCCGCCTGTGCCGGTCTCGTGCTGACCGGCTGCTCGAAATCCGACACCGCGCAGGCCCGCGGCCGCGAGGCCGCGAAGCCGGTGAAAGTGGAACCCGTGCGGGAGGAATCGTTCCATCGCACGGTCGAAGTCGTCGGCACGCTGGCGGCGGTCGACGAGGCGACGATCTCGTCGGAAGCGGAAGGCCGCGTGAGCCGCCTGCTGGCCGACCTCGGTGATCGCGTCAAGGCGGGGCAGGTGCTCGTCGAGCTCGATCGCGAGAAGCTGCAATACAACTACGATCAGCAGAAGGCGGCGCTCGACCGCGCGCTCGCGCAATTCGGCGCGCCCGATACCACGCACCTGCCGGCCATCGAACAGACGCCGGACGTCCAGCGCGCGAAGGCGGAGCTGGTGCAGGCGCAGCAGGCCTACGATCGCGCGGCCGCGCTCAACAAGCGCCAGCTGCTGCCGAAGCAGGGGCTGGACGACGCCGAGGCCACGCTGCAGACGAAGAAGGCCGGCTACGAGACGTCGTTGCAGAACGCGAAGAACCTGCGCGCGAACATCGACGCGTCGGATGCGAGCGCCAAGCTCGCCGATCGCCAGCTGCGCGACGCGAACATCCGCGCGCCCTTCGACGGCTACGTCTCGCAGCGGATGGTCAACCTCGGGCAGTTCGTCAAGAACCAGACGCCGGTCATGAACGTCGTGCGCGTCGATCCGCTGAAGGTCACGGCGGAGATTCCCGAAAAAATGGCGCCGTGGATGAAGGTGGGGCAGCCGGTGGAGCTCCACGTGGACGCCTATCCCGATCGCGCGATCGTCGGCAAGCTCTCGCGCATCAGTCCCGCGGTGAATACGGCGACGCGCGCGTTCCCCTTCGAAGCGCTCGTGCCGAACACCGACGCGCTGCTCAAGCCGGGCACCTTCGCCCGCGTGCACATCGAGAGCGGCAAGGTGGACCAGGTGGTGACGGTCTCCTACGCGGCGATTCAGTATCGGTACGGCGTCAACCGGGTCTTCGTGCTCGACGGCGATCGGCTGTCGGTGCGCGAGCTCAAGGTCGGCGAGCGCCTCGGCGATCGGATTGAAGTCACGAGCGGCGTCAAGGCGGGCGACGTCGTGGCGCTGACCGACGTCGACAAGCTGGTCGACGGCGCGCGCGTCACCGTCGATCACGGCTCGATGACGCCCTAGTTCCACGGCAGGGGCGTCCCCTGCTCGCCTCGAACCCTCCAGGGATACACCATGCTTTCAGAGCTTTGCGTTCGCCGGCCCGTCTTCGCGACGATGCTCGTGATGTCGCTCGTGGTGCTCGGCATCTTCTCGTTCCGCGATCTCGGCGTCGATCTCTTCCCGCGCGCCGATCCGGCGACGGTGAACGTGCAGCTCTCGCTCCCCGGCGCGAGCCCCGACGAGATGGCGACCGCGGTCATCGAGCCGATGGAGGAGACGCTCAGCAGTGTGTCCGGCATCGACGAGATGTCGTCGATGCAGATCTCCGAAGGCAAGGGCAACATCACCATCAAGTTCGTGCTCGAGCGCGACATCAACGATGCGGCCAACGACGTTCGCGAGAAGGTGTCTGCGGCGATGCTGAACGTGCCGCCGCAGCTGCTGCCGCCGGGGATCACCAAGGTCGATCCCGACTCCGATCCGGTGATGTCGGTCGTGGTGTCGTCGGATTCGATGAGCCTGCGCACGCTCACCGAGATCGCGGACAAGCAGGTGAAGCGGTCGATCGAAGCGGTCAACGGCGTCGGCGAGGTGGACCTGGGCGGCGGCCGCGCGCGCGAGATTCATATCGTCGTCGATCTGGAGAAGCTGAACTCATACGGGCTGTCGATCGATCAGGTGCGCGACGCGGTGGTCAATGAGAACACTGAGATTCCCGGCGGCACGGTGGAGCAGGGCAAGTCCGAGCTGCTGCTGCGCACGCTCGGCCGCATCGACGCCAGCGATCAGTTCAACAACATCGTCGTCGCCACCAAGAACGGGACGCCGATCCGGGTGTCGGACATCGGCTACGCCGAGGACTCGAACGAGCGTCCGACGCAGGCTGCCTGGCTCGGGGACAACCAGGCGGTGATTCTCGACATCAAGCGCGCGATGGGCGAGAACACGGTCGAAGTGATCGAGGGCGTGAAGAAGAAGATCGCGATCGTGCAGCGGTCGCTGCCGAAGGCGGTCACGCTGACGATCACGCGCGACGACTCGAAGTTCATCTACGCCTCGATTGCGTCGCTCGAAGAGCACCTCATCTGGGGCAGCTTCTTCGCCGCCGTCGTCGTGATGTTCTTCATCCGGAATATCCGCGCCGTGATCATTTCCGCGGTCGCCATCCCGGCGTCGATCATCGCGACGTTCACGCTGATGCGCGCGATGGACTTCACGCTGAACAACATGACGCTGCTCGGCATCACGCTCGCCGTCGGCATCGTGATCGACGACGCGATCGTCGTGCTGGAGAACATCTTCAGGTACATCGAGGAGAAGCGGTGCACGCCGTTCGAGGCGGCGATTCAGGGCACCCGCGAAGTGGCGCTCGCCGTGATGGCGACGACGCTGTCGCTGGTGGTGATCTTCCTGCCGGTCGCCTTCATGACCGGGTACGCGCGGCGCTACATCAACCCGTTCGGCTGGACCATGGCGTTCTCGATCATGGTGTCCATGCTGGTCAGCTTCACGCTGACGCCGATGCTCAGCTCGCGCTTCCTGAAGCTCTCCGACGCCGTCGCCGATCACAAGACGAAGGAAAAGGGATTCTTCCACTGGCTGGACGTCTGGTACGAGCGGCAGGTGCGGTGGGCG
>DATATJ010000181.1:0-23351 GCA_036268855.1 Vicinamibacterales bacterium
GATCATATCGCATCGTGAAGGCGCCCGCCGGATCGTCGATCGTGGACGATGAGTAGGAGGGTGCTGTGGCGGTTCGATATACTGCCGCATCACATGCCGCCAGCCGCGCCAGGGACGCACCCGATAGCCGAGGCGCCGATCCATCCTGAAGCCGGCGCGTCGCTCGAGCCCGCCTCTCCCTATCGCTGGGTCATCCTGCTCTTCGGAATCCTCGGGTACGCCGCGACGCTGTTCGCCAGGCAGAACTACGCGGGCGTGCAGAAGTTCATCGCCGCGGATATTCATCTCGACAAGGCCGCGATCGGCCTGCTGGGTTCGGTCTTCTTCTACTCGTACGCAGTGTTCCAGATGCCGTGGGGTGTCGCGTCGGACAAATGGGGCAGCCGCGCGATTACCGGCATCGGCGTGCTGCTGGTCGCGGGCACGATGGTCGGCTTCGCAAGCGGTCAGAGCACAGGGCAACTGCTCTTCTGGCGGGCGGCCAGCGGCATTGCCGGAGCGGCTGTCTACGTCGCGATGACCGGCGGCGTGGCGCGCTGGTTTCCCCCGTACGAGCGCGGCCTCAGCCAGACGGCGCTCGGCGGCGTCGGCGGCGCGCTGGGCGAAGCCACTGCGTTCTTTCTGTTACCGGCGATGTCGATCTACATCGCAACCGGCTGGCGGCAGGCGACCAACATGGTTGCGGTGGTGCTCGCGGCGATCGGCGTGTTGTGCCTCCTCTTCCTGCGATCGGCTCCGCCGAAGCGGCCAGCCACGACGCGCCGGCCGTTCGATGCCGCGCTGCTGGCCGATCCGCAGCTCTGGGCCTACACGTTCCTGTATTCCGCGTTCATCATGGCGATTCGGATCGTGCAGCCGTGGATTGCCGTGTACGCGGCCGACATGTACATCGCGCACGGCCTCAGCGTGAAGTTCGGCGTGCTGAACGGCGGCCTGCTGGCGGTGGTGGCGTACTCGCTGCTCGGCCGCGGCGTGGGGTGTCCGCTGGCGGGTAAGGCGTCGGACATCGCCTTGAGGGCCGGCGTCTCGCGCACCATGGTCGCGATGGGCTGGCTGGTGTCCGCGTTCGTGCTGCTCGGCATCCTGTCCACCGGCATGAACACGACGTGGTCGCTGGGGCTCACCGCTTTTCTGGTCGGCGTCGCGATCAACTCGTTCACGTTGATTCCGGCAGCCGTGGCGGACAGCTACGGACCGCAGCGTACCGCGTCCATCGTGTCGTTCATGAACATGGTCGCGCAGTTTGCCGGCGCGACCGGACTGGCGCTCAGCGGCTACGCGGGCATCTCGCTGAGCGGGCAGGCGGGAAATGCACTCGCCGAATATCGGGGGATCTGGCTCTCCGCCATGGCGGGCCTGGCCATCTTGAGCGCCATCGGGATGGTTCTCCACTGGCGCGCCCAGCGAACCCAGCCGGTCATTTGAAAGAGCGGATCCTTCGGACCCGCGTTCTCATTCCATCCGCAGCGCACGCCTCGGCGAGATGGACGCTGCACGACCCGCGGGAATCAGCGCCGCGACGAATGCGCATGTCGCGAGCGGCGCGGCGGCAACGGTGGGCGCCAGCGGATCCCAAATCGCCACGGCGTAGAGCTGAGCGGCGATCAGCCGTCCAGCAGTCGTCACCGTCGCCGATCCAATAGAGGCTCGCCGGGTCGGTGACCGGCAGCGAGCGCAGCATCACCGCGTGGATCAGCGTGAAGATGGCTGTGGTGCCCCCGGTGCCCAGCGCGAGGGTGAGGAGAGCGGCGGCGGTGAACACGGGCGACGGACCGAGCCGCGTGCGCGACGCGAACAATCCGCACGTCCAGACCGGCTGAAGCTGCGCTATTATCGCTGGTCGCAAACGCGGGCGCGTCTTCACACGATGCCCGTCAACCAGGCCTGGCGCCTGAAACATGGAGGACAGAGATGGACCACAAGACACGTCGTCAGTTCGTCGTCCAGACCGCGACCGCGCTGGCGGTCGTCGGTGGCGCCAGCGCTCCCGTCCTGGCGCAGTCTCCTGCGACAGCGCCGTTTCGTCCGGCGCGCCATGCGCAGGACGACTGGTTCGACAGCCTCGCCGGCACGCATCGCACGATCATCGATGCCACGACACCCAATGGCGCCGGCGAAGCGATCCTGTTCGCCAACAATCTCTACGTGGCGAACAAGGCCGGCTATGGCTTGGCCGACGCAGACCTGGCCATCGTGATCTGCATGCGCCATTTCGCGACGCCGTTCGCCTTCAACGACGCGTTCTGGGCGAAGTACGGGAAGGTCGCCGGCGAGATGCTGAAGTTCAACGACCCGAAGACGAACCAGCCGCCGACGCGCAACGTGTTCCGATCGGCCGAGTACGGCATGGCGCTGCCAAACCTGGGAACGCCGCTGACCGACGTTCTCGCAAAGGGCACGCATCTCGCCATCTGCGACATGGCGACCCGCTTCTTCGCCGGCGAGATTGCGAAAGCGAGCGGCGGCAACGAGGAGGCGGTCTACAAAGAGATCGTCGCCGCTGCGCCGCCGAACAGTCATTTCGTCGCCGCCGGCGTCGTCGGCGTCAACCGCGCGCAGGAGCGCGGCTACTCCTTGATCTACGCCGGCTGAGCCGCTCGCCGCGCCGGCGCCGCGTCGACCGATTTCTCGCCGATCCACCGGCCGCTTCGCCGAGTCGAGGCCGGCATCTTCCTCGCACGTCTAAAGGACAAGAGCCACCGGATCACCCGGCGGTCCGATGATCGTGACGACTCACTTCCTCGCTCCGCACGCCGGTCTCCTTGCGTGTCCAACCGCTCGATGTAACGGTGCGACCGCCGTCTGCACCATGTCTGCGTGGAGTGTCCGGAGGCATCCACTCGAGAGAACTATCAGGAGGAGGCCCCATGCGGTCGTGTTGGCTACAGTTCGGCATTCTTGCCGTCGCGTTCACGGTGTTCGATCTCTCACCGCAGACGACGGCGCTCGCGGAGCAGGCTGCTCAACGAGCGCCGCAGGTCGAGTCGCGGATGACACTTTCCATCGAGACATTCTGCAGCGAGACGAAGCTGCGGACCTCCAATGCGCGCCTGCGCTGGAGCATTCCCCAGACCGCGCTGAGCGGGATCGGCGCAGCAACCGTTTCAGCGGCGAGGCAGAGCCTCGAAGCGACGGTGTACAAGAACGGCTTCGAGAAGAATCTGCTCGTCTCGCTGCCGATCGGCGCCGCCACGGCGGACCGACCGATCGTTCCGCAGGCCCAGGGCCGGCAGCCGCTGCCCCGCGCGTTCCAGCTTCGGCTGATCGATGTTCAGCAGCCGGGCGCCACCGCGGAGGCAACCGCCGCCGGCGAAATGACCGCCGTCGTCGAGAACCTCGAGCCTGGCGTCACGTACACGTGGCGCATCGCCATCGACACTCCGTCTGGTCGCATCGTCTCGCCGAGCGCCGCGAGCGAAGCCCGGGTCTGCCCGGCTGACATGGTGCAGGGGACCGCGGTCCCAAGGCGGAAGAAATGACTCGCGTCAAAGTCATCCTCTTCGCCGGCCTTGCGTGTCTCCTCGCCAGCGCCGCCTCGGCCCAGCTCTCGGTTGTGGTGCGCGACATCAGTCCCGATCAGTCGAACAACTCCGATCCTGACGGCGCCTCCGGTGGCCGCGTCAACAACGTGACCATCGACCGCAGCAACCCGGCGCGCGTCTACGCCGCCAGCGAGTTCGGCGGCATCTTCCGCAGCACCGACGGCGGCCTCACCTGGAGTCATCTCAACGGGCACGTCCCGACCGTCACCTGGGACGTCAAGGTCGATCCGACGAACAGCAACAAGGTGTACGCGACGTCCTTCTACGACGGACGTGCGAACAGCCGATCCGGGATCAACGTCAGCACCGACGGCGGCAACACGTGGACCCACCCGGCGACGGCCACCCCGCCCGTGAGCTTCTGCCAGAGCGACGTCCGGCGCAATGAGCCCGCTGCCTTCGGCATTGCCATCGACCCGGCCAACCCGAGCCACGTATTCGTCGGCACCAACTGCGGCCTCGCGATCAGCACGGACGCGGGCGTCACCTGGCGCTTCGCCGATCCCACGCCGACCGATCGCGCCGACAACATCGGCGACGTCGTCGTGCACCACGGCGGAATTATCGATGTCTGCGGCGACGACGGCCATCTTCGGTCCACCGACGGCGGCACGACGTGGACGACCGCGACGTCGCAGCCGCTGCAGAGCGGCCGATGCTCGATCGCCGCGTCTCCCGACGAGTCGTATGTGCTGTTCGCGGTCGTGGGCACATCGATATTCGAGACGGACGACGGCGGGCAGACGTGGCCGATCTCGTACGCAAATCCGGCGCCGCAGGGCCGGATCCCCTTCGTCGAGACCAACAAACGATCGGGCAGGAACTTCGATCTGTGGTTCGGCGACGTCGGTGTCTTTCGCGGCACGTGCACGACGCCTTCGCCGGCGGTCCCCGGGGGCACGCAGCGGTGCACCGCGTCCACGGCGTGGGGCGGCTCGTTCACGCGGTCCAACGGCGCGCACGACGACTCAGGATCGATGGCGTTCGTTCCGGGCGCCACGAGCAACGCGTGTCCCGCGTTTTTCTCGTCCGACGGCGGCGTGTTCCGTAACACGCTGACAAGCAGCCCCGCGTGCCATACACCCGCATGGACGCAGCCCAACGTGACGCCGCACGCCCTCTGGGAGTACTCGTTCGAAGGCGTGTCGCGGCCAGGTGCGACGCCCGAGGATCTGTATCTCGGCAATCAGGACAACGGCAGCTTCGGCACGGGCAGCGGCGGCGGCGCCACCGTGACGTGGAACAACGAGCGCTGCTGCGACGGCTTCGACACGGCCGGCGACGCCACACGGGCGCTGACCACCGTCTGCTGCTTCGGCGGCCGCGCCACGCGTCTCTTCATCAGCGGCGCCGGGCTCACGGGCGCGTCTCCGGAAATCGGCACGTACCCGCCCGGCAACATGCGCTCGTTCGAGGAACTGGAGGCGCTGCTCACCTTCAGCGCGAACGCCTATGCCGTCACGTCGACGTCGGGCGTGTTCGTCACCAGCAACATTACCGCGTCGCCGATCGTCTGGACGCAGCTGGGCGCTTCCAGCTCGCCGGCCAACGCGTGCGGACTCGCGCTGTCCACGACCGGCGGCACGCCGACATTCTTCGTCAAGAGCGGCGGCTGTGACGGCGATCGCGCCGGCACGCTGTGGCGGTATCAAGGCACGTCGACGACCGGCACGTGGCAGCAGGTGCCGACGCCGGCTGGGGCCAGCGGCTTCGGCATCTATGCGGTGGACGCCCACGATCCGCAGCGGCTGATCGCGTCGCAGCTCGGAGGCGCGCCAGGGCCGCACATGGTGCTGACACGCAACGGCGGGGCGACGTGGAACGTCCTCAGCGCGCTCGACACGCTGATGACGGCAGGCGGTGTGTTTCTCTATCAGAACCAGACCGGTCCGACGGCATTCACCTCCTTCAGCGGTTATCCACAGCCGACGCTCGTCGCCTTCGATCCGTCCGATCCGGACCTGGTGGTCGCGGGAGGCGCTGATTCCGGCGTCTTCATCAGCGCGAACGGCGGCACACGCTGGCAGCTCGTGACCGATCCGATCGCACCGGGCACATCGGGGATTCCGCATATCCCGCGTCCGTACTTCGCGCACTTCGACCACGACGGGCCGGCCGGCGAGATCAAACTGTCGCTCGGCACGCGCGGCCGCGGACCGTGGCGGCTGACGTTCAAGAAAGTGCTCATGCCGGAGATACAGGTACCCTCGCCGCCATCGTTCGACGCGTCGTGCGCGGGCGACCAGCAGCACGGCGCCCTGAAGGTCTGCAACACCAGCGGCGGCGATCTCGTGATCTCGTCGATCACATCGTCCAACCCTGAGTTCACGATCGTGGTGCCGTCGGGTGGTTTCCCGGTGACCATCAGCCACGACTTCTGCTTCCCGTTCGAGGTGTTGTTCACGGGAACGACACCCGGCACGCGGACCACCGATCTGACGATTACGAGCAACGATCCCAACATGCCGGTGCTGCACGTCGCGGCGAGCGCCAGCGTCGGTCAGCCGACGGCGGTTACCGTCGTCGCCGACTCGGGAAACTTCGGCGAGTTCTGCCCCGCGCCGAACCGGTTCAAGGATCTCGCGGTGACCATCAACAACCGCGGTACTTGCCCGCTTCTCGTGACGGCGCTCTCGTCGTCGTCGCCGGACTTCCAGGCGCCGCACGTGCTGACATTTCCGATCAAGATCGCGCCCGGCGACAACATCGAACTGCCGGTGCGGTTCCAGCCGACGACGTCGGGAGCGAAATCGGCGTCGTTGAGCATCACGACGAACGATCCGGCGGGCGCGGTGAAGGTCGTCGCACTGAGCGGAACCGTGCCGCCGGACTACGTATGTGCGCCGCCGTCGTTCACGTCGATCGATGCGGCCATCGGGCCGACGTTCGGCAGCGCGCGAACGGGCGGTTACACGGTCAACACCAGCGGGCACCTCTTGCGCTCGTTCGGTCCCAACCGCCGATTTGGCGTGCAGGCGCAGGCGGAATATATGTTCTATCCGGGAAGACAGGAGGGCGAGGTCGACACGACGCTGCTCTATCGGCACGGACTCTGGCAGGTGGGCGTCGGCGGGACGTTCAAAGACGCGAACGTGCGATCCGAGGCGTCGGCAGGATCGCTCAGCGAGGTGGCCGTCAGCGTCGACGCCTTGCTCTCGACCATTCGCTTCGGGGCGTTCGCGAGCAAGGGGCTCAAGGAGAGCGACGTGGTCGGCGCCGCGTCGGTTCTGGGCGCGCCCACTCCCGCCGGGCAGCCGCTCATCGTCACCGAGCAGGTGCTGCACACGGTGGATGCGGCCGGCGGCACCGTGCAACTGAGCCTCGTGCCGAATCTCTGGTGGCTGGACGCGAACGCGGCCTTCCTGAATCGACACGCGCCGGGTGCATCGAATACGGCCGGCGCGGCGCTCCGCGTATCGCGGCAGTTGCTGCCGTGGCTCGTCGGGAACGTGGCAGTGGACGTCAACGAGAGCTTCATCCGATCGTCGGCCATCGGCACCGTGACGGTCGGATTGAGCGTCGGCCGGTGGCCCAGGCCGCAGGACCTGTCCAATCCGGCGAACCCGCTCGGGTCGCTCGTGCCGCGGCTGCACTACGAAGTGTTCGACCGCGTGCGGTAGCTCTCTCGCAAGCTCGCGCGCCGTGGGACCGTCAACCCGCGGCGCGCGGGCTGTCGTGTGCGGCGATATTGAAGAGCGGCCTGACGTTGTATCCTGACATCCAAGTGTTCGAGTAAGGGTCGTCATGGCGACAACCGCCGCCAGGCATTAAGCGTCTGAATTCGCAATGAAGATCGTGGCCCTCGCCGCGTGGCTCGCTGGCATCGCGGTTCTGTCCGTAGGGGCGCAGCCGGGCCCGACGACGATTCGCGGACGCGTCGTCGCGGAAGACACGGACGAGCCACTGGCCAACGTGCGCGTCGCCGCGCCCTCGTCGAAGTTCGGCGCCCCCGTCGTGCTCACCGACGAGGAGGGTCGATTTGCCCTGACCGTGTCGCCCGGCACGGCCCGCCTCGTCGTGAGCAAGACCGGATATGGCGCTCGCGACGAGGCGCTGCGATCGACCATCCCGGCGATCGACATTCGCCTGCAGCGGGGTGCGGCCGTTTCGGGACGAGTCGTGGACGAGTCCGGCGACCCTGTTCTGGGCGCCCGTGTGAGCGTGTTGCGCGCCGCGAGCGCGCCGGACGATCGCGGTGTCGCGACGGGCACCACGGACGACCGCGGCGAGTATCGTCTGGCGAGCCTCGCCGCGGCAGACTATGTCGTCGTGGCCGTGACGCTGGGCGGGATGACGTCGATATCGATCGGCGGAAATCAGGTGCGCGTCCGGGGCACGCAACGCGCATATTACCCGGGCACGAGCGTGCGCGGCGACGCCCAAACGCTCGCGCTCGAGCCCGGCGACGATCGGCCCAACATCGACTTCGTCGTCGCCGGCGCAGAATCCGATGAGATGTTCGGCGCGATCCAACTGGGACGAACGGCGCGTCCGGCGGCGGCCGCTCCGGACGCCGCCGCCACGGGAATCGTCCGCGGCCGTGTCGTCACCACCGACGGCCGTCCAATCCCCCGCGCGCAAGTGCTGCTCTCCCTGGAGCACGCTCCGCGGTACTCCGTTGCCTCGCCCTCCGACGCCGACGGCGGCTTCGAGTTTCGCGACCTGCCGGCCGGATCGTACAGTTTGCGTGCCGCCAAGACCGGGTACGGGCCGGTCGCCGCATCCGACGCGTCGCGCGCGGCGTCGCCGAACTTCGGCCTCCCCAGCATCGCCGTCACGCTCCGCGAGGGCGAAACCCGCGAGCGCGTCGACATTACGTTGCCACGCTGGGGCACGCTGTCGGGACACGTGCTCGACGAGCGCGGGGATCCCCTTCAAGGCGCGCGCGTGCAGGTGCTGCAGATGCGGTACGACGCCGGCCGCCAGCAGCTCGCACCAGCAGGATCGCCGGCATTGAGCGACGACCTCGGCCGCTATCGTCTGCACAGCCTGCCTCCGGGATCCTATGTGGTCACCGCGACGTGCGGGGATGTGCTCTCGGTGGACCTGCCGGGGTACGCGGCCTCGTACTATCCGGGCACGCCGGAGGCACGCGAGGCGCAGCTGGTCCCGGTCGCGCTCGCGCAGGATGTCGTCGGTATCGACATGCTGCTGTCGCGCACGCGTACCGCTCGCATCTCCGGACAACTCGTCAACGCCGCCGGGGAACACGCGCTCGGCGGGAGCCTGACGCTCACGACCAGCCAGCGGTCCACTTCGCTCGCGAACCTGCCGGTGGGCGCGCGCGTCCAGCCGGACGGGCAGTTCGAGTTCACGAACGTGCCGCCAGGTCAGTACATCATTCGATCGGACCGTGGGCGGCCGAACGAATGGACAGAAGGTGAATTCGGCACGCTCCCGGTGAGCGTCGACGGAACCGACGCCGCGGATCTGGTGCTGCACACGTCGCTCGGCTCGCGGATTCACGGCCAAATCACGTTCGACACGAAGGACCTGTCGTCCCGGCCCGCGGCCTCTTCCATTCAGATTGTCCCCACGCCCGTGGACTTCGATCTCGCGCCGCACAACGTGGCCAGAGCAGACATTCACACCGACTGGAGCTTCGACATCGCCGGCGTCAACGGCCCGCGCCGACTGCAGCTGGTACGGGCGCCGGCGGGCTGGGGGCTCGAGGACGTTCGCGTCACGGGCATCAGCGTCATCGACCGCCCGCTCGCGTTCGGTCGGAGCGAACAGTCGCTGCGCGACGTGGAAGTCGTTCTGACCGATCGAGTCAGCGAGCTGAAAGGCACCGTCACGGACGACGACAAGCAGCCCGTGGTTGGATCGATGGTTGTCGTCTTCTCGACGGATCGCGACCGCTGGTATCCCGGGTCGCGATTCTTCGGTGTCGCAACTTCGGCCGGGGGCGGCGTGTTCACGCTTGCCGGACTCCCCTTCGGGACGTACTATGCGGCCGCAGTCGCGCGCCCGCTGGCCGAGGGCGAAGACGCGTGGCAGGATCAGGCGTTTCTCGACACGATTCTGCCGCGGGCGTCAACAGTGGTCCTTCGCGAAGACCAGAAGCAGACGCTCGATCTGCGCGTGAGTACGCGTTGAGTCCGGACCAGCCCATGAACACACGCCGACAGTTTCTGATTACCGCGCCGCTGGGAATGGTCGGGGCGACGCTCGCGTGCCGCCGGGAGCCGGCGCACGCCGACATCTCTTCCACTTCGACGCCGGGCGCGCCGCCGACGTTCGCGACGTCGCCAGCCGCAGGCCCCGCCGTCTCGCCCGCGACGTTCGCCGAGGCGGAGAAGCTCGTGCAGGTCACGATGAGCGCGCCCGAACGCGAGATGGCGGCCGCAAGCTGGCCGCGATCAATGGCGCCGCTTCTCGAACGACGAACCGGCCCGCGAAAAGTGGCGCTCGCCGCCGGCGTCGCGCCGGCGACGCGGTGGAACCCCGCGCTCTCTGGCGAGCCGGGGCCCACGCGCGACGCCTTCGTGCGCAGCGGCAGCGACATGCGCCCGCTGCCTTCGAGCGACGCCGACATCGCCTTTGCACCGGTCACGCAGCTGTCGCGCTGGATCGAACGCCAACAGCTCACCTCGCTTCGCCTCACGAATATCTATCTGCACCGGATCGAGCAGTTCGATTCGAAGCTTCGGTGCGTCATCACGCTCACGAAGGAATTCGCCCTGGCGCAGGCGGCCAAGGCGGATGCCGAAATCGGCGGCGGCAAATACCGTGGACCCCTGCACGGGATTCCGTTCGGCGTGAAGGATCTCCTCGACACGGCTGGCATCGCCACCACCTACGGCGCCGAGCCGTTCAGGGATCGCGTGCCGACCGTCGACTCCGCCGTCGTCCATCGCCTGAACGACGCTGGCGCGGTGCTCCTGGCGAAATTGAGTCTTGGAGCGCTGGCTCTCAACGACATCTGGTTCGGCGGGCAGACGATGAACCCGTGGCTTCTGGCGGAGGGCGCATCAGGATCGAGTGCCGGACCAGGCGCGGCGACGGCCGCGGGGCTGGTCGCGTTCTCGGTTGGCAGCGAAACCGGCGGAAGCATCATCGCGCCGTCGATGCGCTGCGGCGTCACCGGCCTGCGTCCCACCTACGGACGCGTGCCTCGCACGGGCGCGATGACGCTCTGCTGGTCGCTCGACAAGCTCGGCCCGATGACTCGCAGCGTCGAGGACACCATGCTCGTCCTCCAGGCGATCACCGGACCCGATCCGGGCGACGTGTCGAGTGTGCCGAGCCGCCTCGAGTTCGACGCGAACGTGCCCGTCCGTGGACTGCGCGTCGGATATTTTCCCGCGTGGATGAAGGAGGACCCGGCCACCGACGTGGACCGCGCCGCGCTGGCGACCGTAACACAACTCGGGATGGTGGCCAAGGAAGTGCGCCTGCCGGACTGGCCGTACGACTCCCTGCAGCATGTGCTCTTCAGCGAAGCTGCCGCCGCGTTCGAGGAGCTCACGCTCACCGGCGGCGTGAGGAGTCTCAAGGCGCAGGTACCCGATGCGTGGCCGAATCTGTTTCGGCAGGCGCGCTTCCTGTCCGCCGTAGACTTCGTGCAGGCCGACCGGTTCCGGCGGCTCGTCGCGATGGAGATGGCGCGCGTCTTTTCCGACGTGGATCTGCTGCTCGTGCCGTCGCTTCGTGACGAGATGCTCACGCTCTCGAACTTCACCGGGCATCCGTCGCTGACACTGCGAGCGGGGTTCGTGAACGTCTCCGAGGCCCGGAGCGACTGGGCGCCGGATCCGAAGAACCCGCTGCCGAAGTTCTCGCCGCCGCGGCGCGTGCCCCACGGCGTCACGCTGCTCGGCCGCTTGTTCGAGGAAGGGACAGTCGCACGAGCCGGCCTGGCGCTCGAGCATGCGTTTGGCGTCGCCGGAGAGCGCCCGCCGGGGTTCTAGCGCGTCTTACTCGAACCGCCGTTCGGCCAGGACGAGAGCGGTGTTCGATTCGACATCTAGGCGGATGTCGAAACCGCAATAAACTAGCTGTCGATGAACACCGATCCGCCGTTTGACACGGCCCACGCGGCCGTCCTGGCGATGGACTGCCAGGTCGGCATCGTCTCGATTTACGCGAAGCCGCCTGAGACGTTCCTCTCCCGCGCCGCGGCGGTTCTCATCGCCGCCCGGCGCGCCGGGGCCCCGGTCGTACACGTGCAGGTGGGCTTTCGACCTGGCCTGCCTGAAGTGAGCGACCGCAACCTCCTGTTCGCCCGGGTCAAGGCGTCGCCGCAGCACCAGACATTGTTCGACGGCCCGTTAGCGGCGATCGCGCCGGCGCTCGGTCCCGAAACCGGCGACATCGTCGTGACCAAACGTCGTGTCAGCGCATTCGCGGGAACCGATCTCGCGATGCTGTTGCGCGCCAAGGACGTCACGACGCTCGTCCTCTTCGGCATCGCGACGAGCGGCGTGGTGCTCTCGACGCTCCTCGACGCCTGCGACGACGACTACCAGATCGTCGTGATCGCCGACTGCTGCGCCGACCTCGACGACGAGCTTCACAGCGCGTTGCTCCAACGCTTCTTTCCCCAGCGCGCCGCCGTGATGACGGCCGACGAGTTCGTCACCGCGATGTCGCCAGTTTCCGCCGCGCCGCCTGCGACCAATCGCGCCGGCCGCGACAGCTAGACCAGTTTCCAGGTGCGTATCGCCCCGCCGCCCCATCCGTTTCACAATCATTCCTGTAGACACACGAGAGGTCGAATCGATTGCACGCCCACGGTATTCTTGGTGAAGCCCTCGCCAAGGGGCCACAGGAGCCGGTGGCCGTACGGCTCATCATCGGCGTCGATCGGCGGCCGCATCTGCCGATGCGTGGCATTTGTCTTGCCCCGTTGCACAGCGCGAACGCCGCGACTCCCATCACTCGCGCCGCTCGACGGATGACCTTTGCTGATGAACATTGCTCCGATTGCCTGCGCGCTGCTCGCGCTGGCCAGTGTGGGAAATGCCGCGCCACGCGACATCGTGGTGCTCAAGAACGGCGACCGCATCACGGGGACATTCGTCAGCGTCCGCGGCAACAACCTGAGCCTGCACACGGACGCGGCGGGCAACCTGACCATCCCGATCGGCCAGATCAGCGCGATGTCGGTGGCGGAGCCGGTGAGCGTCGTCGTCCTCAACGGCCCCGCACTCCACGGCCTGCTCACGCTCGATCCCTCCGGCAGCTGGGAACTGACAGACGATGACGGCGCCCCGCACGCGATCAGCCCGGCGTCGGTCGTGGCCATTCTGCCCGCCGAACGCTACGAGTCTCTCGTCGATCACACCGCAGGCCCGTGGCAGGACTGGACCGGCACGGCGAACCTCGGCTACAGCATTCAGCGGGGGAATCAACAGACCCATACGTTGAGCAGCAGCGTGGACATGCGGCGCGAGCGTCCAGCGACGCCGATCTTCGCGCCGCACTGGCGCACCAATGTGCACCTCACGATGCTGCTGTCGAACGCGATGGAAGCGGCGACATCGATCGGATCGAACACGATCAGCACGAGCGTCCGTCAGGACATTCTCTTCGCGCCCGGCACGTTCGTGTTCGGCATCGTGCAGTTCGATCATGTCGGCACCGAAGGATTGTCGCTGCGCCAGACGTATGGCGGCGGCAGCGGCTTCGATGTCGCGCTCCAAACGCGCGGCACGCTGAGTGTCTTCGGGGGGCTCACCCTCGTGCGCGAATCATTTTCGCCGACCGTCGATCAGATTCCGCCCACGGACGCGAGTGAGCCGGCGCCAACCAACAGCGGCCAGCAGACCGCACAGCTCCTCATCGGCGAGAAGATTCGATTTCAGCTGACGCCCCGTGTCCGGCTCGACCATACCGCGAACGCGTATCCGAATGTCACGATCGTCGGGCAGTATCATCTCGACACGCGAACCGCCATCGACGTCAAGCTGACGAACCGCTTTTCCCTGAACACCGCCATCATCGATCTGTATTTGTCGAACCCCGCACCTGGCAGCGAGCGCAACAACTTTTCGTTGACCACGGGAATCGCCGCGACGTTCTGATTCCGCGGGGCTCACCGTTACTCGAATCCTGAATCAACGGGATACACAAACCAGCTGAACCAAGGATCGCTGGCCCGCCGCGGCGCAGAGGTCGGCGCTCCTCGACGCGTCCAGCGCCAACACACAGCCGTTGATGCTGCCGCCGATTGATCGAGGTGAGCAGAAAGCCCTCAACTGTTGCAGTTCGATGCAAAACTGACGACATCAACGGTCCCGTCAGCCCCACTCATCTGTTACCCTTGGGCCACCCGCTACCCCGGATTCGGAGGGATTGGTGACGCAGACGCTCCGACCATTGAACGTGGGCGAGCTTCTCGACCGGACGTTCTCCTATTACCGCCGGCATTTCGTGCTGTTCGTCGGCATCGCGGCGCTCCCGAGCCTCTTCGGCTTGATCCTCCATCTCTGGCAACTCGACGCCGCACGACGCGGCACCGGCACGGCTGGCGCGACGCTGTGGGGTCTGGCGACATTCGTCGTCTTCCTCGTCGCCTCCACGTTCAGTCAAGGTGCGACAGTGGTGGCGGTCTCTCAGATCCAACTCGATCGAGACGCCAACATCCGCGAGGCGTTCGCGAGCATCTGGCAGCAACTGGGAGAGCTCCTGGTTCTGGCGCTGAACATCGGCGTGCGGGTCGGCGTTGGCCTCCTGCTGTTCATCGTGCCCGGCATTTTCGTCTGGCTGAAGTACTCGGTCGCGGTTCCGGTCGCGATCCTCGAGCAGAACGGCGTCTCGGCGTCCCTGTCGCGCAGCCGTGATCTGACGAAGGGACGCCGTGGCCGGATCTTCGCGATCTGCGTGCTGTACGCGATTCTGATCCTCGTCGCCTCGATGATCTGGCAAGTGCCCGCCATGCTCATCGGCGGTCGAATGGTCGCCGACGCCGCCAGGCTCGGACAAGTGCCCGCGGCGGCGCAGGTGGTCGTGCAGTTCGGCAGCTTCGTCACGCAGTCGGTCGTCAGCCCAATCGCGACCATCGCGCTCACGCTCGTGTACTACGACGAGCGCGTCCGGAGAGAGGCATTCGATCTGGAGCACATGATGCGGCAGATCGACGGCGCGTCTGCCGGGCCATTGCCAGCCGCATGAACCGCGCGCGTCTCCCCCGCACCTGCGCGGCGCTCCTCGTGCTGCTGGTGGTCGCGTCTGCCCACGTGCGCGCCGGCGCCAGGCGGCTGACCATTCGCGAGTACGTCGATCAGCTCGACAGGCTCGCCGCAGCAATCGACATGGACAACGCAGAAGGGCGCCCGGCCTCCGTGCGAGTCGATGCGCTACCCGACGCTTGGCGTGTAGACGGCTCGACGCAGACGTTCGAGGTTTCGACGGCCTCCATTCGTCTTGCCCTGCGAGCGTGGACGACGGGCCACGAGCCGTCGCAACGTCAGCACCTTGTCGAGCAGCTGAGGATGCTGCGATCCGGCGCGCTGTCGTTCGAAACGCCGCCGTCCGAGCGGCACGCGCAGCGCGCGGCGCTGAACAGCATCCTGTCCGACCCGGCGTTTCGTGACGTTCACGGCCCCACGTGGATCGACGCGCTTTGGCAGCGTGTGCTCGGTCTTCTCGTTCGATCGCTCGAGCTCTTCCTGCCACATTCAATGATTCCGACGGTCGGCATCATCGTCGTCTCTGCGATCGCCGGCGTGGCGCTCCTGTTGGCAGGCCGATTCGTCGGCCGCATGATCAGACGGCCTTGGGCGGCGGACGATGCGGCAGGTGACCAGCCAGCGTCGCCCGTTCTGACATGGCCGCAGTGGCTCGCCGGCGCCCAGTCGGCCGCTGCTCGCGGCGACTGGCGCGATGCGATGCACCTCGTCTACTGGTGCGCCGTCGCGTTCCTCGAGGCAAAAGGCGCCTGGCGGCCGGATCGCGCCAGGACGCCGCGCGAGTATCTGCGCGCCCTGCCCGCGTCGAGCGCCGACGGCCTCGCGCTGGCGGCCCTCACGCGACGGTTCGAGCTCGTGTGGTACGGCGCCGCTCGAGCGGACGAGCAGGTCTATGCAGAAGCCCTCGAACACCTGAAGAGCATCGGATGCCCCAGCGCCTGACGCTCGACGATCGCACGCTGCTCGCCGCAGCCGGAGCCGTGTCGCTGTCGCTGGTCACCCTGGCCGTTGTGCTCGGCGGCAGCGCGTCCGGGCCCGACGTGCCGACGACGTACTCGACGAGCTCGAGCGGCTCACGCGCGCTGTACCAATTGCTCGAGGCGTCGCACTACCCGGTCGGGCGCTGGGAGCGTCCGCTCGGCGATCTCCCGAACGGATCCGGCGTGACGTTGATCGTTGCCGAGCCCGAGAACAATCCGACGGCGGACGATCGCAAGGCGCTGGAGCGCTTCGTCCGCGAGGGCGGCCGCGTGATCGCCACCGGCCTGTCGGGTGCCTTCTTTCTTCCCGAGCACCGTGTGTCGGCCGATGCCGTTGCCGGGCTCACCTGGAAACAGATTCCCTCGAGCGCGCCATCGCTCGAGACCCGCGCGGCCCCGAACATCACGCTGGCGCCGCGTGCCCATTGGGACGACGAAGCGTTCGCCATCGCGCTCTATCGCGACGGCGACAAGACACGCGTCGCGACGTACGGCATCGGCGCCGGGGAGGTGACATGGTGGGCGGCGCCCACGCCGATCACAAACGCCGGCGTGAGCCAGCCAGGCAACCTCGAGTTCGTCCTTGCGTCCCTGGGCGACGGCCACCGGCGGATCCTGTGGGACGAGTACGTGCACGGCCATCGCGAGGCGGTGCAGGGACCGTTCATCTCCTCTCCGCTCGAATGGCTCGGCGGTCAGCTCGCGCTGCTGACCGCTGCGGTGCTGCTGACGTATTCACGACGAAGCGGTCCGGTCGTCGCAGCGCCAGCAGAAAGCCGCTTGTCGCCGATCGAATTCGTCCGCACGCTCAGTGCCCTGTATCGGCGCGCGGGTGCCGCATCGATTGCGGTTGATATCGCGTACCAGCAGTTCCGCCATCGTTTGACGCAAGGCCTCGGGCTCGCAGGCACGGCGTCCACGGACGAACTGCGGCGCGCGGCGCGCAGCCGATGGGCTCTCGACGACGACACCTTCGGCGCGCTGCTGCACGCCTGTGACACTGCGCGCGGTGATTCGGCCCTCACGGCGTCCCGCGCACTCGAGTTGACGCAGTCACTGTGGGACTGCTCGCGTACACTGAATCAGTTTAGATTTTCAGGCAAGGAGAGCGCTTGATGGAGGCCGCCCAGAAGCTGGCCCGGCACGTGTTGACCGAGATGGGCAAGGTCGTCGTGGGTCAGGAGCCACTGAAACGCGGCTGCGTCCTCGCGCTCCTGTGCGAGGGGCATGCGCTCATCGAGGGCGTGCCGGGAGTGGCCAAGACGCTGGCGATGAAAACGCTCGCGCGGCTGCTCGGCCTCGGCTATCAGCGCGTGCAGTGCACGGCGGATCTGATGCCCGCCGACATCATCGGCACCAACGTCGTCAACCTCGCCACCGGCAGCTTCGTGTTCCACCAGGGGCCAGTCTTCACCGATCTCTTGCTCGTGGACGAGATCAACCGCATGCCGCCGCGCACGCAGGCCGCTCTGCTCGAGTGTATGGAAGAGCGGCAGGTGTCGATCGACGGCGTCCGCAACGAGTTGACGCCGTTTTTCAGCGTCTTCGCGACGCAGAACCCGGTCGAGTTCGAAGGCACTTACCCGTTGCCCGAGGCACAGCTCGATCGCTTTCTCGTGAAGATTCAGGTGCCCTATCCGGACGCGTCCGACGAAGCCCGCATCCTGTTGCAGGCGCAACAAGGATTCGACGCGCGGCACCTCGATGCGGTGCCGTTGGCGGCGCTGGATCCGCAGGCGCTCGGCGAAGCGCGTCGCGACGTCCGCAGCGTCAACGTGGAAGCCTCGCTGCTGACGTACGTCGTCCACCTCGTACGGCAAACACGGGACTGGCCGGCGATCACGCTCGGCGCGAGCCCGCGCGCCGCCGTCAACCTGATGCTCGTGGCACAGGCGCTCGCCGCAATCGACGGCCGTCCCTATATCGTGCCCGACGACGTGA
Source organism: Vicinamibacterales bacterium (assembly GCA_036268855.1). Classification (GTDB taxonomy): domain Bacteria; phylum Acidobacteriota; class Vicinamibacteria; order Vicinamibacterales; family CAVVIG01; genus DATATJ01. The sequence goes on from DATATJ010000181.1 coordinate 17,599, forward strand.
AGGAGGCTGCGCTGCCGGTACTGAGGCATCGTCTCGTGCTCGCGCCTGAGGCGAACCTCGAAGGTATCACTGCCGACCAGACACTGCGCGACATCATCCAGTCGATCGCGGTACCCCAGTGACCGGACCGGGCCAGCTGGCGCCAGCCACGACGGAGGCACGAGCGCAACCGCTCAACCGTCTTGACGTGGCATTCGGCTGGCGATTTCTGGCGCTGCTCGCCGGCGGCCTGGCGCTTCTCCCCGCGGCGCTGGGCGCACCACGTTTTCTCTACGCGATGGCCGCGTGGGACGGACTGCTGGTGGTTGCGTGGGCCTACGATGCATGGCGTCTTCCGTCGCCCGCACGCTTGACCGTCCGCCGCTCGTGGCGCTCGCCCACGATGTTGTCGATGGCGTCGCGGGTGAAGCTCACGCTGGTCAACGAGTCGCCTTCATCCCTGAGCGTCGCGATCGTGGATGCCGTGCCGCGCCGGCTGTTGGCGGATCCTCCCTCGGTGCCGCTCCGGATCGCGGCGCACAGTGAGGCCGAGGCCGACTACACGATCGTCCCGAGCGAGCGCGGCGAGACGTCCGTCGGCGACGTCTATGTTCACTACCAAAGCCCACTCGGTCTCGCCGAGCGCTGGGCACGGGCGCCTGTCTCGCAGACCGTCGTTGTGTACCCGAATCTCGACGATGCGAGGCGTGAGTCGATCCACGTCGTACGGGGCCGATCGCGCGAGATCGAGCGCCGATCGCGTCGCGTGCAAGGCGCCGGCCGATCCTTCGAGAGCCTCCGCGAGCACCGCGATGGCGACGAGCTCCGCGACATCTGCTGGACCGCCAGCGCGCGGCGCGGCAAGCTGGTGACGCGCGTCTACGAGAGCGAACGGAGCCAACCCATCTGGATCGTCATCGACTCCGGCCGCTTGATGCGCGCCCGTGCCGGCGCCCTGAGCAAGCTGGATCTGGCAGTCAATGCGGCGCTGACGCTGTCGCAGGTCGCCCTCGAGTCTGGCGATCGGGTCGGGCTGCTCGCGTATGGACGGGACATCGCGCACCGTCTCCCGGCGACGCGAGGCAGCGCGCATCTCCGCCGCGTCATCGACCGCCTCGCGCTCGTTCGCGCCGAGGAGGCAGAGGCGGACCACCTGGAGGCCGCCAGCCGGCTGCTCACCGACCAGAAGCAGCGCGGCTTGATCGTCTGGATGACGGACGTGCCAGACGTCGCGATGACGCCGGACGTGGTGACGGCCGCGCAGACGCTGGTGTCGCGCCATCTCGTGCTGTTCGTGATGATCGGCCAGCCCGATCTGCTGCAGCTCGCCACGCGCCGGCCCACGAACGCCGACCAGATGTACGAAACCGCGGCGGCGCAGGAGGTCGTGCACCGGCGCGACGTCCTCCTGGCGCGCCTTCGCGCACGGGGCGCGCTCGCGTTCGAGGCGCGGTCGAGATTCTCGCCGGCGCTGGTGAACGCCTATCTGGATATCAAGCGACGAAATCGTCTGTAGGCTGGCGCGCAGACGGCGAGAAGAGGTACGCGGCGAGCAGCACGAACATCGCAGCCGCCAGCGTGAACTTGAGCGGCACGGCAAGGTCGGTCGGCGAGACGAAGGCCTCGATGACACCGGCGACCACGAGGATCGGCAGGCACCCGAGCACGAGCGCCACCGCACGCGATCCCGCGCGCGCGACCGATTGGCGGCGTGGCAGCAGGCCGGGAAACAGGAGACCCTGTGCGAGCCGCAGCCCGGCGCCGCCGGCCATGACAATCGCCGGGAGCTCGAGAACACCATGAGGCGCCACGAAGCTCCAGAGCGCCACGCTCATCCCGGCCGCCGCGCAGGTCATGCCGATCACGCCGATCAGAAATCCGTTGAACGCGATCATGTAGATGGTGCCGGCGCCGCCCGTGATGCCCGCCGCAAAAGTCGTCAGCGCCACGCTCATGTTGTTCGTCATGATCTGGCTCGAAGCGACCGGCTTGATCCCCACGATCGAGTGCGTCCACATCTCGTGCCGATCGATCGTCTCGATCATCTGCGGGCTGAGCACCTTGGTCTTGAGATCAGGGTCCCAGCGGGCCAGGTCTGCTCCCGCGACGCCGGCGCCGACAAAGATCAGCAGCGACACGAGGCACGGCGCGAGGTTGTCCCGGAAGACCCGCGGATACGCCGCCACGAACGCGCGGACGATGTCGACTGGCCGCCGGCGGCCGGCGGAATAGATGGTATGGTGAGCGCGCGCGAGCAGTTGCTGGAGCGACTCGGCAAACCCGGCCGACGACGGATCGGCGCGAAGGGCAGCCAGATCGGCGCCGATCTGACGATAGAGCAAGCCCAGCTCCCGCAATTCGCCGCGCGAGAGCGACGCACAGCCGCCCCGCGACGCCTCGTCGAGCAGCTGCTCGAGACGATGCCAATAGGTGCGGCGAGTGTCGATCCAGTGAGTGGAGATCACGGTGCCGTTTGAGGAACGACTGAAGATCGACACGCCCGAGCAAATCACGCTCGAACTGCCGATCGCCGGAATCGGGAGCCGATTCGTCGCCGTTGCCGTGGACACTGTACTCCAGGCGCTGACGCTGGCGACCGGCATGTTCGCGCTGACGCTCGGCGCCCGGTGGACGTTCGGTGTGTTGAAGCTTGCCGGGCCTGCCGCCGCGATTCTGTTCGCCTTCTGCGTGTACTGGGGCTACTTCGCCGGTTTCGAGATTGCGTGGAGCGGACAGACGCCCGGCAAGCGGATGGCCGGCGTGCGGGTGATCCACGAATCGGGACGACCCGTTTCTGCGTTCGAGGCGATCGCCAGGAACGTGCTTCGCGCGATCGACTTCCTGCCCCTGCTGTACGGCGTCGGGATCATCACAATGCTGCTGAACCGGCAGAGCCGCCGGATCGGCGACTACGTCGCCGGCACAGTGGTGGTCTACGACTCGTCTGCGGCCCAACCGCGGCTCGACTGGCACGACATTGACTCCGCCGCAGTGCCGAGTGCGCGTCTCACGCAGGTGAGCACGGAGGAGCTGTCACTGATCGAGACCTATCTCCGACGGCGGCTCGATCTCGACCCGCTGGTTCGCGAGGAGATGGCCGATCAGATTGTGCACCGGCTGACGCAGAAAACCGGCATCACGCGCGACGCCGGTCAATCGGCGGAATCGCTCCTCGAGGCCGTCGCACGCCGCGTCCGCGACAGCGCCCGCTTCCGCTGATCACGGCGTCCGTTCGTCGCGAGTGGCGCCGCCGCCCGCGGGGCCGCACGCCTCGGACGGAATCCGGTCCCACAACACATGCGACGATCCGCGCCGCACGTGCACGCAATCGCCGTCCACAGAGACGCCGCGATAGAGGCCTCGCAGGAATGGCTCGGCCTCGCTGGTCCGCTGTCGCAGCTGAACGATCACGTCTGGTTGCAGGGCGCCAATCGAGTAGGTGAAGTCGGACTTCATGTGCCCGGGCCGGAAATCCCGGAACCCCGACAGACCGGAGAATGACCGGGCCGCCCCGTGCGCGACGTGCCGGTCGTTCTTGCCGAGCAGGTCGATGCTGCGCCGGTCTGCGAAGTAGGGGATCGTTCCGGCTCTCACAACCGCGAGCGTCGCGTCGGGCGCGGTCGCGCGCCGAAGCCACATCGCCTGCTCCACATCCTGCTGGTTCTCTCCTCCGCTTCCCGTGTGGAGCGGCGGGCGAATCAGCAGCGCTTCCGCCAGCGCACCGACACCGTAGATGCTGTTCATACTGACAACGGCGTAGCCGATCACGAGCGCGAACGCCGCGACCGGCGCCCATCGAGGCGTCGGGCGATGCGGCGCGAGCGGTCCGCGTGCCGCGGAAATCGTGACGCGCGTCAGGTCGTGCAGCGCCAGAGAAAGCAGCACGAAGAATCCCGGGATCGCGACACAGATGTAGCGATTGGCGCCGCCCCAGTACTCCCAGGCGTCGCCGCCGACGTACACGCTGTAGGCAATCTGCACGATGAAGATCCAGAAGAGCAGCCGGATCCGATTGTCGCGGCGCAGCGCCGTCGCAAATGCCAGCACGAACAGCAGCGGGCTCGCCTTCCAGACACACTCCAGCAGTACGTACAGGCCGCGGGCGATGCGCACGAGGAACGGCACGCCGGTCATCTTGAGGTAATAGGTGTTCGGCAGGATGTCGCCGTAGTACCAGAGCCTGAATAATGTCTGAACCGCGCCGGCGGCGGCGAGGGCGGCAAGACCCCACGCGATGTGCTGCCGTCGATGACGCGGATCGGCCACGATCAGGAATACGAGAAACGCCACGAATGGCACCGCCATGTCTGGCCGGATCCACGTGCCGATTCCGAGCAGCAGATACAGGCGTCCTTGAAATCTGCCGGTTTCCAGTCCCTGAATCGTCTGCCAGAGCGCGATCGACAGCAGCAGCGCGAGGACGCCGACCTCCATGCCCTGCAGCGCCCAGTTGTTGAGCGGTAGATACGACGCCGTGAGAACGACGGCACCGAAGGCGACGGCCCGGGATCCATCCGACACTGCGAGCGCGACGCGGCGGACGTAGCACAGGTTCGCCGCGAGGCAGATCGCTCCGGTGATCTGCACGATCGCGCTGACTTTGGACTGCGGCGCCGGCAGCAGATGCACCAGCGCGAGATAGAGCACCCAGAGCGGATTGGTGTAGCCTTCGACGCGCTCGCCGCCGGGGTTCCACACCGCGCCCCACCCGTGGGCAATGTTCCTCGCGTACCGCATCGACACCATCGCGTCGTCGAAGAGCGAGAAATATCTTTCGCCGCCCACGACGAAGCTGGTGCGATAGATGAAGAGCGCGGCGTAACTGAGAAACGCGGCGACGGTCAGAACGAAGAGTGCACGGTCGCCGTGAACGTTCAAGCCGTGAGGATCAGGTGGCGCGGGCATTGGTCGACGAGTCGCGGGCAGTCGCTGCAATCCGCCCGCCACCAGCGAAGCGACGCGCACAGCCAGCTCGACCGATCGTCTTTACGCGAACATCGGTTGACTCGCGCACCGGTTCGCTGGAGAATCCGCCGTTCGAACATCGGGGTCCGTCACCTACCTCAAGGAGAGCCTCATGAAGCGATCCTGCCTCGTGCTTCCGCCCGCCGTCGTCGCATTCGCCGCCATCGCGTTCGTGATCGTCATGCTCTCGCCGCCCGTGAGAGCGAAACAGTCGCCGCGGCACTTCGAGCTCGTCGAGACCACGATCCCCGCCATCCAGGCCGCGATCGACGACCACGTCATCAACGCGGCGAAACTCGTTCATATGTATCAGCGCCGCATCGCGGCGTATGACGGGCTGGACACCGCGGCCCACCTCAACGCGTACATTCACTTGAATCAGCATGCGCTCTCGCAGGCGGATAAAAGCGATCAGGACGGCGACATGGATCGCGGTCAGGGGCGACGGCACGGCGTGCTCGCCGGCATCCCGATGATTCTCAAGGACAACATCGACACGCAGGACATGCCGACGACCGCCGGGTCGCTGGCGTTCGAAGGATCGGTGCCGCGCTCGGACGCCTTCGTGGCCAAGCGCCTGCGGCAGGCTGGCGCAATCATCCTCGGCAAGGCGACGATGACCGAGTTCGCGAATTTCCTCACCAACGGCATGCCGGCGGGCTACAGCTCGCTCGGCGGCTATGGATTCAACCCGTACGATCCGCGCGCCGATCCGCGAACCGCGCTCGACGCCCTGATGCGCCCGTTCGACGACGGCCGGCCGGCGCTCACGCCTGGAGGATCGAGCTCGGGCCCCGGCATCGCCGTCG
>DATATJ010000182.1:0-10600 GCA_036268855.1 Vicinamibacterales bacterium
CAAATCCTCAAATCCTCAAATCCTCAAATCCCCAAATTCTCAAATTCTCAAATTCTCAAATCAGTTAGATGTGCTTGTCGAGAACCTTCTTCAGATCGTCCTTCGCCGCCAGCCCGACGACCGATTCGACGACCTGGCCGCCCTTGAACAGCAGCAGGGCCGGGATGCCGCGAATCTGGAACTTCGTCGCCACCGTCGGATTCTCGTCCACGTTCAGCTTGCCGATGGTCACCTTGCCGGCATAATCGGTCGCGAGCGCATCCACCGTCGGCCCGAGCCGCTTGCAGGGGCCGCACCACTCCGCCCAGAAATCGACGAGCACCGGCCCGCCCGCTTTAATGACTGTGTCTTCGAAATTACCGTCGGTAAAAGTCTGCACGTGGTCGGATGCCATCACGTCTCCCTGGATCCCGGGTCCCCGAAAATTCCCTTAGCTCTGAGCCCTTCACGCTTGAGCCTCAGCCCTTCAAGCCCGCGACCTTGAAATCAGCCGCTCGTATATTTTGACGTACTCTCGAGCCGAACGGTCCCACGAATGGTCGGCCGCCATCCCGGCGGCCTGGAACGCCCGCCAGCGGGATTTGTTCGAAAAAAGCGCCAACGCCCGTTTCAGCGCTCCCAGGAGGGCTGCCGGAGTATAGGCGCGAAAGACGAACCCCGGCCCGGCGCGGCCAGGCTTGGTCGCCGCCTCCGACACGTCCTGGACCGTATCCGCCAGCCCGCCCACCGCGTGAACGATCGGCACCGTTCCGTATCGCAGACTGTACATCTGATTGAGCCCGCACGGTTCGAACCGCGAAGGCATCAGGAACATGTCGGCGCCCGCTTCGATGAGGTGCGCGAGCCGTTCGTCGAAGCCGATGCGCGCGGCGACGCGGTCGGGATGCGCGGCGGCGAGCGAGATCCAGAGGTTCTGGTACCACTCGTCTCCGGTCCCGAGCACGACGAACGTCGCGTCGAGCCTCGGCAGGTCGGCTGCGAGGGCCGAGAGGAGGTCGAGGCCTTTCTGATCGACCATGCGGGAGATCATGCCGATCAGCGGACGCGCGAGCATCCGGGCGTCGCTCGGCAGACCGTATTCGCGCAGCAACTGGGCCTTCGCGTCGGCCTTCCCCTGCAGGTGCGCCGCGTCAAATGGCGTCGGCAGGAAGGCATCGCGGGCGGGATCCCACTCTTTCGTGTCGATGCCGTTGAGGATGCCGGACAGGTCGGCGGCGCGCCGCCGCAGGATCCCGTCGAAGCCGAAGCTGAACTCCGGCGTCTGGATCTCGCGCGCATACGTGCGGCTGACCGTCGTGACGGCGTCCGCGTAGTTGATGCCGCCTTTCAGGAAGCTGATGCGTCCCCAGAACTCGAGTTCCTCGATGGCGAACAGCCTCCACGGCAGGTCGAGGCGCGGCAGCCAGTCGGCCGGGCATGCGCCCTGGTACGCGAGGTTGTGGATCGTCAGCACGCTGGGCGTTCCGCGCAGGATCGGGTGCGCTGCGTACATCGTCTTCAGGTAGACCGGCGCCAGCCCGGCCTGCCAGTCGTGCGCGTGGATGACGTCGGGCGCTTTGCGGCCTCGCGTCGCGAATTCGAGCGCCGCACGGACGAGCATCGCGAACCGAAGCGGATTGTCGGGAAAATCGACGTTGTCGATGTTGTAAAGAGCCGGACGATCGTACAAGTCCGGGCAGTCCACGAACACGGCCCGCGCGCCGTCGTGCAACGGCGCTTCGTGGCACGCGATCGTTTGCATGTAGTCGCCGATGGTCACCGGAAAGGTGTCGACGATCGTCCCGGCGGCAACGCCGCGATAGCGTGGAATCACGACCGTCACGTCCCAGCCGAGGCGCGCGAGCGCCGGCGGCAGCGCGCCCAGCACGTCCGCCAGACCGCCGGTCTTGGCGAACGGCAGCGCTTCGGACGCGACCATCATTACCGAGCGCACGGGCATCTCGCCGCCGGGTCGAGACGCCGCCACTATGGCCGCCTCCGCGGCGTCCGTTCGAGCGCCCGTCCCAGAGCCGCTTCCTCGTCGGCAGCGGCGCGGCGGCCCTGGCGTGAATAGATGTCCGCGATCACGTAGTGGCCCAGCGCCGCGTACTCGCCATCGGGTCCGAGGTCGATCCCCTTGCGCGCGAGCGTCAGCGCCTCGTCAAATCGTTGGCCGAGATCGAGATACAGCTTGGCCAGATACAAGTGGCCTTCGGCGAAGCTGGGGTTCGACTCGATCGCGTGCCGGTAGGCGTCGGCTTGCGCCGTGCGATCGCCGAGCTGCTCGTAGACCTTCCCGAGGTTGAACCAGGCCTTGTAACTCGCCTGGGGATGCAGCTCGATCTCCTTCCGGTACTCGGCGATCGCGTTTTGCCACTGGCCGCGCTGTTCGGCGACGAGCGCCAGGTTGAAGTGCGCGAGCCGCACGTCGGGATTCTCCGCCACCGCCTCGCGTATCTCGCGCTCCGCCGTCGTCACGTCGCCGCGTTTCAACGCGACCACTCCGAGCGCGTTGCGTGCGACGACGAGCATCGGCTCGAGCGCGATCGCCTCGCGCAATTCCTGTTCGGCCGCGTCGAGGTCGCCACGGTCGAGGAGAATCTCTGCCGTCGAATAGCGCACCTGCGCGTTTTTTGGATCGAGCTGCAGAAACCGGCGGAACCCGACGAGCGCCTCGTCGTCGCGCCCGATCTGCCGGTACACGTTCGCCAGGTTGACCACCGCCATGTCATCGTCTGGCTTCAGCGCCAGGGCGTGCTGGAAGTAGGGAATGGCTTCCTTCGCGCGGCCAACCTTCGCATAGACGTTGCCGAGCATGAACCACGCGTCGATCACCTTCGGATCCGCGCGGACGACGTCGTTCAGCATCGCCACCACTTCGTCGAACGCGCCGTCGTCTTTCGAGATATCGCGGGCGTGCGTGATCTTGTTGAACAGGCCGACCTTGTCTTTCGGATCGGCGAGGCCGGTGCGCGCCTCGTCGGGGGCCGACGCCGCGACGAACGTGCCGACGTAGCCGAGCGCCGCCAGCCGGGCGCGCGCATCGGGATCGACTTCGGCCGGCTGCGCGTCCTTCGGATCCCGCACCGCGAACCGGCGCTCGCGCTCGCGCAGGCGGTCCAGCATGCGCTGTCCGAGCACCTGGCGGCCGGCGAACAGGTCGTGGTGCTCGCCTGGATCATCCTGCAGATCGTACAGCTCCGGGCGAGGCGCCGCGATCAGCTTGTAGCGGCCCGTGCGCATCGCGCGCAGGTCGCTCCAGCCGAAATGGTGCAGCGGATACATCGCCTCCGAGTAGGTTTCGAGCCCGAGCTCCGTCTGCGCACCCGTCATCAACGGCGCGATGCTGACGCCCTCGATGTCGTGCGGAGGCGGAATGCCGAGCATCTCGAGCACGGTCGGCATCACGTCCACGCTGCGCACGACGTCGGCCACGCGGCGGCCGCCGCGCGTCTTCGAAAAAGGCGCGCGGATGATCAAGGGCACGTGGACCGTGCTCTCGTAGACGAAAAAGCCGTGTGTCGCTTCGCCGTGCTCGGTCAGGCTCTCGCCGTGATCGCCCATGACGACGACGATCGTCTTGTCGAGGAGGCCATGCGAATCCAGATACGCGATCACCCGGCCGACCTGGGCGTCGTCGAACGCGATCTCGCCGTCGTACGGGCGATCGCGATAGATCGACTTGTACGGCTCGGGCGGCTCGTACGGCGAATGTGCGTCGTACAAATGGATCCAGCCGAAGAAGCGGGACGAGCCGACATGCTCGAGCCACTTCAAACCCTCGTCTACGACCTCGTTGCCCGGCCGCTGGATCGCGCCAAGCGAGATCACTTTGTATTTCGAGAGATCGAAATTGTCGAAGTACGTGTCGAAGCCCTGGTTGATTCCCCACTTCGAGTCGAGCACGTACGCGCCGATGAACGCACCCGTCATGAGTCCGCGGCTCTTGAGGATCTCGGCGAGCGTCGTCTCGCGCGGGTCGAGAAAGAAGCCGCCGTTGTCGCGGACGCCATGCTCGGGCGGAAGGCGTCCGGTGAACACCGACGAGTGTGCAGGCAGCGTCAACGGTGCGGCTGAGGCGGCTTGCTCGAAGAGGACGCCGTCGCGTGCGAGGCGATCGAGGTTGGGCGTCTGAATGCCGGCGTACCCGTAAGCGCCTATGCGGTCTGCTCGTGTCGTATCGAGAGTGATGACCAGGACGTTCAAGTCCTGTTGACGCACGCCCGCGGGCAATTGCCCCAGCGCAAGATGCGTCGCCGACTCCACGCTCGGCGAGCGGATCAGCCATAGCCAACTCGCAAACGCCACACCGGCGACCGCCACGACCAGCATCAATTTCCTGGATCTCGTCACGAATTCGGTCATGTCGATTGTATCAATGCTTGACGCGATGTCGCCGTCGCGTTACAAACCACGTCGCGCAGTGAGGTTCCTTCAACTTGGAGGTGACTGTGAAATGCTCCTCAGGCCCGATTCGGAAGGCGTGCGCGACCGCGATCGCACTCATGGTCGGTGTCATGTGCGTGGCGTCACCGTGTCGTGCAGACGACTCAGCGACCGATTCCGCACGCCGTTCGATTACGCACCTGTCGCCGAAGACGCTGGCGCTGCTGACGCAGCCGGCGCAGCCGGATTCGGGCACGGCCGACAGCGCGGCGTTCTTCAAGACGAAGAAAGGCATCGCCGTGCTGGCACTACTCGGCGCCGGATTCGGGTACACGCTCTACTCGAAGTCGCACGATCGCGTGCTGTCACCTGTCCGCTAAGCGAGGAGATCCACGATGAGGTACCTGACCAAATCCATGATCGTCGCGCTTCTGCTGCTGGCGCCGGCGGCGATCACCGATGCACGCGCGCAGACGTTCTCCGGCACGGTCACCGGCACCGTCAGAGACGATCAAGGCGGCGTGCTCCCCGGCGTCTCGGTGACGCTCACCGGCCGCACCGGATCGAAAACGATGACGACCGACACCACGGGCGTCTACCGATTCCCCGCCGTCGAGCCGGGCACCTACGAGGTGTCTGCCGACCTCAGCGGCTTCAAGCCCTCGCGTCAGGGCGGGATCGATGTCACGGTCGGATCGTCGTTGAACGTCGATCTGACGCTGCACGTCGGCGGCCTCTCCGAAACGGTCAGCGTCGTCGGTGAAACGCCGGTGGTGGATACGAAGAGCAGCGCGACGCAGACGGAGGTTTCGCAGGACCTGCTCTATAACGCGCCGATTACACGGACGGCGATCAACATCTTCAACGTCATGCCGGGCGCCAACAGCAACTCGGTGTATGGCGGCGAAGCGAGCTCGGCCAATGCACTCCTCATCGACGGCGTGGACACGCGCGATCCGGAGAGCGGCACCGCATGGACCTTCTACAACTACAACATGGTGCAGGAGGTGCAGATTCAGGGCCTCGGCGCGCCCGCCGAATATGGCGGGTTCACTGGCGCGGTGGTCAACACGATCACGAAGTCGGGCGGCAACCGCTATGCCGGGCTGTTCGATTTCATCGGCAGCAACAGCACGCTGAACTCCAACAACATCACGCCCGAGATCGCGTCGACGAATCCGTCGCTCGCCTCTCCTGGGATCACGAAGAAGTATGCCGACTTCACGACGCAGCTGGGCGGCCCGATCAAGGCCGACAAGCTGTTCTTCTTCCTCAGCGCCCAGCGGTTCCAGCTCGACTCGGACCCGAGCGGCCCCGTGACGAACAACCATCAGGTGAGCCCGCGGTTCAACGCGAAGCTGACGTGGCAGCCGAGCCCGAACGACAATTACATGGTGTCGCTGCAGTACGACGGCTACAACATCATCGGCCGCGCAGGCGTCTCGGCCCTGCTCGCCACCGACGCGCTCACCAACCGTGAGGACGCGCCGGAGTTTGTCTGGCTCGGCCAGTGGCGCCACATCTTCAGCTCACAGACGTTTGCCGAGGTGAAATACACCGGCTGGCTCGGCTACTACGATCTGAACCCCGAGGTGAACAAGCCCGGACACTTCGACGGCGACAGCGGGCTCTACTCGGTCTCGCAGGGATGGCATTACTATGCCGACCGCAATCGCGATCAGGTGAACGCGTCGATCTCGCACTACGCCGACAAATTCGGGAAGCACGAGCTCAAATTCGGCGCTGAATACGAACACAGCAAAGTGCGCAACCGGTACGGCTACGCGAGCAACGCGAATTTCCCGCAAGGCGTCTACTACTACGACTACGGTGGCGCCCCCTACCAGGCCTACACCTACGGCTACGACATCACCGCGACGAACAACCGGACGACGCTGTTCGCGCAGGATTCGTGGAAGGTGGGCGATCGCTTCACCCTCAACCCCGGCTTCCGGCTCGACATGATTCGCGGATCCAATCCGACGGTAGGCACGGTGTACAGCACGAACAACCCGGCGCCGCGCATCGGCTTCGCCTGGGATGTCACCGGCACCTACAACACCGTCGTCAAGGGCGCTTACAGTCAATACTACGAGGGCGCGATGGCATCGGTCTTCGAGCGCGCTGTGCCGGGGGTGCTCCCGAAGGTCACATACGATGTCACCGGATCGCAGCCGGTGGCGATCGACACGATCAGTCCGCCGCTCTATAAAGTCGATCCGAACGTCAAACACCCGCGCGTCGACGAAGTGTACGGCGCCGTCGAGCGCGCGCTCGGCGGATCGATGCGGCTCACGTTCACGGGCATCTATCGAGAGAACAAGAATTTCGTCAACTCGATCAGCCCCAACGCCACGTGGTCGCCCATCACTGTCACCAACGATCTGACCGGCGGTCCGCTCACGCTGTACAAATGGGCCAACCGGGCCGCGACGCAGTCCGACTACCTGATCACCAATGTCGCCGGGTACCAGTATCGCGACCCCAACGGAAACCCGATCGGGACGGCCGACCCGTTCAGGAAGTACAAAGCGTTCATGGCGGTCCTGAACAAGCGCTTGAGCCATCGCTGGAGCGGACAGGTCTCGTACGTCTTGTCGCAGGCCACAGGATCGGTGGACAACACCAGCGACGCGCAGGTGAGCAGCAACCAGTTCGCGACGCCGGTGCTGGCGCTCGTCAACGTGGACGGCACGCTCACCAACGATCGGACGCACGAGTTCAAGGTGCTCGGCAGCTACACGATTCCGGTGATCGAGGTAGCGGCCAACGCGTACTGGCACATGATCAGCGGCCGCACGTTCACGCCGTTCGAGCAGTACTCCTCGAGCGTGCTCGGTCTGTCGGGACAGTCGAGCACCTATCGGCGTCCGCTGCTCGAGGCGCGCGGCAGTGAACGGACTCCGCCGGAACGGATTCTCGATCTCAGCTTCGAGAAGATCTTTCCGATGGGCGGACGGAACCGGCTCGGTGTCTATGCGCAGGTGCTGAATGCGCTGAACGCCAGCACGATCACCGCGGCGCAGAACCGCGTGCCCAATGTCTCGATCGGCGGCGTGCCGAATCCCGTGCTGTACGGCGTTGCCGGCACGGTCTTCGCCGCCCGGCAGGTCAATCTCGGCGCGAGGTGGAGCTTCTAGAGGCTGGAGGCTGGAGGCTGGGGGCTGGAGGCTGGAGGCTGGAGGCCCGACCCCTCCCCAGCCCCTAGCCTCCAGCCTCCAGTACAATCGCTTCGTGTCCGATCGACCCATCCGCGCACCCCGCGCCGACACGCGCGAAGTAATCGAGCTCAAGCAGATCAAAGCCACGCAGCCGGAGCTGGCCAGCGCCGTGGACATGCAGGTGGCGCTCGTCGACATGCAGCGGCGCGTCCAGTCGCGCGTGCCGCTGCCGCGGCTTCAGCCCGACGCCGAGTGGCTGCGGGCGCAGCAGCGCGCCGGGCGTCCGCTCGTCCGCTTCGACGATATTCCGCTCGACTGGACTGATTTCCGCCTGACATTCCGGCAGACCGCCGACATCCTGCGCCGGTTCGAGGCGCTCGACGCCTCCGAGCACGAGCAGATTCTCGCGCTCGGGCGCGACGGCAACGCGCTCGAACCGCTGGTCCGCCGCTGGTACGCGGCCACCTCCGGCGTGGACGGCCCGGGCATCGACGATGCGCGCAGCCGCGCACCGGAAGGGGCACCGGCAAGCCTCGATCAGGTGCTCGTGCTGGCAATCAGGCCATTCCTCGCGCGTTGCGCCGAAGCGCTGATGCCGCGCGCCGACCTGAACTCGTGGGCGCACGGCCACTGCCCCGTCTGCGGATGGGAGCCCGACTTCGCCGTGATCATGCCGAACGCCGAGCGCCGGCTCATTTGCGGACGCTGTGTCGCGCACTGGGGATCGGCGGCACTGACGTGCCCGTTCTGTGCCAACGACGACCGTGCGCTGATCACGTCGTTCGCGACGCGTGACGGCAAGTACCGCGTGTACGCGTGCGACGTCTGCCGCCGGTATCTGAAGGCGTACGATGGCCGCCACGCTGGGCGTCCGGTGATGGTGTCGGTGGATACGATTGCGACGCTGCCGCTCGACGCGGCAGCCATGCAGCGGGGCTATGTGGGATGAAACGGATTTGAGAATTTGGGGATTTGAGAATTTGGGGATTTGTCTCAGTTTTCAGGCTGCGGCTTCACGGCGAACAGCGTCGCCGCCTTTGAATTCACCCAGTTGAAGAGATTCCGCGATTCCATGAAGCGGCCCGCGTTCGAACGCGCGCCGAAGACGACGACCGCGACGTTGTGGGTGCTTTGCGGCAGGCGCAGGACCGTCGCCAGGCAGTAGCCGGCTTTCGAGATGAAGCCGGTCTTTCCGGCGCGCACATCGACGTCGCCCGCGCGCAGCAGGTGATTCGTGCTGTTGAAGGTGATCGCGCGCTTGCCGCTGTACACCGTGTATTCCGGCGTCCGCATGATCGACGAGATGCGCTCGTCCTCTGACGCATGCGTGATGAGGCGCGCCATGTCGTACGCGGACGACACGTTCTCCGACAGCAGCCCGGACGGATCCGCGTAGTGCGTCGATTCGAGGCCGAGCTCGGCCGCCTTCTCGTTCATTCGCGCGATGAAGCCCTCGGACCCGTACGGCGACACCCGAGCCAGCGCGCGGGCGGCGGCGTTGTCCGACGCGATGAGCAGCAGGTGAAGCAGATCGTCCGTCGTCACGTGGTCGTTCAAGTGGAGGTGCGTGGTGGAGGCCTGGAAGACGTCGCTGTGAACGATGGTGACGGGCTGCGTGAGATCCGGGTTGTTCTCGAGAAACACGGTCGCCGTCATCACCTTGGTGATGCTGGCAATCGAGCGCTGCGTCTGCGAGTTCTCCTCCCAGAGCACTTCGTTGGTCTCCGGGTCGTAGATAATCGCGGCGGCGGCGCGCAAATCAGGCACCAGGTCGCCGCTGCCATCGACCTTGTAGCGTGGCAGCGCCGTGTTGGCGATTTCGCGCGCCATCGCGACGGCACGGGCGCGGGCGATCTTCGCCTTGCGGGTCTGCGAGCGTTCGGCCGAGTACAGCGGCGCGCGCTTGGTGGCGCTGGCGCGGTGCACGGCTGCGGTTGCCTTCGCCGTTTTGGGATGATGCTTGGTCGCCGCCGTCGCGGACGTCGCACCGAAACTGACGAGGCTTGCGAGCGCAAGCGGGGCGATGCAGACGAGGCCTGTTCTGCTCAACTGGTGTGATCCGTGTCTGTAAGTGGTTTTTCGAACGCCGGAATTATAGCAGACAATTCATAGACTGCAAGGGGATTATCGGCCACCAGCCTCATTTGGCTTACGGTCTTGGCCATCAGCTCGGCCCTTACCAACTTCGTGCCACAATTGCGCGCCGCGGCATCCCCCGACAGGAGTTCCATCTTTGAGCGTATCGGCGCCAATATGCCCCGGCAACAGGAGTCGTCCATGACGCCGCGTGAACTGAAGGAATACAGCGCCCTGCGCGCGACCATCCGGCAACGCGGAAACGCCCGCCCCTGGCTCGCCGTGGCGGGGCTCGCCGCCTGGAGCGCAGAGGCGCTCGCCATTGCCGTGCTGGCCCCGCCGCCTGCGGTCGCGCTCGTTCCGCTGCTCATACTGGCGGCGAGCTTCGAGGCGGTCTTCGCGCTCCACGTCGGCGTCGAGCGCATCGGACGCTACGTCCAGGTCTTTCACGAAGCCGCCGGGGAACCGGCCGCATGGGAAGGGGCCGCGATGGCGTTCGGCCGCCCCCCAAGGGGCACCGCGACCGATCCGCTGTTCGCCGCGTACTTCGGGCTGGCGGCGCTGCTCAATTTCGTGCCGGTGATGCTGGCCGTTCCCGTGCCTGTCGAGGCGCTGGTGATCGGCGGCGCGCATCTACTCTTCGTGGCACGAATCGCCGCCGCGCGGCGCGCCGCCGCGGGGCAGCGCGCCGCCGATCTCGCGCGGTTTCAGACGATGAAGGATACTCCCGCATAATTTTCATCACGGAACCACGAAGAAGACTTCGTCCAAATTTCTTGTACCTCGTCACGTCGTGACCTTCGTGGCCTTCGTGGTCAGAATTCGCGCTGAGTCGCTGATGCGCTAACTACTTCTGCGCCAGCGCGATCGTCAGCAGCAGCGCGTTCTGCGTCCCCTTCCACGAATCGGTCGTGTCGAACGATTCGGAGAGCGCGTGCGCGCCCGACCCGCGTCCGCCGCCGCCGATCGTGATCGACGGGATGCCGAGGCTCATCGGC
>DATATJ010000183.1:0-17074 GCA_036268855.1 Vicinamibacterales bacterium
TGGATCGACACCAACGTCCTTGAGCATGATCATCGCGGCACCCCGTTGGACAATGCCGAAGAAGATGTCGTCGGGTTCGGGCCCTTGATCGCGAGCCTTTATTCAACCTCAGGCCGATCAATGTGGTGAATCCAGAAGTGCTGGACGGCCGCTCTTGATACAATTCAGCGAGTCGGAGGGATCTCATGCACGATCTCCGGGTTGCCGTGCGCGAGCTTCGCGCGTCGCCAATCGTCACCGCCGTCGCCGTCGTGTCCCTCGCCCTCGGCATCGGCGCCAACACCGCCATCTTTTCCCTCGTCAATAGTTTGCTCCTCCGCTCGCTGCCGGTCGTCGAGCCGCAGCAACTCGCGATCGTTTCCGATACGCGCGCGGTCGGCCAGGGAAGCTCGGCTTCCTGGTCGTACGGTATCTGGGATCAGATCCGCCGGCGCGGCGATCCGTTCGACGGAATGTGCGCGTGGTGGACCGAGCGGTTGAACCTCGCCCAACACGGCGGCGAAACCGAACCAGTGGACGGCATGTGGGTGAGCGGCGACTACTTCTCGACGCTGGGCGTGCTGCCGCTGCTCGGACGCACTATCGGACCGGAGGACGATGTGAAGGGCGGTGGCCCCGGCGGTGCCGTCGCGGTCCTCAGCTACGACATGTGGCAGCGCCGCTTCGGCGGAGCGGCGAACGTCGTCGGTTTGCCAATCGTGATCGAACGCGTGCCGTTCACCATCGTCGGCGTCGCCCCTCCAGGATTCTTTGGCGCGGAGGTCGGCCGCACGTTCGACGTCGCGCTGGCGATGAATGACGAGCCATTGATTCGCGGAGCCGAGAGCCGCATCAACCCGGAGCGCGGGTTCTATGCGCTGACGGTTGTGCTTCGCCTCGAGCCGGGACAGTCGGTTGATACGGCGACCGCCATCCTGCGCGGCATTCAGCCCCAGATCCGGGAGGCCGCCATGCCGGCGACGCTTCCGCCGCCCGTCCGGAAGGAGTTCTTGAAGGGCGCGTTCACTGCGGTGTCAGCGGCGACTGGTATTTCCCGGCTGCGGGCGCGCTACGAGCGGCCGCTCGTCGTCGTTCTCGTGGTGGTCGCCCTGGTGCTGCTCATCGCCTGCGCGAACATCGCGAATCTGCAACTGGCGCGCGCGATCGCGCGTCGCCACGAACTCAGCGTCCGGGTCGCCCTTGGCGCTCCACGATGGCGACT
Organism: Vicinamibacterales bacterium; assembly: GCA_036268855.1. Classification (GTDB taxonomy): domain Bacteria; phylum Acidobacteriota; class Vicinamibacteria; order Vicinamibacterales; family CAVVIG01; genus DATATJ01. The sequence continues at coordinate 1,202 of DATATJ010000183.1, forward strand.
TGCCCGGCAATCGCTGCTGGAGAGCTTGCTGCTGTCCGCGGCAGGCGCTCTGTTGGGCCTGGTATTCGCCTCCTGGAGCAGCCGGCTGCTCGTCGAACAATTGTCGACTTCGCTCAGTCGTGTCTATCTCGACCTGTCGATCGATTGGCGTGTGCTCGCCTTCACCGCCGGCATCGCCATCGCGACGACGGTGCTCTTCGGCGTGCTGCCGGCGCTGCGCGCGTCGGGAGTGGCGCCGATCGAAGCGCTGAAGGAGCAGGGACGCGGATCGGGGGCCGGTGCGCATGGGCGCCTCGCGACCGCGCCCATCGTCGGCCAGGTCGCGCTGTCGGTGGTGATTGTCGTAGCCGCCGGCTTGTTTGTCCGCTCGTTCGAGAAGCTCGCGACGCTGCCGCTCGGATTCGACAGCGATCGTGTGCTCCTCGTGAGCGTCAACCTTGCGCGCACACACGTCGCGCCGAGCGAACGCGTCGCGTTCATCCGCCGAGTCGTGGAGGAGGTTGCGGCCGTTCCGGGCGTCGCGAAGGCAGGCGGGTCGATGAACACGCCGGTCACCGGACTGGGCATCATCGACATCGTCCACGTGCCGGGCGTGCCGTTGTCGTTTCAACCGATGACGAACGGCAAGTTGAGCGCGCAGAGTACGTTCGCGAACTTCATTACGCCGGGTTGGTTCCAAACGTACGGAACGCCGATCAAGGCCGGCCGCGACTTCGCCGACCAGGACGTGAAGGGCGCGCCAAGCGTCATCATCGTCAACGAGGCGTTCGTCCGGAAGTTCCTGCAAGGCAAGCCGGCGGTCGGCGCGACGGTGGCGTTCGAGCGCGGCCGCGATGCGCCCGTGTCCAAGACGATCGTCGGCGTCGTCGCCGATGCAGCGTACTCCTCGTTGCGAAGCGGCGACGTGCCGACTGAATACACACCTTTGGCGCAACTCGATTTTCTCATGACGCCGCCGGCTGAGATGACGGTCAGCGCTCGCGCATCAGGCGGCCCGCCGATGTTGATGGCCCGCGGCATCGCGTCCGCGCTCACGGCCGTGGACCGCGATCTCGTCTTCGGATTCCGGCCGATGACCGATCAAGTGAGCGCCTCGCTCACGCAGGAACGGATCGTCGCCATCCTGTCGGGATTCTTCGGGGTGCTTGCGCTGCTGCTTGCGGGGCTCGGGCTCTACGGGATCACCGCATACTCGGTCGCCGGCCGTCGAACGGAGATCGGCATCCGGATGGCGCTTGGGGCAACGGGCCCCGTGATTCTTCGGCTCGTCGTGGCCCGCGTCGCCGCGCTCGTCGGAATCGGGATTCTCGCCGGCGCCGGCCTCAGCGCATGGGCCGCCACGTTCGTGGCGACGCTGCTCTATGGCCTGGATCCGCGCGATCCGTTCACGCTCGTCGGCGCTGGCGTCGTGCTGATGATCGTCGGAATGGTGGCGGCGTGGTTACCCGCATACCGCGCATCCCGCCTCGATCCGGCGGTCGTGCTCAGGGAAACCTGAGGTTCTCGATTTGCCTACTCGGGCCGCAACGCCTGCGCGGGATCGAGCCGGCTCGCTTTGATCGTGGGAATCATGGTGGCGGCGAAGGTGACGATCAGGGCGCGCCTGCTGCAACTCATCCAGAACACCGCTGCCGCGCTGTGCTTAGACGATAATGTGGCGGGTAAGGGTTGGCGGGCCGACGTGGTGGAGTCCCCACCGTGTCGTCGCATCTCGGTCCGCGACGCAGGAACCAAACACGATGGCGACCTTTGATCCGGCGACCGATGATGCCGCGACGGATGATGCCGCGGCCGAAGCTCGTTTGCGTCTCGCCGCAATCGTGGAGACATCGGAGGATGCCATTATCGGGAACGCTCTCGACGGTGTGATCACGTCGTGGAATCACGCCGCGGAACGCATCTTTGGCTACTCCGAGACCGAGGCCATTGGCGCGCCGATCAATCTGATCGTCCCGCCGGAGCTGATCGCGGAGGAAGAGAGCGTTTTCCAGCGAGTCCGCAGTGGCGAGACGATCCATCATTACGAGACGACCCGCGTTCGCAAAGGCGGCCAGCGCATTCAGGTGTCTCTGACCGCCTCTCCGATCCACACGCCGTCCGGCGAGATTATCGGCGCGTCGAAGATCGCTCGTGACATCACCCAGACGAAACGGCTCGAGCGCGATGCGCGCCACCTCGCGGCCATTGTCGAATCGAGCGACGACGCGATCATCAGCAAGGACCTCGATGGGACCGTCGTGTCGTGGAACCGCGCGGCCGAACGGCTCTTCGGGTACTCAGCCGCCGAGATCGTCGGCCGTTCGATTCGCATCATCGTACCGGTCGATCGCAGCGACGAGGAGGACCGGGTGCTGGCCACCGTGGGGCGAGGCGACGTCATCGATCACTTTGAAACCATCCGGCGCCACAAGGACGGCACGCTGATACCCATTGCGCTGACCGTCTCACCCATCCGGTCGGAAGCGGGGCAGGTCATCGGCGCGTCGAAGATCGCCCGCGACATGCGGCGAAATCAGCGCGCCCAGCGCGATGCCCAGCGCCTCGCCGCCATCGTCGACTCGAGCGACGACGCGATCGTGGGAAAAGATCTGGGGAGCATCGTCACGTCGTGGAATCGAGCCGCCGAGGCCATGTTCGGATACTCCGCCGAGGACATTATCGGGAAGTTCATTCGCCTCCTGATTCCGGACGATCGGCAGCAAGAGGAAGACGAAGTGCTCGGCCGCATCCGCAGGGGCGAGCGCGTGGAGCATTACGAGACCATCCGCCGGCGCAAGGACGGCACGATGCTCCCGGTCTCCCTGACCGTGTCGCCCATTCTGGCGCCGGACGGGACGGTTATCGGGGCATCGAAGATCGCGCGTGACATCACCGATCGGCAGCGGGCCGACGACGAACGGATGCGACTGCTCGGGATCGCGCGCGAGGCGAGCCAGCTCAAGGACGAATTTCTCGCCACGCTCTCCCACGAATTGCGAACGCCGCTGAACGCGATCGTCGGCTATCTCCGCATGATGCAGGCCGGCCTGCTGTCGGACGCGAAACAGCTCCGTGCCATCGACGTCGTCGTGCGGAACGCGACGGCCCTGACGCAGATCGTGGAAGACGTGCTCGATGTGTCGCGCATCGTCTCGGGAAAAATCCGGCTGGACCTACAGGCGGTCGAGCTCCAGGGCTTGATTGAGGAAGTCGTGGACACCGTGCGGCCCGCGGCCGACGCCAAAGGGATCACGGTCAACGCCATCATCGATCCCCGCGCGACGGCGATTTCCGGCGATCCCGACCGCCTACGCCAGATCCTGTGGAACCTGTGCTCGAACGCGGTGAAGTTCACCGAGCGCGGCGGCGCGATCGAGGTCCGGCTGGCGCGATCGCAGTCGCACGTCGAGGTCGTCGTCAGCGACAATGGGATCGGCATCGCCCCCGAGTTTCTTCCTCACGTATTCGAGCGGTTCCGTCAGAGCGACGCGAGCATCGGCCGCTCGCGGGGCGGCCTCGGGCTCGGCCTCGCCATCAGCCGTCATCTGGTGGAAATGCAGGGCGGCCGGATCTTCGTGGACAGCGAGGGGCTCGGCAGGGGCGCCACATTCCGCGCGGAGTTTCCGATCCGCACCGCGCGCGTGAAGGAGGCGCCGAGCGAACGCGAGCGTCCGCGCACACCCGCCGGCCACCCGTCGATCGCGGTCCCTCGGCTCGATGGTCTGCGGATTCTGGTCGTCGACGACGATCGCGACGCGCTCGCGCTCATTCGAGAGATTCTCGAAGCGACGGGCGCGACCGTCACGACGGCCGACTCTGGCGTCGAGGCGCTGGACAAGCTCAAGAGAAATTCCGCCGACGTGCTGGTGGCCGATTTAGGAATGCCAGGCATGACCGGCTTCGACCTGATCGCCCGGATCCGTCAATCGAAGGATCCGCACATTCGAGAGCTGCCGGCCGCCGCACTCACGGCGTTCGCCCGCTCGGAGGATCGCACCCGGGCATTGCGCGCCGGGTTCCAGACGCACTTGTCCAAGCCGATCGAGCCCGCCGAGCTGATGGCGGCCACGGCTTCTCTGGCGCGGGATGTTCGCGGACGTGAATAGCTCGCCCGAACAGGGCGAAGGCTTCAGCCGACCGCCACGCGGCCTTTATTCTGTGGGCGCGGCGAGCCGCATATGAAGCAGCGGGTACGGCCGGCACCGATTTCGTCCCGCTCGGATCGGCCCTCCACGACGAATCCGCCGAGCGGCATGAAGGAGTGAATGTCGGCCTCGGAGACGAATGCGTGGGTCGCCCGCACCGATCCGAGCCAGACATCGAACATTGCGTCGCGATCATCGGGGGTCGCGGGGCGCATCTTCATGTTCTGAGCACGCTCTATCGCTTCTCCGGTGGCAGGTTTCGCATCGGCGCCGAGGCCGCGACGCGAACGCGGTTATCGACGAGCCGCGTCGCGCCGGGAGGTGAAAGGATGGATCTTTTGCCGATGAGGCGCCAGTGCAGATCTCGCGACTGCTCCCCGCCCACGAGATCGCCCTGAAGGAGTGGCTAACCCTTTTTCGTCTTCCGCCGCGCGGCCCAGTATTTCTTCATCCGGTCGCTGACAGCCTTCCGGGCGGCGGCAGACATCCGCTTTCGGGAGCGGCGCCTGGGGGTCGATTCGGCGGTTACCGCAGCGCCGGCAGCCCTGGCGCGCGACGCCGTGCCGGTCTGCCGGCCCAGATGTGGAAAATGCGCCAGGAGTGCCGCGATTTCTGCCTTCAGTTCTTGATACCGATGTTCCGCGCCCTTGCGGGCCATTTCCAGGATCTGAGACGAATGCTTCGCCATGATGGTGACTCCTTGAGCGTCGAGCGCTGTTGTGTGAATTCTATGTCATCTCTGTCCTTACGTGCCTGCCACGGGCGATGGCGAAGAGCCGAGTGACGTTCGGTAACTGGCGGGCGGAGGTGTCGAGGGAGATCCTGCGAACGACGCTGGCTTATCGAAAGAACGTGAGCGTCAGCGTGTTCAACGCGCCCAGGCGGAAGTAATCCAGGTCGTCAGCGGAGGTCCGCATGATGCGGACGCCGAGGCCGCCGGGGCGCGCCTGCTCCAGCGTGCGCGGCGGGTCCGCTGCCGGGTGCGTCACGGGGTCGAACGGCGGCCCCTCGTCCACAATCGTGATCTGCACCGCGAGCGGCTCGAGGGCCAGCGTAATCGTGATCGGCGCCCCAGCGCCGCCGTGCCGAATGATGTTCGAGATGGCCTCATTGAGACAGAGTTCGGCGCGGGTGCCGATGTCGTCGCCCAGGCCGGCCGACTCCGCCCAGTGGCGCCACCACGCCGACATCGCGCGAAGCTCTCCGACGTCGCTGGGATACGAGCGCCGTTCCAGGCTCGACATGCGTCAGGTCAGCGCGGGTGGCGCGGCGCGCACGGCGGCTCGCGCCTCGTCGAGCGTCCGGAAGATCGGCAGGATCTGATCGATCCGAGTCGAGGCGAGCACCTGGGTGACATTTGCCCGGGGATTCAAGAGCACGAGATTGCCCTGACGCAATCGGACCGCCTTCGCGTTGCGCACGAGCGTCGCGATGCCGATCGACGCGAGAAACTCCACGTTGCTCAGGTCCACGACGACGAAGTTCAGGCCCGTCGAGGTCAGCACGGTGAAGCGCAGGTCGATCGCCTCGGCCCCTTCCACGTCGAGTCGTCCCGTGAGGTCGATCTTCCGAACCCCATCGTCCAAGTCGCTATAAGACAGATCCATCGTGACGGCCCACTTTCTACCCCGATCCGGTTCACCCTGTCGGCACCTCGTATCCAGACAATCGAGTCGCCGGTCAGGGCTTGCGAGTGGGATAGCGTACTGGCGGCGTGCAACGGGTTTGTAACATATTGCTCCCTCCAGCAGGCGTTGACCAGTTATGAGCCGTGGATTTCATGCCACGGTGGCCGGCCGCGGCGGCATGGGGTGGCGCAGCGCGACATAGACGCGGCGAACGAGCTGAGGCGTGACGCGCAGCCCGAGCAGCGCGAGGCGCGTGCGCAGCGCCTTCGGCTGCGACGCCTCGATATGGTAGCGGGCGGCCGCAAAGTTCCCCTCGAGCAGTCGCAACTTTGCCCGTTCCAACTCCCGCTCGCTCAGCAGCCGCACCAGTCGGCATCGCAGCGCCGTGCGTGCGTCGTACGGTAGCGGATGTCGCTCGCCGAAGCGCTCGAGGACGTCGATCGCGCGCTCGAGTTGGCTGAGGGTGTCGCCCGACAGGCCGCTGAATCGCACTCGACGGAACGCGAGTACGTCTCGCTGATACGCCATTTCATGTCCGTCGAGCGCCAGTCTCAGCCACAGATCGAAATCCTGTCCGCGGCGCAGCGCTTCGTCGAACAGGCCCGCGGCCACGACGGCCTGACGCCGTGCGACAACGGTGGACATGAGGACGTTGCAGCGCTGCTCGATGACGCTTCGAAGATCGACGGGCCCTTCTGACGGGGCATTCTGCGTGAACCGCCGGCCCGCGAGCGGCGACTCTCCGCTGATCACAGCGTCCGCGTACACGAGCGCGCACTGTTCGTGCATCTCGAGGTACGACGTCTGCCTGGAGAGGAAATCGGGAGCCCACAAATCATCCGCATCGAGGAACGCGAGATACCGGCCGCTCGCGGCACGAATGCCCGCGTTGCGCGCAGCCCCCGCGCCGCGATTCGGCTGGACGATGTAACGGATGTGAGACCGGTGCCGGGCAATCGCCACCTCAAGCTCCAACGTATCTGGCGACCCGTCGTTGACGAGAATGATCTCGAAGTGGGTAAAGGTTTGCGCAAAGACGGAGTCGAGCGCCTCCGGCACGTCCACTGCCGCCTTGTACGCGGGAATGATGACCGAAACCGCTGGCGTCGAACGGTGTGGTGTCATGACCACGTGCGGAAGCAACGCGTGCGCCCGAAGCTCGTGCGTTACAGAGAAATTGCTTTCGTAAATGCTGGATGACGGCTGTGTAAATCCGGAATGACTGCTCGCCGTCGTGCCGCCTCGTGTACGCCATCCCGTTTTAGCGACTTTTTAGTCACCTTTTGGCCCCTTCTTAGTTGCGCGTCCCTATCGTAGGGATCGTGCAACTCTGCGTAGTGGCCACGACGGACGAAGGCACTCGAACGGCGCTCGCCGAGGCCGATCGGCGTCGCGCCACGTTCAACGACGGCCGCGTCATCCTGTTGGTAATCCGAATCGCCTCGTATTTCCGCACCACCATCGATCCCCGCGACGACGCCCGTGTGTCCGAGCGGTACCGCCGGCTGATCGACGACGTCGGCGCGGTCGCGGACGTGCGTCTGTGTGTCGCCCGGCGGCCCGCAGATGCGCTGCGATGGATGCTGGACCGCCGCACGGTGATCGTCATCGGCGGTTGCCGGCGATGGTGGTGGCCGACGAGAGAGCAGCGCGTCGCCCACCGGTTGAAGAAAGCCGGCGGCCACGTAATTTTCGCCGAAGCGCCGGGAACGGCTGGCTCACCGGCCGGCACGGCCACTGCCCAGCGCACGTGATGAATGTCGTGGTCCAAGGAGTGTTCGTGATGCCGTGGTGTCGATTGTTCAGACTGACCGTGCTCGTGTCGCTGATGATGAGCGGGGCCGCGCGCGCGCAAGAGCCGGTGTCCGGTGCGCAGGCGGCCGCCGCTTCGGCTCAGAACCCGCCAGCCACGCCGAAACCGGCCGAACCGTTTGCGTTCGCAGACTTCACCTGGCTCACCGGCAATCCTCGCACGACGGAATCGCCGCTCGACTCGAAAGTCTTCACCGGCGAGTTCCGCGTCGACACGAACTACACGTTCTCGTTCAATCATCCGCAGGACGACACGATTTCCGGATCGAGTGAGATCTTCCGGTCGGGTGAAGTGCAGCTGACACAACTCGGCGTCGGCGGCGATTTTCACTACGACCACGTCCGCGGCCGTCTGATGACTCAGTTCGGCCTGTATTCCGAGGCGACGCCCCGCAACGATGCCAGCCCCGCGCGCGGTCAGTGGAATCTGGATAGTGCCTACCGGTACGTGTCCGAGGCCTACGGCGGCTATCACTGGGACGCGATGCATGGGATCAACGTCGACGCCGGCATCTTCATGTCGTATGTCGGGCTCTACAGCTATTACCAGTTCGACAACTGGGCCTATCAGCCGTCGTACGTGTCGTCCAATACACCCTGGTTCTTCAACGGTCTCCGCGTGCAGATCTTTCCGAGCGACAAACTGAAGATCGAGCCGTGGATCATCAATGGCTGGCAGTCGTACGGGCGGTTCAACAACGCGCCCGGCGTCGGCGGACAGGTTCTGTGGCGTCCGAATGGCAGCGTGTCGATCGTCGCCAACAACTATTGGGGCAAGGACGCGCTCGGCAACCCGGATCGGAAGCGGGTGCACACGGACGACAGCATTCAAGTGAAGTACTACGACAACAAGGGCGGCGCCTTCTCGAAGGCCGCCTTCACCTTCACGTTCGATGCGGGGTGCGAGAGCGGGGGCGGCGTGGTGTGCTCGGGCGGAACGGCGACCGTGCCGTCGCAGTTCTTCCTCGGATTCATGGCCTACAACCGCGTCTGGTTCGACAAGGATCGTTACGCTCTCACGGTCGGCGGCGGCGCGATCGACAACCCGGGACGCTACCTGGTGCTGCTGCCGCCGATCAATGGCGCGACCGCGGCGTCGGGCACGCCGTATTTCACCGAGAACCCGGGCGACCCGTACACCGCCTGGGACGCCTCGGTCACGTTCGACTACATGCCCAGCCAGTTCGTCACCTTTCGCCTCGAAGGCAATCATCGCGCGGCAAACGTGCCCTACTTCTCAGGCGCCGGCGGTGTGACGCCGCCAGGGGGCAACGTCGCGCCATTGGGTTCGACGGTTGACGGATGGGCGCCGGATCTCCGGAAGTCGGAGAACCGCATGACGGCTGCGCTGCTCGTCAAGTTTTGAGGTACGAGGAGCGGCACATCATGCTCGACTTGCTGTACATCGCGTTGACCATCGTCTTTTTCGTGCTGGCCGCGGCGTATGTAGCCGGCTGCGGGAGGCTCGAGCCATGACGCTCGATTGCGTCGTCGGCCTGCTGGTCACAGCGGGCCTGCTGGTGTACCTGACGTACGCGCTGCTGCGGCCCGAGAAATTCTGACATGACGCTGAACGGCTGGTTTCAGATCTTCGTGCTCCTGGCGGCCGTGCTCGCCGTGACCGCGCCGCTCGGGCGCTTCATGACCCGTGTGTTCACGCGCGAGCGCACGTGGCTCGATCCAATCCTCCGTCCGATCGAACGGATCATTCATCGCCAGACGGGCGTCGACGAGAACTATGAGATGCGCTGGAGTGAGTACGCGATGGCGATGCTCCTGTTCAGCCTCGTCTCGATGATCGTGCTGTACGTGCTGCAGCGCACCCAGCAGTGGCTGCCCTGGAATCCGCAAGGGTTCGCCGCTGTGCCGCCGGATCTCGCGTTCAACACCGCGGCCTCGTTCACGACGAACACGAACTGGCAGGCGTATAGCGGCGAGTCGACGATGAGCTACCTCACGCAGATGGCGGGGCTCGCCTACCACAACTTCGTGTCGGCCGCGACCGGCATCGCGCTCGCCATCGCGTTCATCCGCGGCATCGCGCAGAAGGAGAAGGACACGATCGGCAATTTCTGGGTCGATCTGATCCGCTGCTCGCTCTGGATCCTCCTGCCGTTCTGCATCGTCGGGGCGCTCGCGCTCGTGTCGCAAGGCGTCGTGCAGAACCTGCGGCCGTACGACAAGGCGGCAGTGCTCGATCCGCAGACGGTCACGGCGCCCGACGGTACCGGTCAGCTGAGGACACAGGTCGTCAGAGAACAAGTGATCGCCCAGGGTCCGGTGGCCTCGCAAGAGCTCATCAAGGAGTTCGGCACCAATGGCGGCGGGTTCTTCAATGCGAACAGCGCGCACCCGTTCGAGAATCCGACGCCGCTGACGAACTTCTTCGAGATGTTCTGCATCTTCGCCATCTCGGCCGGGTTGACGTACACGCTGGGCCAGATGACCGGTTCGCCTAAGCACGGCTGGGCCGTGTGGGGCGCGATGGCGTTCCTGTTCCTCGCCGGCGTCACGACGGCGTATTGGGCAGAAGCGAGAGGCAACCCACTGCTCACGGCCGCCGGCGCCGATCAATCCGTCACGGCGACGTCCTCTGGCGGCAACATGGAGGGCAAGGAGTGCCGGTTCGGGATCGCGAACTCGGCGCTGTTCGCGACCGTCACGACGGATGCGAGCTGCGGCGCGATCAACGGGTGGCACGACTCGTTCACACCGCTCGGCGGGATGGTGCCGCTCGCCAACATGATGCTGAGCGAGGTGATCTTCGGCGGCGTGGGCGCCGGGCTGTACGGCATTCTCGTCTACATCATCCTGTCGGTGTTCATCGCGGGGCTGATGGTGGGACGCACGCCCGAGTATCTCGGGAAGAAGGTGCAGGCCTACGACGTGCAGATGGCGATGCTCGTCGTGCTCGTGTTCCCGCTGACGATCCTGGTCCTCGCGGCGATCTCGGTCGTCGCCCCCGGCTTCGGCACCTCGAGCATCCTCAATCCTGGGCCGCACGGGCTCTCCGAGATTCTTTACGCCTTCACGTCGGGCACGGCGAACAACGGCTCCGCGTTCGGAGGCCTGAGTGCCAACACGCACTGGTACAACGTCACGATCGCCTTCGCGATGCTCGTCGGCCGCTTCTTCATGATCATCCCGATGCTCGCGATCGCGGGCAATCTCGGACGCAAGAAACGGATTCCACCGTCGCCCGGCACGTTCCCGGTCACCACGCCACTGTTCTCCGCGCTGCTGGTCGGCGTGATTCTCATCGTGGGCGCACTGACGTTTTTTCCGGCCCTCAGCCTCGGCCCCATCGTCGAGCACCTGCTGATGGCGAAGGGGCAGGTGTTCTGATGGCGAGCCTGGCCCGGAAAAAATCCAAGTCCATCTGGGATCCAGAGATCGTTCGCGGCGCCGTCCTCGACGCCCTGGTGAAGCTGCACCCGCGGACCATGGCACGCAACCCGGTGATGTTCGTGGTCGAGGTCGGCAGCGTCCTGACGGCCGTCCGCTTTCTGCTGGACGCGGTAACGCGCCGGCCCGGGCTCGGGTTCGAGCTCCAGATCACTTTCTGGCTCTGGCTGACGATACTGTTCGCCAACTTCGCGGAAGCGATGGCCGAAGGACGCGGGAAGGCGCAGGCCGACACGCTGCGCAAAGCGCGAACGGAAACCACCGCCAACCGAATTGCGGCGGACGGAGGAACCGAGACCGTGCCTGCCACCGCGCTTCGCAAGGAGGATGTCGTCCTGGTGAAGGCGGGCGAGTTCATACCATCGGATGGCGAGATTATCGAGGGCGTGGCGTCGGTGGACGAGTCGGCCATCACGGGCGAGTCGGCGCCGGTCATCCGCGAGTCTGGTGGCGATCGTACCGCCGTGACCGGCGGCACGCGGGTGCTGTCGGACTGGATCAAGATCCGGATCACGGCGGACCCAGGCCACACGTTCATCGACCGCATGATCGCGCTGGTCGAAGGCGCCGAGCGCCAGAAAACGCCGAACGAAATCGCGCTCAACATCCTGCTCGCTGGATTGACGATTGTGTTTCTCCTCGCCGTCGTCACGCTGCAGCCGTTTGCCGTCTACGCCGGGGCGCCCCAATCGGTCTTCGTCCTGGTGTCGCTGCTCGTCTGTCTCATCCCGACGACCATCGGCGGCCTGCTGTCGGCGATCGGGATCGCCGGCATGGATCGGCTGGTCCAGCGGAACGTGTTGGCGATGTCGGGTCGAGCGGTTGAAGCGGCCGGCGACGTGCACACGCTGCTGCTGGACAAGACGGGCACGATCACGCTGGGCAACCGGCAGGCGACGGAATTCATCCCTTTACCCGGCGTCACCGAGCAGGAGATTGCGGACGCCGCGCAATTGTCGTCGCTGGCGGACGAGACGCCGGAGGGACGTTCGATCGTCGTGCTGGCGAAGGAGCGGTATGGCCTGCGCGGACGCGATCTTGCCGAACACGGCGCGGTCTTCGTCCCGTTCACAGCGCAGACCCGGATGTCGGGCGTGAACCTGAACGAGCGCGAAATCCGCAAGGGAGCCGCGGACGCCATCGAGCGCTACGTGAACACCAGCGGCGGAGGCGCGGCGCGCGATCTGCGGGCGATCGTGGATCGCATCTCCCGGGCGGGTGGCACGCCGCTGGTCGTCGCCGAGCGCGCACGCGCGCTCGGGGTCATCCACCTGAAAGACGTCGTCAAAGGCGGGATTCGTGAGCGGTTCACCCAGCTGCGGGCGATGGGTATCAAGACGGTGATGATCACGGGCGACAATCCGCTGACGGCCGCGTCGATTGCGAACGAAGCGGGCGTGGACGACTTCCTGGCCGAAGCGACGCCGGAAGACAAGATGGCGCTGATCAAGAAGGAGCAGAAGGACGGGAAGCTGGTGGCGATGACGGGCGACGGCACGAACGATGCGCCGGCGCTCGCACAAGCCGACGTCGGCGTGGCGATGAACACCGGCACGCAGGCGGCGAAGGAGGCGGGCAACATGGTGGATCTCGATTCGAGCCCCACGAAGCTGCTGGACATCGTCGAGATCGGCAAGCAGCTGCTGATGACGCGCGGCGCTCTGACGACATTCTCGATCGCGAATGACGTCGCCAAGTACTTCGCCATCATCCCGGCCATGTTCGCGGCGGCGTTTCCGGTGCTGATGGCGTTGAACGTGATGGGGTTGAAGACGCCGCAGTCCGCGATCCTGTCGGCGGTCATCTTCAACGCGCTGATCATCGTCGCGCTGGTGCCGCTGGCGTTGCGCGGCATCCAGTACCGGGCGATGAGCGCCGAGGCGCTGCTGCGCCGGAACCTGCTGATTTACGGCGCCGGCGGCATCGTCGTGCCGTTCCTCGGCATCAAGATCATCGACGTCGTCATTACCGCGCTGCGTCTGGCGTAGCAGGAAGGCATGAGCCGGGCCCAGACCATGAACATCACACGGAATCTACGCGTTGCCGTTCTCATGACCTTCGTGACGACGCTGCTGCTCGGCGTGGCTTACCCGCTCGTCGTGACGGGCCTGGCGCAAGTGCTGTTTCCCGATCAGGCGAACGGCCAGCTGATCGAGCGGAACGGCTCCGTGATCGGATCGCGGATCATCGGTCAGGCGTTCTCGTCGCCGGGCTACTTCCGCGGCCGGCCATCGGCGGCGGGCACCGGCTACGATGCGGCTAACTCCGGCGGGACGAACCTCGGCCCCACCAACAGGAAGCTGATCGACGCCGTGAAGGTCGCGGCCGATGCCGCACGGAAGGAGAACCCCGCGATGCCGGTGCCGGTCGATCTCGTCACCTCGTCCGCCTCCGGGCTCGATCCGCACATCTCGCCGGCCGCCGCGCTGTTTCAGGTGCCACGAGTCGCGCGCCAGCGCGGCATGACGGAAGACGAGGTCCGCCGGATCGTGGACGCGTCGTGCTCCGGCCGGCAGCTGGGGTTCCTCGGCGAACCGGTGGTCAACGTGCTCGAAGCGAACCTGGCCCTGGATGCCCAACATCCGATGAAGCGATAGCCGTTCGGTTATGTCCGACAAGCCGCCATCGGCCGCAGAATCGCTCCTCGCGCGCGCGAAGGAAGAAGGTCGCGCCCGTCTGCGCGTCTATATCGGCGCCGCGCCGGGCGTGGGCAAGAGCTTTCAGATGCTCGAGGACGCACACGAGCTCAAGCGCCAGGGGCTCGACGTGGTCATCGGGTTCATCGAAGCGCACGGCCGCGCCGACACCCTCGCGCAGATCCGCGATCTCGAACCGGTGCCGCTGCGCGAAATCGAATATCGCGGCGTCACGCTGAAGGAAATGGATCTCGACGCGATCACGGCAAGGCGCCCGCAGATCGCGGTGGTCGACGAGCTCGCCCACACGAACGCGCCTGGCTCGGCGCACCAGAAGCGCTACGAGGACGTGCTCGCGCTGCTCGACGCAGGCATCAACGTCATCAGCGCCGTCAACATCCAGCACATCGAGTCGCTCAACGACGTCATCGCCTCGACCACAGGTGTGCGCGTCAGGGAGACGGTGCCGGACTGGGTGCTGAAGCGCGCGGACGAGGTCGTTAACGTCGACGTGTCCGTCGAGACGCTCCGAAGTCGCCTGCGGCAGGGCAAGGTCTACGACGCCGCCAAGATCGAACAGGCGCTCACCAATTTCTTCCGGAAGGGCAACCTCACCGCGCTCCGCGAGCTGGCCCTGCGGCAGCTGGCGTCCGACCAGGCAGGGAAGGCGCAGGCGTATCGCGATCGCGAAGGACTCGAGCGCCCCGTCATCCCGGAGAAGGTCATGGTCGCGATGGCATCGAGGGGGAGCGCGAAGACGCTATTGCGCGTGGGGTCGCGCATCGCCGGCCGGCTGGCCACGGACTGGTACGCCGTCTACGTCGAGACGCCCAAGGAAGAGCCCGGCCGCATGGATCCGGGCGACCACGTGGCGCTCGCGGAGAACATCCGCTTCGCAAAGCAGCTCGGCGCGCGCGTCGTCAACCTCAAGAGCTCGCGCGTCGCCGATGCGCTGGTGGAGTTTGCCAGGCGCGAAGGCATCACGCACGTCATCTTCGGTCAATCGGCGCGTTCGCGATGGGACCTGCTGGTGCGCGGATCGATCGTGGACCGCTTCCTGCGAGACGTTCGCAACGCCACGGTCCAGATCGTGCCCGTCTCCCAGGACCCCGGGGCCGCGGACGATGCGAGCAGCGGTTAGAAGACAATGAGATTGCGCACGAAATTGCTCCTCGGCTATGCAGGCTTCGTCGTCGCCCTCGGCGTTCTCGGGACGTGGAGTGCGCGGACGCTGCAGCAGATGAGCGCCGTATCCGGGCGCATCATCGCGGAGAACTACGATTCGGTGGTGGCCGCCCAGGACATGAAAGAAAGCCTCGAGCGGCAGGATTCGGCGGCGCTCTTCGATCTTCTCGGGCAGCGCGATCGCGCGCACGACCAGGCGACCGAACACCGTGCACGCTTCGACGGCGCTCTGGCGAAGGCGGCCGCGAACATCACCGAGCCGGGCGAGCGCGAGGTCGTGGCGCAGATTCAGGGCCTGCGCGCAGAATACTATCGCCGGTTCGACGCATTTCTGCGGGCGGACGGCGATCGGACGCCGCTGTATTTTCATGGGCTGGAGCCTCAGTTCAACGCGGTTCGCGCCGAGTGCGATCACCTGCTGCGATTGAACCAGGAGGCGATGCGCCAGAAAGCCGATCAGGCCAGCCGGATCGCGCGCCGGTGGTTCCTCCTCACCCTTGTGCTGGCCGTCGGGCTGATGCTGGCCGGAGTCGGCGTCGAGCTGAGCCTGTCGCAGTCCATTCTCGGGCCGGTCCGTCAGCTCACCGCGGCGACAACACGATTGGCGCGAGGAGATCTGGACGCGACCGTGAGCGTCACGTCGGGCGACGAGATTGGTGTGCTGGCCGAAGGCTTCAACCGAATGGCCGAGCGCATCCGCGAGCTCCGTCGATCGGACCTCGGAAAGCTCCTCGTGGCGCAACAGACGACCGAAGCCGCAATCGATTCGCTCTACGACCCCGTCGTCGTCACCGACAGTGATGGGCACGTCACGCGCCTCAACCCGGCGGCGGAACGGCTGTTCGGCGGACGCGCCGAAATCGTCGGCAAGCCGATTCACGACGTCGTACGCGATCCACGAATCGCCCAGACCATAGACGACGTCCTGCAATCGCGCCACGCCGTCGCGTCGGAGAGCCCCGCCGCCGTGCTGCCGTGGGCCGTCGATGGCGCCCGGCGGGCGTTTCGCCTCCGGTCGACGCCGATGCTCGACGACGATCGGCGTCTGGTGGGTGCGGTGACGCTGCTGGAAGACATTACTCA
>DATATJ010000184.1:0-6111 GCA_036268855.1 Vicinamibacterales bacterium
CCCCATTTGATGTCCTCGGTGACACCGGGCCACCTCCGGCAGACGAGCCGCAGCGTCTCCAGCGTCATCGGCCTGCTCCCGTCCACATCTCCCGGATGATTGCCTCGCGCACGTCGTCGTCGACCGCGCGTGTGGTGAGCCGCCGGTCGCGGGTGGACGTCGCGTTCGTGTTGAACGACACGAGATAGCCCGACCGCGACGACCGATGGATGTACAGATGCGAGATGAAGCCGTTCTGATCGCCGCTGTGCCCCACCAGCTCCACGCCATGATGGCGCTCGACGAACGACGACAAACCAGCCTGCACATCGTCGCCGCTGCCGCCTTCGCCGTCGGCCGCGCGAATCTGGGGCGTGAACATCTCGTCCAGCGACGAGTGCTTCAGGACGCCATCGAACACCGGCCGCGCCGCCGCGTCGCCCTCACCGATCAGAAATTCGAGATATTTCGCCATGTCGGCGAGTGGCGCGTTCAACCCTCCGTTCGACACGGTGATCCCCGTATCGAAGTCGAAGCGCTGCTCCTCGAGCCGGCCGTCCGTGCGAACGTAGCTGTGCGATCGATGGCTGACGAGATGGTACGGCGCGCGATCGAAGAAGCTGCGCGTCATGCCGAGCGGCATGAAGATGTTCTTCGCGATGTACACCTCGTAGTCGTCGTTGGAAAGGAGCTCGATGATGCGCCCGAGGAAAATGACGCCGGGGTTCGAGTAGCTGTACTTCGTGCCGGGCTCGAACAGCAGCTCGGTGTAGGGCAGCATCGCCACCACCTGTTCCCACCGCGTCGGCTCGAACGGATGCCAGGGCTGGTCGCCGCCCCAGGGCCACGTCGGCGCCCGGAAGCCGGCGCTGTGCGACATCAGCTCCCGGATCGTCACGTCCGACATGTCGCCGTACGGGTTGTGCGCCAGCCGCAGCTCCGGGACGTATTTCACGGCCGGATCGTCCAGCGAGAGCAGGCCGCGATCGCGCAGCTGCATGATCGCGATGCCGGTCATCGTCTTCGTGATCGACGCCCAGTGGAAGATCGTCTGGTCGTCCACGGGACGGCGTGCGTCGAGGTCCTGAAAGCCGTCCGCGGCCGTGCCCGCGATCGCGCCGTTCCGGACGAACAGCAGGCTGCTGCCGACGATGCCCGCCTGATGCACGCGCTGGTGAAACGTCTCGACGACACGCGACCAGGCGTCGGCCGGCCCGGTGGATTGCCAGAACCCGGCTGCGAAAATGGCGATCGCGATGGACGTGCGGAGCATGGCGGTCTCCTACGGCAGGACTGGCAAGGCGGGCGCTCGAAGTCGGCCGTTCATTTCGTCCGGACGGGTTTCAGCAGCAGGTCCTGGAAGTCGAAGCTGAAATCGGTGGCCGGCGACACCGGACGCATCTTCACTTGATCGATCGTGCCGTCCGGGTTGAGGGCGAACGCGACGTACGCGTCGGCGCGCAGTTCGCGGTCGTTCCAGTGCGCGATGAACGTGTCGTGCTGCCAGTGTTGCAGCGGGCCCGACAGTCCTGGCGAGTGCGAGAAGTGGATGGCGAGGTTTCCGTGCTCGACGGCGATCATGACATCGCCGTACCACTGATCGCGGTACATGCCGGCGTATTGTGCCAGAGGCAGGGACGGCGCCGAGGCGGCGTCGCGCGCTGTGCTCGCGTGGGCGACGGCTTCTGCGTTCTGCGCGGCGGACCGATCCTCCACGGCCTTGTATCCCGCGATCCAGTCAAAGGCGGGCGCGGCCAGAAAGTGATCGACGATGTGGTACGCGATGGCGTCGAACGCGCCGGTCGATTCCTGGTTCGTGAGGACCGCCACCCCGAGGCCGATGTCGGGCACCATCACGACTCTCGACACATAGCCGGGCAGGCCGCCGGTGTGCGTCAGGATTTTGTGTCCGCGGTAGTCCCGGACGCCGAGGCCGAGCGCATAGCCGTTGAAGTTGCCCTTCAGCGGAGCCAGCTCGCGCGGCGGATCGCCGAATGGAATCGGCGTCACGAGTCGCGTGAGCTGTCGCGCCGTGGCGGCCGAGAACAAGCGCGAGCCGTCGGCCAGCATTCCACCTGAGACCTGTACGCGCAGCCACTTCGCCATGTCCTCGGCCGACGCGTTGATGCCCCCCGCCGGGTTCACGGTGTCGCTGACGAACGGCGCGATCGGCCGCACCTTTCCGTCCACGCGGGCGTGCGTGGTGGCCACGTTGCCATCGGCGCCCGCCGCCGAGTGGCGGTCGTTGCCGTCGCGCATGCCGACCGTCGCCAGGATGCGGCTCGACACGAAGTCTTCCCACGACTGGCCGCTGACCGCTTCGATGACGCGTCCGGCGACGAGGTACAGCACGTTGTCGTACGCGTACGCCGATCGGAAGCTGGTCGCCGGGGGAATGAAGCGGAGGCGATGCGCGATCTCCGCCCGGTCGTAAGTGGAGGCGGGCCACCAGAGCAGATCACCCGCGCCGAGTCCGAGACCGCTGCGGTGCACGAGCAGATCACGAACCGTCATTTCGCGCGTGACGTAGGGATCCCACATCGCGAACGCGGGAAGGTACCGGATCACCGGCGCATCCCACTCGACCTTGCCTTCGTCCACGAGCAGCCCGAGCGCGGTCGCGGTGAAGATCTTCGTATTCGAGGCGATGCCGAAAAGCGTGCGCGCATCGACGGGCGCCGGTTCGCCCAGCTTGCGGACGCCGTAGCCCTTTGCGGTAACGACCGCACCATCTTTCACGATCGCCAGCCCGATGCCGGGCACTTCGAACGTCTGGATCGCGCGCGCCACCCACGCGTCGAGATCGGGCGGCGCGTCCCCGCCAGCCATCAGCGCGGCCCGGGCGAGCAGCAGCGTCAGCGCGACGCACGAGAGCCGACAGCCGATACGACGATGTCTCATCAATGGCCTGCCTCGTGCCGCCTATGCTAGCGCAGGTGTAGACTGGAAACATGGTCGAGAAAAGCGCGGACGACTGGAAGCACACGTTGACGCCCGAGCAGTTTCACGTCCTGCGCGAGCACGGGACGGAGCGCGCCGGCAGCAGCCTGCTGAACACCGAGAAGCGATCCGGTGTGTTTCATTGCGCCGGATGCGGCGAGCCGCTCTTCACGTCCGACACGAAGTTCGAGAGCGGCACGGGCTGGCCGAGTTTCTTTCAGCCGATCGAAGGCGCGGTCGCCACGACGACCGACACCAGCTACGGCATGCGGCGCATCGAAGTCCACTGCGCGCATTGCGGCGGGCACCTTGGCCATTTGTTTCCAGACGGTCCGCGTCCCACCGGACAGCGCTACTGCATGAACGGCACGTCGCTGACGTTCGATCCCTCGAAGTAACGCGCCGCGCGGACGCCAGGTCCAAGAGACTGGCGCACGCAGGGCGCGACGCTCCGCGCCTCGGCCGGCCTTTCACGGTTTTGTCAAACCTCGTGCGCTGGGCCGTCAGGTATTCTCGAAGGGACCGTGTCTCGCGCACTTCGTGATCACGTCCGGCGTTTCGCGGCTCTGGCTGGATGCGGCATCCTGTCCGCGTCGTTGTCCCTCCACGCAGGCGCGCAGATCGCACCTGGCTGCTCCGTGTCCGGCACCATCACGGCCGGCCGCGTCGCGTTGCCTGGCGTCGTGGTGACCCTCAGCGGCGCCGACAATCAACCGCTGGACGTCACATCGTCCGGCCCCGACGGCAGATACGCGCTGAAGAGCCCGGGTGACGGCAGCTATCGGTTGAAGGCGGAGCTGGTCGCGTTCGCGCCGTTGGTGCGCGACGTGACGATCGATCAGGCGAGCTGTCAGCAGCGGATCGATCTGGTCATGACGCTCGCGTCGCGTGTCCCCGCTGTGGCGTCCACTCCGCCAGCCGCGAGTGCGAACGCGGCGCCGGGGGCGCCAGCAGTACCTGGCGGCCGGCTCAGAAACTCCGGCGGAGGGCGCGGCCAGGGCCGCGGCGGCGCCCCCCAGGCACCGCAGCAGTTTCAGAGCCTCGCGCTGCTGGCGGACGAATCCGGTCTCGCGCGCGGCGACGACACCGGTGCCGACGCCGCGGTGCAGTCGCTCCTTCCGCCCGGCTTCTCGCCCGACACGTCGGCCGAATCGGTCACGTCGATCGGCACGGTCGCCTCGGGCGATCAATTTTTCGGACCGGGCGGATTCGGCGAGCGGTTCGGCGGCCCGGGCGACGGCGTCCCCGGCGCGGACGGCGCCGCCGGTCCCTTCGGACGCGGAGGCCCCGGCGGATTCGGCGGCGGACGCGGCCTCGCCGGCA
Source organism: Vicinamibacterales bacterium (assembly GCA_036268855.1). GTDB lineage: Bacteria > Acidobacteriota > Vicinamibacteria > Vicinamibacterales > CAVVIG01 > DATATJ01. Next base: position 4,243 of record DATATJ010000184.1, read on the forward strand.
TCGGGCCGGGTCCCTTCGGCCGCGGCCGCGGGCGGAATCAGATCCGCGGCTCGGCCTACCAGAGCTTCGACACCTCGGCGCTCGATACCGGGCCGGTGTCGCTCAACGGTCAGCCGACGACGAAGCCACAGTATTTTCAGCAGCGGTTCGGCGCCACACTCGGTGGACCGCTCAGCGTGCCGCACATCTCCGACGGTACGCACACGTTCTTCTTCGTCAACTACACCGGCAATCACTCGCGGAATCCGTACGACACGTATTCCACCGTGCCGACCGACGCCGAGCGCAACGGCGATCTGACGGCGCTCGGCGGTCCGGTCATTCCGTCCGCGCAGATCGATCCGGCGGCGAAGGCGCTGCTCAATCTGTTTCCGCAGCCGAATCAGGCGAACGCGCTCAAGAACCTTCACACCATCTCGACCACCACGAGCAACATCGACGACGTGAACGTGCGCCTCGTGCACACGTTCGGCGCCGTGCCGCAACGCGGGCAGCGCGGCTTCGGCGGCGGTGGGCGTGGCGGCGGCCGCGGCGGGGGCGGCCGGCCGGGCGTGTCGAACCTGAACATCGGGATCCACTATCGGCACTCAGACACGACGAGCCAGAATCCGTTCGCGACGCTTGGCGGCGCGAGCACGATCAGCGCGTTGGACATTCCGGTCGGCTACAGCTTCACGAAGGCGTCGCTGTTTCATTCGATTCGCGCGCAGTTCAACCGCAACCGTGCGGAAACGCAGAATCTGTTCGCGTTCAATCAGAACATCGCGGGCAGCGCCGGCATCGAAGGGGTCTCGACCGATCCGTTCGACTGGGGCGCGCCGAGCGTGTCGATTGCCGGGTTCCAGGGGCTGCGCGACATCAGCCCGTCGATGCGGACGGATCAGACGACGTCGATCGGCGACTCGATCGTGAAATCGCACGGCGCGCACACCGTCAGATTCGGCGGCGATTTCCGCGACATCCGCGCCAACAGCCGGTCGGACGCCAATGCTCGTGGCTCGTTCGTATTCACGGGGCTGTACACGGGCCAGCCGCTCGGCGATTTCCTGCTCGGGCTCCCCCAGCAGTCCACGTTTCAGTCGGGGCAGGTCGATCAATTCCGCCAGCACACGGGCGATCTGTTCATCCAGGACGACTGGCGCGCGCGCTCGTCGCTGACGATCAACGCCGGCCTGCGCTGGGAGTACTACTCGCCCGTCTCCGAGGCGAACAATCGCCTGGCGACGCTCGACGCGCCGTCCACCTTTACGGCGGCCCTGCCGGTGCTCGCCGGAGGCACCAGCCCGTTCTCCGGCCTGCTGCCAGACTCCATTGTCCGCCCCGATCGGGGCGCGTTTGCGCCGCGTGTCGGCCTGGCGTGGAAGGCGTCGCCGACGACGACCGTGCGAACGGGTTATGGCATCAACTACAGCGCGAGCGTCTATCAATCGATCGCGCAGCAGCTCGCGAATCAGCCGCCGTACGCGGTCACCAACACGGTGCTCTCCACGCTGGCCACGCCGGCGCCGCTCGAATCGGTTCTCACCACGCCTCCGTCGGGCACGACGACAAACACGTACGGCGTCGATCCGGACTACCGCCTCGGCTACGTCCAGATCTGGAACGCCGACGTGCAGCACGACATCGCGAGGATCTACAACGTCGGCGCCGGCTACACCGGGACCAAAGGCGGCGATCTCGATCTCCTGCGCGCGCCGAACCGCACGCCGACCGGTCTGCTGATTCCCGGCGTGCCGCCATTCATCTGGGAGTCCTCAGGGGCCGACTCGATCATGAACGCGCTTACCCTGCGGTTCCGGCGGCGCTTGACGGACGGCATCGGGGCCAGTGCGTCGTACACGCTCTCGAAGTCGATCGACGATGCATCGT
>DATATJ010000185.1:0-6327 GCA_036268855.1 Vicinamibacterales bacterium
GTAGTCGTCCTCGCCGTATCGGGCAACGTCGAGCCACAGCCGGCCCCAGGCCTCGCCGTACTGCGGCGACGCCAATAGACGATCGATCACGTGCGCGAACGCCTCGGGCGAATCGTCGTGCTCGAACGCTTCGATCTCCTCGACGGTCGGCGGCAGACCGATCAGGTCCAGGGTCGCGCGCCGGATCAGCATGCGCTTGTCCGCGGCGGGCACCGGCGTAAGACCTTCCTGCTCGAGACGGGCGAGCACGAAGCGATCGATGTCGGTCTTCGCCCAGTCGGACCGCTTCACCTCCGGGACCGCGGACGTGTGGATCGGCTGAAACGACCAGAACGCCCGCTGTTCCGGTTTGATCATGTATGCGGGCGCCGTCGGTTTCACGGACGCGGTCGGCTGGGTGGCAGGCGCCGACGTGCCTGCCGACGCCGCGGATTCGGGCTTGCCCACCGAAGCGGCCGTAGCCGCGAAGGTGGGCCAGACTGCGCCCGCGCGGACCCACTCGATGAGCGCATCCACTTCCTCCGGCTTCAGCCGCCCGCCCTTCGGCATCTTCAGCGCGCCGCTCTGGCGAACGGCTTGAATCATCAGGCTTCGGTCGGGCTCGCCCGGCACGATCGCCGGGCCCGACTTGCCGCCCTTCAGCAAGCCGTCTCTCGAGTCGAGGCGGAGGCCGCCGAGCTGCTCCTCGGTATGGCAGTCGTAGCAGTTCGCCGCAAGCACGGGACGGATGTTCGCCTCGAAGAATTCGGCCGTCTGCGCCACGGACGACGCCGGACTCTGCCGGGCCTCGCCCGCAATCTGGACTGCCAGCGGCATCGCCGCCGCGATCAACCACCCGGCGCTTCTCAGCGTGCAGCGAGGGATCATGACCGGCTATTATGCACGGACCACATGGGCAAATCTGTGATTTATCTCCTGACGGCCGCGCTGGCGACCCTGCAGTCGCCTCCGCCCAAGCCAGGCGTTGCGACGCCGGGCGTCAAGATTCCGATCGAGCGGCTCAAGCCCGACGCCATCTTCGACGTCCCTGGCGCGCCCGATTGGATCGCGGTGGACGCTGCGGTCTGGATTTCGAACAAGCCGAAGAACAGTGTCTCGCGGCTGAATCCGAAAGCCAATCTCGTCGCCGCCGTCGTCCCCACCGGGAAGGCGCCGTGCTCCGGCCTCGCCGCCGATTTCGGCAGCCTCTGGGTGCCGAACTGCGGCGACCACACGATCACGCGCGTCGATCTCGAGACCGGCGCGATCACTGCCACCATTCCGACCGGCATCGGCAACTCCGAAGGATCGATCGCGACGGGGGCCGGAAGCGTCTGGCTGATCACCGACGCGAAGGGCACGCTCGCGCGATTCGATCCCGATACCAATGCCGTGGTGGCGGAGATCTACGTGCCGCCCGGTTCGTACGGCCTGGCGTTCGGCGAGGATGCCCTCTGGGTGACGAGCACCGAGCGCAGCACCGTGGCGCGCGTGGATCCGCACACCAACCTGATCGTCGAGACGATTGCGGTGGGCAAGGCGCCGCGCTTCGTCGCGGTGGGCGCCGGTGCGATCTGGACGCTGAACCAGGGCGATGGCAGCGTCTCGCGGATCGATCCGAAGACGAACGAAGTGACGGCCACAATCGAGGTGGGCGTGCCGGGCGGCGGCGGCGACATCGCGGTTGGCGAGGGCTCCGTCTGGGTCACGTCGTTCGAGTTTCCGCTCTCGCGCATCGATCCGTCCACCAACACGGTCGTCCAGCAGTTCTACGGCAAGGGGGGCGACGCGGTGCGCGTCGGCCTGGGTGCCATCTGGCTGTCGAATCTGGAAGCCGGAAAGATCTGGCGGCTCGATCCGAGACGTGTCGAGGCGACGCTGCCGAATTGACGTCGTGCGCGTGTCAGTCACGCGCCGCCGCCCCAGCTCATCTGCCGATCCTCGGTTCCTGCGGTGCTTGGGACGTGGAGTTTACCTTGCACACGCCCAAGCGAACACAGGAGAAAGGACCGCAGATGAAAAAGCTGAGCGTGTTACTCGCGGCCTTGACCATGGCGGCCGGCGTGGCCGTGCTCGGGCAGACCAACGGCGTCGCGGAACGCTTTACCGCCATGGCCGTGAACATGACCCGCGGCGGGTCGGGCACGATCGAGATCTCGATCAACCGCTGGTCCACCAACGCTGAACGGGAGCGTCTGATGACCACGCTCGCGAACAAGGGGCCGGAAAAGCTGCTCGACGTGCTGCAGAAGTTGCCGCGCGTCGGCTACTTCCGCCTGAACGGCGGCCTCGGATACGACCTGCATTATGCGCATCAAAGGAAAGGAGAAGATGGCGGCGAGCAGGTGATCCTGGCGACCGATCGGCGGATTGGGTTCTGGGAAGCGGCCAACCAGCCGCGCTCCATCGACTACCCCTTCACCGTTGTCGAGCTGCATCTCAACAACGACGGCGAAGGCGAGGGCAAGATGTCGGTCGCGACCAAGATCACCATCGACAAGGCGCGGACGGCGATCACGCTGGAGAACTACGCGACACAGCCGGTGCTGCTCCAGTCGGTGAAGCGCGAGCGGATGAGCCGATGACGCGCCTCCTTGCCTGAAGGGTATACTTTGATGAATTCGCGTGCCCCGCCGCAGACTGTTTCCGACGTTCTGATGCCGCGTTCACGATCATCCTTGCCGCGGCTGCGCCGGATGCCGGCATGTGTCTGCTGATGCCTGACTGATGCGTAAAGGCCAGACACTCCTCTCCGCAACCGGCCTCCTAGCCGCGTTGCTGATCATTACGACGTGGCCGCAAGCCCAATACATGAGCACGAAGGTCGCCGCGCACGGCGACGCGCTCCTCAGCATGTGGCGGCTGCAGTGGATCACCCACGCGCTGCTGACCGACGCGCGGCACCTGTTCGACGGCAACATCTTCTCGCCCCACGTCCGCACGCTCGCGTACACCGACGCGACGCTGCTCGAAGGGCTCCTCGCGTTTCCGTTCCTGTGGGCGCACGCCAATCCCGTGCTGGTCTACAACTCGCTGCTCTTCGGCGCCATGCTGGCATCGGGCGTCGCGATGTTCGTGCTGGCCCGACACCTCACGGGCAGCGCGGACGCCGCGCTCGTCGCGGCGACGATTTTCACGATCGCGCCGTATCGCGTCGAGCACTTCATGCACCTCGAGCTGCAGTGGACGATGTGGATGCCGCTCGCGCTCTGGGCGGTGCACCGGATCTTCGAGACCGGCGCGATGCGCTTCGGCGCGCTTACCGGCCTGCTGCTCGCGCTGCAGGCCATTTCGTGTCTCTACTACGGCGCGTATCTGGGCATGATGGTCGCGGCGCTCACGGTGATGCTCGCCCTCTCGCAGCCGCGGCTCGGCCGCCATGCCATCGGTCCGCTCGTCCTGGGCGCCATTGTGCCGGCCGCCATCGTCTTCCTGTACGGTCAGCCGTACATCGCCAACGCGCGCGAGCTGGGCACGCGGAACCCCTCGGACGTCTCGACGTTCAGCGCCACGATGCTCAGCTACGTCACCGCGCCGCAGCAGAACTGGTTGTGGGGATGGACGGCGCCCAGGTTCCACGGCGAGGAGCTCCGGCTGCTGCCCGGCGCAACGGCGCTCGCGCTGGCCCTGGCCGCGTTTGCCCACCGGGCGAGACGCCTCGTCTGGATCTACGCCGCCATGGCCGCCCTGGCGCTCGCACTGTCGCTCGGCTTCAACGGGCCCCTGTATCGCTGGCTGTACCGGCACTTCTGGGCGCTCGAAGCGTTTCGTGCGCCGGCACGCTTCGGCGTCCTGGTCCTGTGCGCGGTGGCGGTCCTCGCGGGCTTCGGATTCCAGTACCTGCAGGAGCGCGCGGGGCGGCCGCGGCTGCGCCAGGCGGTGTTCGTCGCTGCGCTGATCTTCATCGGCGTCGAGAGCGGATCCTCGCCGATGCCCTTGTGGAACGTTCTCCGCGAGCCTCCAGACATCTACAAGGTCCTCAAGACGTTCGATCATTCGGTGGTGATCGAGCTGCCGATGGTCGACTGGAGCCTCGCGCCGTACTACATGTACTTTTCCACGGTGCACTGGCAGTCGCTGGTCAACGGCTACAGCGGCTACCAGCCGCCCGACTACGCGCCGACCGTGGACTACATGGAGACCTTCCCCGACGATGAGTCGATGTCGCGGCTGCGGGAGCTGCACGTGCGCTACGTCCTCGTGCACGGCTGGTTCTACAAGCCCGCCGACTATGCCGACATGCTGCTGCAGGCCGCCGAGCGTCACGATCTGATCCCGCAGGGTGCGTTCCGCGACTGGATGGGTCCGACACAGATCTTCGAGGTGACACCGGCGCCCGTGGTGCAGCAGCGCACTCGCGCGGGCCGGGAATGAGGTAAATTAGTGCCTCGCAGGAGATCATTTTCATGAATCGTCATCTATTGATTGCCACGTTGTTCGTCCTCGCTGCCGCGCCGTCATTCGCGCAGGGCCGCGGTGCCCCGCCGGCGGCTCCGCCGAATCCGCAAGCCGAAGCGGCCGCCGCTTCGCGCGAAGAGCATTTCGGTCCGGCCGAGGAAAAGGTCTCGACCACTTCACACACGGTCCGCCTCGACGGCCGCGACATCAAGTACACCGCCACGGTCGGTACGATTCCCATCCGGCTCGACAACGGGCAGATCGCCGCGCGGATGTTCTTCGTCGCCTACACGAAGGACGGCGAGGACGCCAAAACACGTCCGATCGCATTCCTCTACAACGGTGGACCCGGAGCCGCGACGATCTGGCTCCACATGGGATCGTTCGCTCCAAAGCGCGTGCAGATGGCTGCCGACGGCTTTCAGCCGGCGCCGCCGTTCCACCTTGAGGATAACGAGAGCTCGCTCATCGACGTCACCGACATGGTGTTCGTCGATGCGATTTCGACCGGCTTCAGCCGGACGGCGACCGGCGTCAACGCGGCGCAGTTCCACGGCCAGACAGGCGACATCCGCGCCTTCGGCGAGTTCATCAACGACTGGTTGATCACTTACAACCGGATGGCGTCGCCCAAATATCTGATTGGCGAGAGCTACGGCACGATTCGTTCGGCGGGCCTCGGGTCCGAGCTGCAGCAGCGTCACGGCATCGACCTCAACGGCATCGCGCTGATCTCGTCGCTGCTCACCTACCAGACGCTCTCGCCGGCGCCGGACAACGACGTCGCCTGGGCGTCCAACATCGAGACGTTCACCGCCGACGCCTGGTATCACAAGAAGCTGCCGGCCGACCTCCAGGCCATGAGCATCAAGCAGGTCGTCGATCAATCGCGCGCCTTCGCATTCGGCGACTACATGGCCGCGCTCACCAAGGGCAACACGCTGACCGACGCCGAGCGGACCGCGATGGCGCAGAAGCTCGCGCACTTCACCGGGCTGTCGCCGCAATTCATCCTCAACGCCAACCTGCGGGTGAGCGCGGAGCGCTTCCGCAAGGAGCTGCTGCGCGACAAGCGGCTGTCTCTCGGCCGCCTCGATGGCCGCTTCACCTCGATCGACGCGGACGCGGCCGGCGAGCGCGAGGAGTTCGACATCTCGAACCAGGCGCTGCAGGGTCCGTACACCGCGCTGTTCCAGGACTACCTGAAGAACGATCTCAAGTGGGAGAGCGACCTGCACTATCCGAGCTCCGGCAACGTCCGGCCGTGGACCTACGACCAGAACCGGTACATGGACATGACCGAAACGCTGCGCGGCACGATGACACGCAATCCGTTTCTGAAGGTCTTCGTGGCGTTCGGCTACTACGACATGGCGACGGTGATGGGCGGCTCGGAGTTCAACTTCACGCACCTGGCGTACGACAAGCAGGTGACCGATCGCGTGTCCTACGGCTACTACGAGGCGGGGCACATGATCTACATCCGGCCGTCGGCGCACAAGGCGCTGAAGAACGACCTGGCGAAGTTCATCACGAGCTCGCGCAACACCGCGAAGCCAACGACATCGCAGCAGCAGTAGTCCGAGACATCCTGAGCACGGAGGACGCGGAGAGGGACGTCGGTCTGTCTTCGCGTCCTTTGTGTCTCTGGCCACCGATCGAACGCTTCTTTCTGTCCCGCCTTTCACCCGCGTGTCCGCCGGAGGCGACACATACCGCGGCTCACGCCACGAAATCCGATGGTTTCAGCTGTTTTCAGGCCTCCGGACTGGTCATATTGTTGCTTGTTCAGCTCGGCTGCTCCCTTCGCCTTTCACAATGAGCGTCCCGGCGTTCGTGCGGCATGATCGAATGAGCAAGCTCGTGGATCACAGATCGACGCTCACGCATGTATGGCTCGTCGCCATCGGCCTGCTCTGCGCGGCCGCGATGCTGCGCGCCGCGACCCCG
>DATATJ010000186.1:0-16684 GCA_036268855.1 Vicinamibacterales bacterium
TGGCCGGCGACGGCGCCGAAGCGCTCCGGCAGGTTCAGGCACGCCGGCCCGATCTGCTGATCCTCGATCTGGGTCTTCCCGGCATGGACGGCCTCGACGTCGCCCGGCGCCTCCGGCGCGACGCGGACACGGACGTCCCCATCATCATGCTGACGGCCCGCGTGGAGGAATCCGATCGGCTCCGAGGCCTCGACGTCGGCGCCGACGATTATGTCACCAAGCCCTTCAGCCCGCGGGAGGTCGTGGCGCGCGTGCGCGCCGTGCTGCGGCGTGCGGAGCCACGTGCCGGCGGCACGTCCGTCCTGAAGCGCGGAGATCTCGCGATCGACGTGCCGAAGATGACGCTCACCAGGAATGGCGCCGCGATCGATCTGACGCCCACCGAATTTCAGCTCGTCGCGGCGCTGGCGCGCCAGCCGGGCCGCGTCTTCACCCGCTCTCAGCTGCTCGATGCGGTGCGGGGAACGGAAGGCGACGCGTTCGAGCGCGCCATCGACGCGCACGTCAAGAACATCCGGCGCAAGCTGGAAGTGGATTCGCGCCGCCCGCGATACCTGCTCACCGTGTACGGCATCGGCTACAAGTTCGCCGAGTCATGATGTGGCACCGCCGCGGCCGGCGGCCTCCGCCCTGGTGGCCCGACGCCGAGCCCTGGCCACCGATCGACCCGCGCATGCGATGGAGCCGCGGCCGTGCGCGATTCGTACGCCGGCTCGCCATGCTGGCGGCGACCGTGCTCGTGCTGAGCGCGCTGGGCCTGAACACGCTCGTCTCGACGCTACTGGGCAGACACGGACCGGCGGGCCTCGGCGTGCCGTTCGCGTCGATCGCGCTTCTGGGCTCGTGTCTGATAGTAGTGCTCGCGATCGTCATGCGCCGCGTCGGCGGCCCGCTCGCGGACGTCGTCGAGGCGGCGAACCGGATTGCCGGCGGCGATTACGCCGCCCGGATCGTCGAGCACGGGCCGCCCTCGTTGCGGACCGTGGGGCGCGCCTTCAACGGGATGGCGGCCCGACTCGAGTCGCAGGAGCGCCTGCGGCGCCAGTTGATGGCCGACGTCGCGCACGAGCTGCGAACACCGCTCAGCGTGGTGCAGGGGCGCATCGAAGGCATCATCGACGGCGTCTATCCACTCGACAGCGCGCAGCTCGGGCAGGTCCTCGTGGAAGCGCGGATGCTGGCGCGCCTCGTCGAAGACCTCCGGACGCTCGCGCATGCGGAAAGCGGAACGCTGACGCTGCGGAAGGAAGCGACCGATGTCGCCATCCTGCTGCACGAGGCGGTGGACGCCTTCTCTGTCGAGGCACAGGCCGCGCAGGTATCGCTTCGCGTGGACGCGCCTGGCGAACTGCCGCCCGCGTCGGTCGATCCGCTCCGGCTTCGTGAGGTCGTGACCAACCTGATCGCCAACGCGCTCCAGCACACGCCCGCCGGCGGATCGGTTTCGATCGAGCTGCGCACCTCCGGCAACCGGATGGTCGTGGCGGTCGCCGATACCGGCAGCGGCATCTCGGCCGGCGATCTCCCGAAAATCTTCGACCGCTTCTACAAAGGCGCGTCGTCGCGTGGATCGGGCCTCGGGCTCGCCATCGCGCGCAATCTGATCGCCGCGCACGGCGGCGACATCCAGGCCGGGAGCCAGCCGGGCCGCGGAACGACGATCACCTTCAGCGTGCCGACGGCCGACTGATCTCGACCATCGATCAGCCGGCGGCCGGCACCTCGACGAGCGTCGGGTTCACGTGATACGTGTTCTTCACCCGGACGGCCTCGATCAGCGCGTCCGACTTCGCCCGCGCACCGCCACCGACCACCACGAGAAACTCGTCGGCGTCGCGCTGCACCCCCAACGTCAACGGACGGCCCGGCGCCGACGCGCTCAAGCGCTGCGCCAGCTGTGATGCCCTGGCCTGCGCCTCCTGCGGGGTTCTCGCGCGGTCGAGCACGATGAAGTACCGCGGCTGATTCACGCTGATCGCATACTGCGCCGGCGCTGTCGTCACGGCGCTGGCCTGCACGCCAGCCGCGTACAGCGGCGGGATGAGCATATCGGTGAGGCGCCCCTGCTGGCTGCCCGTCGCCGCACCAGCGGCTTTCGCCGGCTCGATGGGGATGCCGGCCTGCCCGCTGAGCACGTTGACCAGGTCGCCCTGCGTTTTGGCCGCCTGCTGCAGGGCTTGCGTATTCTGGTTCGCACTCAACGCGCCGGCCAGAATCGCCGGGATGCCGAGCGTGGTCATGAAGGTATCGCGCGGCGCTCGCGGCACGCGCCATTCGAGAATCGCCACGACGAGCCCCACCAGCGCCGAGAAGAGCACCGCCAAGCCGGCGAAGTCGCGGCTGATGAATGTGACGTCGGCCTGATCGCGCACCGTGAGCGCCGCCAGCAGCCGCGGCACGAGTACCGCGCAGAGCGACGCGATCGTGCCGATCGCGAATTTGACGCCAGGAGCGCTCACGAGCAGCGACGCGCGGGAGCTCTCTGCCGCCGGATGGTGTGCGATTCCTGGCATCTTACCCTCCCACGTCCTTGGGGCCGACCGGGCAGCCGGTGCCTTGAATCGCTAGTGATCCCAGGGAGGAATTCGTTGCACAACCGCCCGGAACGAAGGCGAGCCCCGAAGGACCCGCCCTGCAGGGCTCGAGTGCGGCCAGCGGGGCCGCGATGCTGAGGGTTACTTACGGCCGGTCGTCGCGCGCACGTCGCGCCGTAAGGCTCGAATGAACGACGCCGCCTGTGTCGGCGCTGCGACATGATGCGTGTCGCCCAACACGACGTCCCGCGCGCTCGTCGATTCTCCGTAGGCGCGCGCGTCGGCTTCCTTGTCCGGCTTGAGCACGCCGCCCGACAGGTCGATCCCCGCGAACACGCCTTGCGTGCGGGAATACGCCAGCATTTCGGCATTCAACTGCGCATCGGTCGCCGCGTTCGCCGCGCGGCCGACGGGACCGGCGGCCACCGACGCATCGGCGCCGAGCGACACTTTATCTTCGAGCAACTTGTCGACGCCGCGCCGATTCATCGCCAGAAGGACGAGATCCACTTGCTGCGCGCCGATCTGGAGACCCCAGCTACCCTTGGCCAGCTGCATGAAGACCGGGGCAGTCCATCCGTTGGCCCGCCGGCAGCTCATCACACCCGATCCGTATTCGCCGCCGACGATGAACGCCGCCTTCTTCATCGACGGAATCACGACGACACACTGTGCCTTCTCCCAGAGCTGCTCGGGGATGCCTTTGTCCGGGGTATTCCGCAGTTCCGTCAGGATTGTCCCAGCCTCGTTCAGCCGCTTCACCTCATCCTTCGACAACGCCGCAAAGGCCGAGCTCGCGATCAAACATAAACTGCACGCCAGGGCTATTTTTTTCATGTTCTCCTCCCGATCCCCCCTTGTCTGCAATTGCAGCGCCGGAGTCAAAGGAGACAAGAAGCGCGGGTAGGAGCGAGTATCGTGGGCGTGGGGCGGGCGTCAGCTGGCTTCCGCCAGCCCGTACGACTTCCAGCAGTTGCGCCCGCCGCGCTTGGCGGCGTACAACGCGGAGTCGGCGCGCTGCAGCACCCGCTCCATGGCGTCGTCTTCGCGGGAGCCTTCGCAGATGCCGATGCTGCACGAGGGCGTGATGATGCCAGTGGGCATCTGGATGGCGAGCGCGCTGCAGCTCTCCCTGATCCGGCTCGCCACACGCTCTGCTGCGTCGATCGGTGTTTCGGGCAGCATGACGACGAACTCCTCGCCGCCCAGCCGTCCGACGACGTCCGACTGGCGGCACTGACTCCGGAGCATTGCCGCGAACGCCTGGAGCACCCGGTCGCCGGCGTCGTGGCCGAAGTTGTCGTTTACCTGCTTGAAGAAATCCAGGTCGAGGACCATCACGCTGAAGACGCTGCCGCCGCGCCGCACGCGGGCGAGCTCGGCCTCGGCGAGGTGAAACCACCAGCGGCGGGAATAGAGGTCCGTCAGCGCATCGATGCTGACGAGCCGGGCGAAATCGTCGCGTGCGACGCGTAGCTCGTTGACGCGCTCGGCGAGCCGGGCCTGAAGAGTGGCGACGCGGATGCCCACTTGGACCCGCGCGCGCAATTCCTCCGCATCGATCGGCTTCACCATGTAGTCGTCGGCGCCCGCGTCGAGCCCGGCTACGAGATCGGCGCGGCTGTCGCGCCCGGTGAGCAGCACGACGTACGTCCCGGCGAGCGACGTGGCGCGGATGCGGCGGCACAGCTCGATGCCGTCCAGTCCGGGCATCGTCCAGTCGAGAATCGCGAGCGCAGGCGCCGGACCGTTGGACAGGAGATCCCAGGCCGTGAGGCCATCGTGCGCGACCGCCACGTCGAGGCCGAAGCGCGCCAGCGCGTGCGTCAGCAGCGTCGTCGTCACGCGATCGTCGTCGGCGACTACGACGCGCATTCGTCCGGAGGCGGGATCCATGGCGGCCGGTGGGTGCAACGGGAATGCCGGAAAATCCATGTGCCGAGGCATGCACTCCCGTGTAACCACGCCCGCGACTGTGCGGTCGCGACCGCACGGTCGGACGGCTCCGCACGAAATGGTCGCCCGGCCGGCATGTCGATCGAGGCCGACCGGTTTCACACCCGCTGGCTGATCGCCATGATGTTGCCCTCGCTGTCCTTGAACCACGCGGTCTTCGCTCCCCCACCCGTGGCAACGCTGTTGACGGTCTTGATGCCGGGCATGTCGTACTCTTCGAACACGACGCCTTTCGCCTTGAGCGCTGCCACTTCGCCCACGACATCGTCGACCGCCCAGAACGCCGTGCTGGCCTTCGACGTGCCGGCACCTGCCGATTGGTACAGGAACACCGACGAGCCGTTGCCGCAGTCGTAGAACACACCGCCGGCGTAGGTCTCTTTCGGGACCATGCCCACTTTCTCTTCGTAGAATTTCCGCGCCCGTGCGACGTCGCTGGCCGGGATGTAGGGGACGATCGGCGCGCTCTTCAACATCTGCTGCCTCCCTCCTGTGCTGTGCGGGGATGGATCGAGTGAGTGTCGAGATAGTTCGCAAGTACGTGCGCAGGGTCGCGGGCCTCCACGAGCGCGAGGTAGCCATCGGGGCGCACGAGATACAACGCGTCGCGCTGCAGACCGTTGCGGGCGATTTCCGGGCTCCACGGAAAGGCGTGCAGCTGAATCCCGCGCGCGTCGCACGTACGTTGAACGTCCGGCGCGGCCTCTCCGTACACATGAACCTGCCAGTCGAGCGACGTGAGCGGTCCAAAGTTGCCCATCTCGCCGGGCTGTCCGCTGACCGCTGCCCAGGGCAGACGATCGCCGCCGTGCACGGCGCCCGCCTGACCGACGCTCAGGGCACTGCCCCGATAGTTCACGGCCGTCTGCGAAACCGTGCGAAACATGAAGCGCCGTGCGGCGGCGAAGTGAAACAACGCAGGAACCACGCGCGGCACGACCTCCAGCCGCAGCCATCGCGCGAGCGTGCCGTCGCTCGTGACGGCGGTGAACGCCCGATCCGTGGTGGCCACCAGACGCCTGGCGAACGCGATGCGCTCCGGTTCGTACGTGTCGAGTACCGACGCGCTCGCGCAGCCATGGAGGACCGACGCCAGCTTCCATCCGAGGTTTACGGCGTCGCCGATGCCGGTGTTCATCCCCTGCCCGCCAACCGGACTGTGGATGTGCGCGGCGTCGCCGACGATGAACGCCCGGCTCCCGCGGAAGTGCTCGGCGACGCGATGGTGCACGTGGTAGGTCGAGAACCACCGTACCTGCTCGACATCGATGCGCATCCAGTCGATGACACGCTTGCTGACGTCGTTCCATGCGAGATCATCGAGGCGCGAGACCGATTCGGCGCGCACCGTGCCGATCAGCCGCGCATGGCCGGCGTCTTTTAACGGAAACACGGCGAGAAAATCGCTGACGTCGAGCGCGACGTGCAGTGCGCCATCCAGCGCCGCACCGGTGGCGACGACGTCGGCCACGTAGAAGACGTGATCGTAGGTTCCCCCAGGAAAGCCGATGTGCAGCGCCTCGCGCACCGTGGAGCGTGCGCCGTCGCACCCGGCCAGGTACGCGGCATCGCACGGCTCTTCGAAACCATCCGGACGGCCGAGACGCGCACGGACACGGCCGTCACGCTCTTCGAACGCCAGCAGCTGTGTCCGACGCTCGACGCTGACGCCCAGATCGAGCAGGTGGGCGATCAGCAGCCGTTCGTGTTCGTCCTGCGGAAAGATCACGGCGAACGGGTACGGGCTCAGGCCGATGCCCATGTCGCCGAACACCGCCCGCGCCGCCGGCTGGCCCGCCGTCCAGAGGCTGACCGCGACCGCTTTGCGTCCGCGTTCGACCACCGCCGCCGCCAGACCGAGCTGTGCGTAGAGTTCGAGCGTGCGCGCCTGGACCGCCATGGCACGCGACGTCGTGCCGGGCTCCGCCGTCTTGTCGATGATGCGGACGCGCACGCCGAGGCGCGTGAGCCAGAGGGCCAACACAAGGCCAGTCGGGCCTGCGCCCACGATGAGAACGTCGGTGTCGTTCGCAGCGGCAGTCATGTCAGCGAACAAAAGTCAGGCCGTGCTTCGCTGGGACGAGGTTGCAGGAACCTGATCACGTCACCGTGAGTCTGGCGCCTCGGGTGCTTATTTGCAAAATAATCTCCAAAGGAACCAAACCCGATGGTCGGCGGAGCGTGCGAAGCCGCGATGAGCTCGACGCGGCTCTCGTCCCTGCTTGTGCTCCTGGCGCTGAGCAGCATCGCGTCCGACTCCTCGGAGCGGAACCCGGTCGATGTGCAGAGTTGGCAGCCTCCGCGGCCGGGGTGGCTGTATCCGTCGGTCCGTGCGACGGCCTCGGCGTGGCGCGGGAGATCCGCATCCTCGACACGCGGACGTGGTCGCGCACCGGCACCATTGGCACGAGCGTGCCGTGTCTGACCGCCGTCGCCACCGGCGACGGCGCGCGAATCTACGCGATGACCGGCGACGAGGAAACGGTCTTCGCGATCGATCCCGGCACGCAGCGAGAGTTGCGCGCGATGCCGCTGCGACACACCCCGTCGTTCGCGCTGATCGCGCCCTGACGGTTCGCTGTCATGGCGGCGTCATCTGCCTTTCGCTAAAATCTAGGACTCCCTGGCGACCGGATGATGATTGTGCGAATTCCAAGGGTGTTGGCGCTGCTCGTGATCCTGCTCGGGACGGGCGCCAGCCTGTCGGCGCAGACGGCGGCACGCGGCGTCGTCGTCTCCGGCAACGTACAGGATCAGACTGGAGCCGTGCTGCCCGGCGCGACGATTACGCTCACACGCGAGGCCGCGACCACCCCGCCGGCGCCGATCGTCACCGACACGGCCGGGGCTTTTCGCTTCGAGCATGTCGTGGTCGGCGCCTACGAACTGCGCGTCGAGTTTCCCGGCTTTACGGCGAGCGTCACGCAGCTGCGCATCGCCGCCCGCGCGCCGAGCCCGCTGACGATCGTCATGCAGATCGAGGGGCTCTCGCAGGAAGTGTCTGTATCGGGCGGCGGCGACCAGACCAGCGGCAGCGCCGCCGGCAATCTCGACGCGGTTGCGGTGGACGCCAAGGCGCTCGACGACCTGCCGGTGCTCGACGGCGACGTCGTGGCGGCCGTCTCGCGCTTTCTCGACTCGAGCGCCCTCGGCACCAACGGCGCGACCATCGTCGTGGACGGCGTCGAGGTGAATGCCCTCTCGGTGTCGACCTCCGCCGTGCAGCAAATCAAGATCAACCACGATCCCTACGCCGCCGAATTCATGCGGCCTGGCCGGGGACGCATCGAGATCGTCACCAAACCGGGCGGCCGCGACTATTCGGGGACGTTCAATCTGCGGTTTCGCGACTCGGCGTTGTACGCCCGCAACGCCTTCGCCGTGAGCAAGCCGCCCGAGCAGCGGCGCGTCGTCGAGGGCAGCCTCGGCGGTCCGGTCGAGGGCTTCGAGAAAACCAACTTCGTGATTTCGGGATCGCACGACGCCGAGGACAGTCAGTCGATCGTGTTCGCCGACACCCTCGCCGGCAAGGTTCAGGCAAACGTCGCGACGCCCTTCCGGAACACGCTGGCGTCCGCGACGATCAACCGGCAGCAGGGCGAGCACAACACGATCTCGCTGCGCTTCTCGCACCAGCAGCGCAGCACGCCGAACCAGGGCGTCGGCGGCACGACCCTCGCCGAGGCCGGCCGCAACACGAGCCAGCGCGAGGACGATACGACCTACTCGCAGCAGACGATCGTCACTTCGACGCTCCTCCATGAGTTCAAGCTCATGGTCGGCTTCGAGCGGCAGCCGTCGGTCAGCCTCAGCACCCAGCCACGCATCGTCGTCAACGACGCGTTCGTGGGCGGCGGCGCGCAAGCCGACTCGCTGCGCACCGAGAAGCACTTCACGCTCGTGGACGCGTTCACCTGGTCGCCGGCCGGCCACGTGCTCAAGGCGGGCGTGAACATTCCCGACTGGAGCTGGCGCGGCTACGTCGACAACACGAATACCGGCGGCACCTTCTTCTTTTCAAGCCTTCAGAGCTACGCGCTCGGCCAGCCGTACTCGTTTACGCAGCAGCGCGGCGACGGGCAGGTCGCGTTCCTGGAGAAAGTCGTCGGCCTGTTCCTGCAGGACGAGATGCGGCCGCGGCCGAGCCTGACGCTCGACTTCGGCATCCGGTACGACTGGCAGACCGTGTTTCACGACACGAACAACGTTGCGCCGCGCGCCTCGTTCGCGTACATGCCGAGCGAGAGCGGGCGCACGGTCATCCGCGGCGGCGCAGGCGTCTTCTACGATCGCACCGGGCCCGGGCCGATTCAGGATCTACTCCGGTTCGACGGTCAGCATCTGCAGCAGGTCGTGCTCGTCGATCCCGGTTATCCGAATCCGTTGGCGCCGGGCCAGAGCCTGGGCTCCGAGCCCTCGAACACCGTCGTGCTCGCGCCGGACGTCAGCATCCCCTTCAGCCTGCAATACAGCCTCGGCGTCGAGCGCCAGCTCGCCCCGAAGACGACGCTCGCGCTGACCTTCGTCGGCTCGCGCGGGTACCATCAGTTCCGCTCCCTGGATCTCAACGCACCCGCGCCACCGCTGTTTCTCGCTCGACCGGATCCGACGCGCGGCGTGGTCCGCGAAATCGAATCGGACGGGACGATGCGCACGGCTTCGGTGCAGGTGACGTTGCGGGGCCAGATGACGAAGCGCGTCAACGGCACCGCGCAGTACTCGTACGGCCGTGCGTCCAACGACACGAGCGGCGTCGGCTGGATGCCGCCCAACAGCTACGACCTGTCGCAGGAGTACGGCCCCGCCGACTGGGATCGCCGGCACGGCATCGAGCTCTTCGGCGCCTGGACCGCCGGCCGCTGGTTCACGCTCGGCGCCTCGTTCGAGGGCTACACCGGACGGCCCTACTCGCTCACGCTGGGCACCGACCTCTTCAACACCGGGAGCGCAAATGCGCGTCCGCCGGGCATTCCGCGCAACAGCCTCCGTGGGCCGGCCTATGCCTCCCTCGATCTGCGCTGGTCGCACGATGTGACCCTGAGCCGCGACCCGAAGGGACGCGCGGTCACGCTGGGCGTCGATGCGTTCAACGTCCTGAATCGTGAAAACGAGAACTTCTACGTCGGGAACTTGAGCTCGCCGTTTTTTGGACAGGCGATCTCGGCCTCCGCACCACGGCGCGTGCAGTTGTCGCTCAGGGCGCGCTTCTGACGCTCACGCATTCTCTATGAAGATTTGAGGCGGAATGTACGCAATCGCTGCGTTCCACCGGTTGACAGCCTTCGGCACAGGCATCATACGATCGTGCGAATGCAAACGAAGCGCTCGCCGAGAGCACGCCGACGCAAGGAGACCCGCCTCGGCGCGTTGGTGGGCAAGCTGAAGGCCCTCGCGGTCGAGTGTGCGCAATGCACCGGACGGATCGATCGCCTGGAGCTCGAATACGAAACCCAGGTCCGCCGTTGCGCACAACTGCAAGCCGAGATCGATCAGCTCAAACGTACGCGACCATCCCGCCGCGATCGCTGACGCATCGTTGACGAACTGCGCACTTCCCCCACGAGCTGATCGGGAAACATTTGACCGCGTCCCCGCGGGCGGTTATCTTTGAAGTATTCATGTCTCTCGTGACGGAGCGCGTCCGCTGAGGGCGCGGCGGTGGGCGGCGGCGCGGCGAGCGGGACTCGCGTACGGCGTAGCTGCGTGCGCGTCGTGGCTCGTCCAGATGCCGGCCACCGCTCAGTCCGCGGCGCCTTCCGAGCTCGTCGTGCCGCACGGCACGCGGCTGCTGGTCGTCTCGCCGCATCCCGACGACGGCACGATCGGCGGCGCTGGATTGATTCAGCGCGTGATCCGCGGTGGGGGCGCCGTTCGAGTCGTTCAGATCACGAGCGGCGACGCGTTTTCGACCGGCGTGAAGGCCGCAACCCACATCCAGCGCCCGACGGCGGCCGACTATCGGCGCTACGGGACTCGACGCGAGCACGAGAGCATCGCGGCGACCGCGGCGCTCGGCGTTCCGCGCGCGGATCTCCTCATGCTCGGCTTTCCAGACGACGGGCTGTGTGAGCTGGCGCCCGAGCGCCGGCCGATAACGGCCGTGGCGTACCAGTCGCCCTATACCAAGCGCGCAAGCCCCCCGCGATCCGAGCGGCTGCTGTCGCGCGTCGCTTATCGCGGCGAGGACCTGGAGCGCGAGATCCAGCAGATTCTCGTCGCGTTCAAGCCGACGATCGTCCTGATTCCCGATCCGCGCGACGAGCACCCCGACCACTGCACGACGCACCTCTGGGTGCATGAGGCGCTGCGCGCGGTTGCCGGCGGCAGCGCGCCGATCACGCCGCTCGAGCTCCACTACCTGGTGCACTATCCTCACTGGCCGGCGCAGCCGACGGGCGAGGAGATTACGGAACTGGCGCCGCCGGCCCGCATGCTGGCCGCGAACCGTCCGTGGAAAGTCCTCACGCTGACCGCCCGCGAGCGCGCCACGAAACAGAACGCCCTCGCGCAGTACGCGACCCAGGTGCTGGCCATGGGCCCGTTTCTCGAAGCGTTCAATCGCCCGAACGAGCTGTTTCTCGAAAGCGAGCCGCAAGAGCACGCCGCGTGCTGGTGCGACGGAGAGGATGTCGCGCCGAACCGGCGCGCGGCCGGCCACCGCACCGCGACCGCGAAGCGGTGAGCGCGGACGGCAACCGCGTCGAATCCCTCGACGTGTTTCGGGGATTCGCCGTCGCCAGCATGATCCTGGTGAACAACCCGGGCAGCTGGGATCACGTGTTCGAGCCGCTCGAGCATTCGGCCTGGAACGGCTGCTCGTTCGCCGACGTCGTCTTTCCGTTCTTCATCTTCATCCTCGGCATGGCGATGCCGTTCGCGTTCGCCAGGCGCGTCCAGCCCGGACGTGCGCGGACCGCCCTGTACGTGCGGATCCTGCGCCGCACGGTCGTGCTGATCGTGCTCGGCCTGATCCTCAACGCGGCGGCGGCCCCCGAATCCGCGCTCCGGATCCCCGGCGTCCTGCAGCGCATCGCGCTCGTCTATTTCGCCACGGCGATCCTCGTGCTCCACACGAAGCCGCGCCAGCGGATCCCGATCGCCGGCGCGCTGCTGCTCGTCCACTGGGCGCTGCTCACCTTGATTCCCTTCGGCGGCGAAGCCGCGATGGCGCCCACGCAGGGGCACAACCTCGGCGCGCTCGTTGACGCGTGGGTGTTCGGCCGGCACCTGCTGACGCCGCTCGGCGATCCCGAAGGCCTGCTCGGCACTATCTCGACTGTCGGCACTGCGCTCCTCGGCACCGCGGCGGGCGATTGGATCCGCCGGCGGCAACCGATGACGCCGCGCGTGGGCGGCCTGCTGCTCGGCGGCACGGTGTCGATCGCGATCGGACTGCTGTGGTCGATTTTCTGGCCGCTCAACAAGCCGCTCTGGAGCGGATCGTATGCCCTCGTCACCGCCGGCCTTGCCGCGTTCACTTTCACGATGTGCTATCTCGTCGTGGACGTCGCCGGCGTCCGCACCTGGGCGCGCCCGTTCGTCTGGCTCGGCTTCAACCCGCTGGCGATCTATTTCCTGTCCGGGCTGCTCGGCGATCTCTTCGAACAGCCGGTGCTCCCGCCAGGCAGCGGCGGCACGATGAAGACGTGGGTGTTCTGGGAGATCCTCGAGCCGAGAATCGGCGGCGCATTCAGCGAAGAGTGGGCGTCGCTGGCCTTCGCGGTGGCGCTGGTGGCGATCTCCCTGGCCACCGCGGGCGTGATGTACCGGCGCCACATCAGAATCCAGGTCTGAGTACGCGGAACGTCACGCGTCCGGCGCTTTCACCTCGATGGCTCCGCCGCGCTCCCTGACGACGAGGCACGGCTGCGGCTGCGTCGCAGGGCCGTTCACGACGCGGCCGTCGGCCAGCGCGAACTCCGACCCATGCCACGGGCAGACCACCGACCCGTCCTTCAGGGTGCCTTCCGACAGCGGCCCACCCATGTGCGCGCACGAGTGGACGAGCGCGCAAACGCGGCCGTGCTGGCGCGCGAGGAGTACGTCGGTCTCGTCCGCCTTGCCGCGAATCATCGCGGCGTCGGACA
Organism: Vicinamibacterales bacterium; assembly: GCA_036268855.1. Lineage (GTDB taxonomy): Bacteria > Acidobacteriota > Vicinamibacteria > Vicinamibacterales > CAVVIG01 > DATATJ01. The sequence goes on from DATATJ010000186.1 coordinate 12,578, forward strand.
ACGCGGCGCTTTCGGCTGTCGCGACGAACTGCTCGGGCAACTCCGCGTCGGCGTGGGTGACGCCCACGCGCCGGTCGTACACGAGATGGCCGCCGAGATACGCGGCGGCCGCGGCAATCCCAAGGCCCGCCGCCGAGCACGTGCGTCCGGCCTCGCGCGAGCCGCTCTTGCGCAGCGCGTACGAGATCGCGAAGAAGCCGGTGGCCGTAATGTTCATCAGGCCGTGCATCAACCCGGTTCGACGCGACTGGCCGTCCGTTTCGCTCCAGTCCGTGAGGCCGGTGACCGCCGCCCCCACTGCGCCGGCCAGCCCGATCGCGACCGCCCAATCGGCCGCACGCCCGAGCCCGCGGTCGCGCCTCGCGACCGACGCCACGTCTAAGGCCAACGCCGTCGTCCAGGCGCCGAGCGGGATGTCGGTGAACACCGGGTGGAGCGGATGGCCCAGCCAGACCCCGTGCGCGGCGTTCTTCAACTGCCGTCCGGCGTCGCCGGCGGATGCGTAAACGTCGCGCACCGCGCGGCTCAGGGGTTCAGCCAGCGCATCAAGACCCGGACGATCGGTGAGAAGCGCGAGCGCGTTGCTGTCGGTCATGTGTATCCGCCTCCATCCTCAGCCCATCCAAGAGTTGTGCCCTGCCACGAACGACCGCGGTCTTGCATCGGATTGAGCGGAGGTGCTTTCGTGATGACTCATGGATCAGGTGGTGGCGGCGGCGCGGCTCTCTGGCTCATGCGCGCGGCGGCGCAATCATGACGCGCTTCATGCGCGACGCCCTGATCACCGTGATCGTGCTCGCGTTCGTCGCGGTGGTGGTGGCGTACGCGTCCGTGGCAGGCGGCGGCCTGTCCGCGGAGACGCCACCCGGTCGAATCGAACGGGCGGTCGCGGGTCGGCTCGTCCGGCTGTCGATTCCACCGGATGCGGCCTCGCTGAAGAATCCCTACGCGGTCGACGCTGACACCTGGCGCGACGCGGCAGATCACTATGGAGACCACTGTGCGACGTGCCATGGCGCCGATGGACGCGGCCGCACCGACATCGGCGAGTACATGTATCCGAAGGTGCCGGACCTGGCGGGTGCCTCCGTGCAGAGCATGAGCGACGGCGCGCTGTTCTACGTGATTCAGAACGGCGTGCGATGGACCGGCATGCCGGGCTGGAAGACGGAGCACACGCCCGAGGAAACGTGGCGGCTGGTCTCGTTCCTGCGGCACGTTCCGCAGATCACGCCGGTAGCGGCGCCGGCACACGATCACGCGGATCATCACCGCGAGCAGCGGGAGCATCCGCTCTATCCGCCGCGTCAACCGGAGGATTGAACGGGTATCCACGCTTATTGGAGTGCGGGCGCCGCCGTTTGGTTGCAGGGAGCTCGATGATCGCCGGCGGTGGCGTGCCGCCAGACCTGCCGCGCTACAGCGGCGCGTCCGGACTCGCCAGCGTCCGCCACATGTGGGCGACGGGCGAATTGTCGTTGCCCAGCCCTTCGGGAGGCTGCTTGAAGCGGCGGCCGATCAAACGCAAGCCACCGTCGCGGATGTGTACGGAAACCCGTCCCCGGGACGGGTCTCGACGTGACGTGGTACGCAGGTTTGTGGTACACAGCCAAGAGGTGACTCCCAATCCACAGACTCGCAGCGACCTCCTGGACGTCGTCCCCCTGGACGAGGCACAGATCCTCGATACCTTTCGTCGCTGGGGCTATCTCCAGGCGACCCTCGACCCGCTCGGCCGCCTGGAGCCGCAACCACATCCCGAGCTCGACGCCGCCGGCGAAGCGGCCGCTCAGGCGCGCCGCTGGTATTGCCGCACCATCGGTGCGGAATTCATGCACATGCCCGATCCGGCGCGCCGCCGCTGGATTCAGCGCCAGCTCGAGGCGCCACCGCCGGTGTTCGCGCGCGATCCGATTCTCGATCGGCTGATCGGCGCCGAGATTTTCGAGGAGGTGCTGCACGCCCGCTATCCGGGCACCAAGCGCTTCTCGCTCGAGGGCAGTACGGCGCTGATTCCCCTGCTGGACGAGATCTTCGAAACCGCGTCCGGCCACGGCGGCCAGGAGGTGCTGCTCGGCATGAGCCACCGCGGCCGCCTGAACGTGATGGTGCAGATCGTCGGCAAGGCGCCGCGTGAGGTCTTCGCGGGCTTCGAGGATCTGGACCCGCGCAGCGTCCTCGGCGGCGGCGACGTGAAATATCACATGGGCGCAACGGGCGACTATGTCGGCGCGTCGGGTCGCGCGCTCCGCGTTCAGCTCGTGTCGAACCCGAGCCACCTCGAGGCCGTGATGCCGGTGGTGATGGGCCGCGCCCGCGCACGCCAGGTCCGCACGAACGACGATGGGACGCAGGTCGTGCCGATCGTGCTGCACGGCGATGCCGCCTTCGCCGGCCAGGGTGTGGTCGCCGAGACGCTCAACTACGCCGAGATCGAGGGCTTCTCCGTCGGCGGCACGATTCACATCGTCGTCAACAACCTGATGGGATTCACGACGGTGCCGAAGGAGCTGCACGCCACGCGGTTCGCGACCGACGCCGCCAAGCGGCAGCCCGTCCCGATCTTTCACGTCAACGGCGAGGACGTGCAGGCCGTCGCCCGCGTCGGGCAGCTGGCCGTCGAGTACCGGCGCGCGTTCCACAGCGACGTCGTGATCGATCTGATCGGCTTTCGCCGGCACGGGCACAGCGAGGTGGACGATCCGACGGTGACGCACCCGGTGCTCTACAAGGCGATCATGAGCCGGCCGCCGCTGTGGCAGCTGTTTGCGCGCGAGATGGGCGTCGATGCGACCGAACGGGTTCAGGCCATTCGCACCGCGATGCGCGCCGCCCAGGAAGACGCGGGCACGCTGACGGCGCGCCCTGTGCTCTCTCCACTGCCCGATTACTGGCGTCCCTATCGCGGCGGCGCGCATCGGCCGGAGTACGACGCGGAGACGCGCCTGTCTGCCGACGCGCTCCGCACGCTGGGGGAAACACTCACGCACGTTCCCGCCGATTTTCACGTGCACCCGAAGGTGAAGCGCCTGCTGGCGCAGCGCCTCGAGATGACCACCGGCAAGCGCCCTGTGGACTACGGCATGGCGGAAGCGCTGGCGTTCGCGTCGCTGGTCGGCAGCGGCGTGCCCGTGCGGCTGAGCGGCCAGGACTCGCGGCGCGGCACGTTCAACCATCGCCACGCGGTGCTCGTGGACGTCGAGACCGAACAGCCCTACATGCCGCTGGCGCACGTCGCGCCCGACCAGGCCCGCTGCGACATCTACAACTCGACGCTCTCGGAAGCCGGCATTCTGGGGTTCGAGTACGGCTACAGCCGCGACTATCCGGAAGCGCTGGTGATGTGGGAGGCGCAGTTCGGCGATTTCGCGAACAGCGCGCAGGTGGTGATCGATCAGTTCATCGCATCGGCCGCCGACAAATGGCGGCGGTGGTCGGGGCTCACGCTGCTGCTCCCGCACGGCTACGAAGGCCAGGGTCCGGAGCATTCGAGCGCGCGCCTCGAGCGCTTCCTGCAATTGGCCGCCGAGGACAACATCCAGATCTGCCAGCCCTCCACCTCCGCACAGTATTTTCATTTACTGCGGCGGCACGCTTTGAGCGTATGGCGCACGCCGCTCGTCGTCTTCACGCCGAAGAGCATGCTGCGGCACGCGTCGGCCAGCGTGTCGATCGACGCGCTGTCGAATGGCGCGTTCTTGCGGGTGCTGCCGGATTCCACCGTGCCGGACGCGCGCCGCGTGCTCGTGTGCACGGGCAAAATTGGACACGAGCTGCGGATCGAGCGCGAGAAGCGGAAGGCGGCACAGATCGCGATCGTCTCGATCGAGCAGCTCTATCCGTTTCCGCTGCATGAGCTCGCCGACGCGCTGCACGAGCACGCGTCCGCCCGCGAGATCGTGTGGGTTCAGGAGGAGCCGGCCAACATGGGCGCGCGCTCGTTCGTGATCCCGCGGCTCCGGCGCCTCTCAGGCGCCCGGCCCGTCCGGTCGATCCGCCGGTCCGCCTCGGCCAGCCCGGCCACGGGATCGGCCAAAGCCCACGAGATCGAACAGGCGACCCTGCTGCAGCTGGCGTTCTCCGCGTGATCCGCGCCGCGGCGCGCTA